>NZ_JBHVXW010000006.1:0-166184 GCF_042881375.1 Streptomyces sp. NPDC058274
CCCGTGGTGTGGGGGGGGGCCGCCCCCCGGCTCCCCGCCTCCTCACGTCCCGCGCCGTCCGGCGGTGGTCACCAGCCGGCGGTGATGGTCTTCGCGATGTGGGCCCGGTCCTCGTCCGAGACCCACCAGCCGACCGGTATGGCGATGTGGCGCCCGGCGACGCTGTCGAGTCCGGGCAGGACCGCCTGGTAACGCTGGGTGGCGCCGTAGATGTCGTTGCGCTCGTGGACCTCGCTGGTGGCGATTCCGGCCTCCTTCATGCGCCGGACGAAGACGTCGCGGTGGTCCACCTTGAGGGAGTAGTACCAGAACGACGGATTGCGGTCGGGGGACCGTTCCGTCAGCTCGAGACCGTCCACGCCGGCCAGTTCGGCGTCGTAGAACGCGGCGTTCTCGCGGTGCCGGGCGACGAGGTCGTCCACGATCTCGAGGTTCGCCAGCCCGATGGCCGCGTTGATGTCGTTCATGTTGAACTTGAAGCCGTACGCGGGGATGTCGTTCTTGAACCGGGACGTACCGCCGTCGCGGTCGATGCCGTACCAGCGCAGCAGCCTGGCGCGAGCCAGCAGATCGTCGTCGGGCAGCACGATCAGTCCGCCGTCACCGGTCGTGAGGTGCTTGATCGCCTGGAAGCTGTAGACGCTGATGTTGCCGTGCCCGCCGAGCGGGACGCCCTTGTAGGTGGCGCCCCACGCGTCGGCGCAGTCCTCGATGACCCGGGGCCGGACGCCGTGGACGCGTTCGGCCTGGTCGAGGACGCGGTTCAGGCGGTCCAGGTCGACCGGATAGCCGCCCCAGTGCACGAGGACGATCGCCCGGGTCGCGGGCGTGATCTTCCGGGCCAGGTCATCGAGGTCGAGATTCAGGGTCGCCGGGTCGGTGTCCACCCACCGGATCCGCATCCCGTTCGCCAGGATCGGCCAGTTCGTCGCCGTACAGGTCAGCGCGGTCGCCAGGACCTCGCCGTCCCGGCCCGACTCCGTGGCGACCAGGTGGAGGGCCAGGTGCAGCCCGGACGTGGCGCTGTTGACGGTCAGGATCCGGGGGTTGTCCAGCCGGCCGGCCAGGGCGCGCTCGAACTCGTCGACCTTCGCGCCCTGACCGATGTAGCCGCTGTCCAGAACCTGGCCGACCAACGCCGACGCCTTCTCGGACATCGCCACCTTGAAGAGGGGGATCATGGCGCTCACTTGTAGGCGCCGTCGGTTTCGACGAAGCGCTTGCGCACGAGCCAGGACCCGTTCGAGCGGACGAGTTCGTCGTCGCAGAGGGTGTGGTGGCGGAAGTGCACCTCGCCGTTCAGGAGCGTGCGGTCGGGGGTCACGTAGACCATGACGTAGCTCTGCGCGCGGACCGTGACGTCGTCCAGCTGCTCGACGGTCAGCTGACCGACCCAGTGCCGGAGGATGAGCCCCTCGTGCAGGGCCGACTGCCGCTCGATCGCCTTGACGAGGATCTCGCGGCCGACCAGCGGCTCAGGCATGTCGGCAGCCTGGAACACGCCCTCCGGAGTGAAGGTCTGAGCCCACTGCTCGCCGTCACCGCGGTCGAGGATCTTGAGCTGCAGCGAGTAGAACTGCTGGATCTCCAGGAACAGGTCACCCGGGACGAGCTTGGTGCTGAGATCGTGCGAGTTCATCGGCATCTCCTGTTGGTTTCGAGCGTCACTTCGACGCGGCGTCGAGGTGACCGAGAATCGTGTCGGCCGCGCGCGGCGCGCCGCCCGCCTCCTGCATGTGCTTGCGCATGTCGCGCAGGTTCGCCTGCACGACTTCGTCGGCGGCGACCTCCAGGACGGCCTCCCGGAGGGTCTCGGCGGTGACCTCCTCGGGGTCCAGCACCCGGCCGAGCCGCAGCTCGTCGGTCCGCTTGGCGATCATCTCCGAGTCCCCGTTGTGCGGTACGGAGACGAGCGGCACCCCCGCGTACAGGGCGTTCATGGTGTTGCCGGCACCGCCGTGGCACACGAACGCGCCGGCGTGCTCCAGGACCGCCTGCAGGGTCAACCACGTGTGGATCTCGGCGTTGGGCGGCAGTTCACCCACCGCCTCCAGGTCCACGCCCGGGCCCGCCGCGATCACGACATGCCACGGCAGCCCCTCGAACGCCTTGGCGCACATCGCGAAGAACTCGGGCTGGGTGTTGAAGGTCGTGCCCAGGGAGATCAGCACCACCGGGTTGTCGCTGGACGGCCGCCAGGTGCCCTGCAGATCGCTCTCCCGCAGCGGTATCCCGACGAACGTGTACCGGTCCTCGGGGAAGGACTCGGCGTCGGACTGGAACTCGCGCGGCAGGAAGGAGATGTTGCGGGGCGCGTCCGCCATCAGCTCGTCCAGCGGGACGCCCTGCAGCCCGTTCTCGTCGGCGAACGCGCGCAGCTCACGCGTCAGGTCGCCGAACATCCCCTCGGCGGCGCCCTTCGCCTCGGAGAAGTACTGGTGGGACGCGAGGACCGGGTAGAGCTGGATGCCCGGCACGCCGAGCTTGCGCGACATCACCCGGCCGAGGAACTGCATGGAGATGTCGTAGACGAGGCAGTCCGGCAGGTCCTCGCCGAAGTGGGCCTCCAGGGACGGCGCCGTGGCGGCCGCCTCCCGGACCGCACCGAGCAGGACACGGGCCAGCCAGTCCTCGGCGCCGGTGGGCGCGATCGTCCGGGGGTCGAGTGTCGTGGTGTACGGGATGACCTCGGCGCCCGTCGAGGCGATGCGCTCGGCGAAGTCGTCGGTGGTCAGGTAGCTCACCTTGTGGCCGCGCCTGACCAGCTCCTCGACCACGCCCAGCGTCGGTGTGACGTGACCCGCCGCGGGGATGTTCAGGAAGGCGATGTGCCTTTTCATGACTGCTCCTGTTCCTGGTGTCGTCGACTCACTCGGGGATGACCGCCGCCTCATCCGCGGCGCCGGCTCGGTGTCTTGACACGGAGGTCCGAGAACTGCGGCAGCACGCCGAGGGCCTCCGTCTTTGCCAGCGTCGGTGCGTTCCGGTCCTTGTCGGACAGGACGACGTCGTCCATGGCGGGCCACGGCAGGGCGAGCCGCGGGTCCAGTGGGTTGATCGAGATCGTCTTCCCGGGGGTGTAGACGTTGTCGCACAGGTACGTGACCACCGCGGTGTCGCTGACCGCCGCGAAACCGTGGCCGAGCCCTGCGGGGATGTACACGGCCTGCCGCTGCACGTCGTCCAGCGGTATCGCGAGGGAGGCGCCGTAGGTGGGCGAGCCGACCCGGACGTCGACGACGACGTCGACGATCGCGCCGCTCACGCACGTCACGTACTTCGCCTCACCCGGCGGGGCGGACGTGAGGTGGATGCCGCGGATCGTGCCGCGCCGCGAGACCGAGCAGTTGACCTGTGCCACGTCCATCGCGTGGCCGGTCGCCTCGGCCAGCCGGTGGCCCACGAACAGTTCCAGGAACGCACCGCGCGGGTCGCCGAACACCTGCGGCCTGACCAGGTGCACGCCCTCGATGCCGAGTTCTTCGAAGTTCATCAGGTCTCCTTGTCACCCGGTGACGCCGGCGCCGACCGGGACCGGCTGCTGGACCTCTTCGGCGGCGGCGTCGAGCAGCCCGGTCAGGTACACGCCGTAGCCGCTCGACAGGAGCGGCTCCGCGAGTTCCCGCAGCCGGTCGTTGCTGATGAGCCCGTTGCGCCAGGCCGCCTCCTCGACGCAGCCGATCTTCAGTCCCTGCCGCTCCTCGATCACCCGGACGAACTCCGACGCCTGCACCAGCGAGGCGAAGGTCCCGGTGTCGAGCCACGACGTGCCGCGGTCGAGCACGGTGACGCTGAGCTCACCGCGCCGCAGGTACGTCTGGTTGACCTCGGTGATCTCCAGCTCGCCGCGTGCGCTGGGCCGCAGCGACCTGGCGATGTCGACCACGCGGTTGTCGTAGAAGTAGAGGCCCGGGACCACGTACCTCGATTTCGGGTGCGCGGGTTTCTCCTCGATGGAGAGGACGCGCCCTTCGCGGTCGAAGTCCAGGACGCCGAAGGCGCTCGGGTTCGCCACCGGGTAGGCGAAGATGTGACCACCGTCCGGACGGGCATGGGTCTTCAGCTGCTCGCCGAGGCCGACGCCGTGGAAGATGTTGTCGCCGAGGATGAGAGCCACCGGCTCGTCCCCGATGAAGTCCGCGCCGATCACGAGCGCCTGCGCGATGCCCCCGGGCCTGGGCTGTGTCGCGTACTGGATCCGCAGGCCCAGTTGCGCGCCGTCGCCCAGCAGCCGCTCGAAGGAATCCCGGTCGGACGGCGTCGTGATGACGAGGATGTCCCGTACCCCCGCCAGCACCAGGGTGGACAGCGGGTAGTAGATCATCGGCTTGTCGAAAACCGGCATGAGCTGTTTCGATACGGCTTGGGTGACCGGCCACAGCCGGGTGCCGGTTCCGCCGGCCAAGATGATGCCTCGCATGTCTCGGAAGCTAATGACGGCGCCTATAGAGCCGATCGAGGCCGGGTGGGGGATCGGCGAATCCCCGGCTCGACCTCCCTTCCAGCAGCGGCGATTGCCGGCGCCGGGGGCAGTCCCACACGGCTCCAGTGGCCTTATAGGCCGGGGTGGAAGCCTGACCCGGATCAGTACCGGCGAGGGAGGTACCCGGAGTGAGCTCGAAAGCCGTTCCATTCACCGTTGATGTGCCGGAGGAGACGCTCGCCGACCTGCGGCGGCGGCTGGCCGGGACACGATGGCCCGACAAGGAGTCCGTGTCCGACTGGTCCCAGGGCATGCCGCTCGACAAGGCCAGGGAGCTGTGCGCCTATTGGGCCGAGAAATACGACTGGCGGACCGCCGAGGCGCGGCTGAACGAACTGCCCCAGCTCCGCGTGGAGGTCGACGGTCTCGGGGTGCACGTCGTGCACGCGCGCTCGCCGCACCCGGACGCGCTGCCCCTGCTGCTCACCCATGGCTGGCCCTCCTCCGTTCTGGAGTTCACCGGCGTCGTGGAGGCGCTGACCAACCCGCCCGACCCGCGCGACGCGTTCCACGTCGTGATCCCGTCGCTGCCGGGCCACGGCTTCAGCGACAAGCCGGCCGAGCTCGGCTGGACCGTCCCGCGCATCGCCGCCGCGTGGGCGTCCCTGATGGCCGAACTCGGCTACGACCGGTACGGCGCCCACGGCGGCGACTGGGGTTCATGGGTGACCGGCGTCCTGGGCAGCACCGACCCCGGGCATCTGGCCGGGATCCACCTGGCGATGCCGATGGCGCCGGCCCCGAAGGAGAAGATCGAGCTGGACGCGCGGGACCAGAGGGCGATGGCCAGGATGGCGGGGTTCGGGCAGAACCGTTCCGGTTACGCCGCCATCCAGTCGTCCCGTCCGCAGTCCCTCGGCTACGGGCTGAACGACTCGCCCGCCGGGCTGGCCGGCTGGATCGTCGAGCGCTTCCACGAGTGGGCGGACCACGACGGCGACCTGGAGCAGGCCGTCTCCCGTGACTGGCTGCTCGACAACGTGATGATGTACTGGCTGACCGGCACCGCCACGTCCTCGGCACGCCTGTTCTGGGAGAGCTGGCACGACCACCCGGCCGAGGAGGTCCGAATCCCGATGGGTGCCTCCGTCGTCCCGAACGACGCCTGGATGCCGCGCGCGTGGTGCGAGCGCCGCTTCACCGACACGCGGTACTGGAAGGACCTCGACAACGGCGGGCACTTCCTCGCCGTCGAACAGCCGGACACCTTCGTCGGTGAGCTGCGCGAGTTCTTCCGCCTGGTTCGCTGACGGCGGCCCCCGGGCGCCCCGCGCTCAGGCCCTGTCCGGCCCGGTGAACAGCGAAAGGCCCGCCCGGTTCTCCGGGCGGGCCTTTGGGTGCCTGCTGGGCGCGAGACCCCGCGGACTTCTACCGGTTCCACCAGGAGGTGTTGTCCCTGTACCAGTCGACCGTGGCCTTGAGGCCCGTCTCGAACGACTGCCGTGGGGCGAAACCCAGCTCGTTCTGGATCTTGGTCATGTCCAGCGAGTACCGCTGGTCGTGGCCGAGCCGGTCGGCCACCCGCTCGACCATGTCCCAGCCGGCCCCGCAGCTCTCCAGCAGGCGCGCGGTCAGCTCCTTGTTGGTCAGTTCCGTGCCACCGCCGACGTTGTAGACATGGCCGGGCCTGCCGCCCCGCAGAGCCAGCTGCACAGCCAGGCAGTGGTCGGCGACATGGAGCCATTCACGGACGTTGTCACCCGCTCCGTACAACGGGACCCGCCGCCCCCGCAGAAGATTCGTCACGAACAGCGGGATGACCTTCTCCGGCTCCTGGTAGGGACCGTAGTTGTTCGAGCACCGCGTGATCACGACGTCCAGCCCGTGGGTCCGGTGCGCGGACAGCACCAGCAGGTCGGAGCCCGCCTTGGACGCCGCGTACGGTGAATTCGGCGCCAGCGGCTGCGCCTCGGTCCATGAGCCGGCCGCAATGGAACCGTAGACCTCGTCCGTCGACACGTGCAGGAAACGCCCGGTCCCGTGCCGCCGGGCCGCGTCCAGCAGGACCTGAGTGCCGAGCACGTTCGTCGTGACGAACGGGCGGGCGTCGTCGATCGACCGGTCGACATGCGACTCGGCGGCGAAGTGGACGATCGCGTCGTGCCCGCGTACGACCTCGTCCACCAGCTCCGCCTCACAGATGTCGCCGTGGACGAACCGGAACGCGGGATCCCCGGCGACCGGCGCGAGGTTCTGCGGATTGCTGCCGTGGCCGAGCTTGTCGATGACGGTCACCCGGGCGCCGTCCGCCCCCGGAAGCTCGCCGGACAGCAGCGCCCTGACGTACTGGGAGCCGATGAATCCGGCCCCGCCGGTAACCAAGATTCGCATGCCCGAGACTCTAGGGCCGCGGACTCGACGCCGGCTTGAGTCGTCGCGTCAGTGCAGCCACGCCGGCCCGCAGCTCTCTTCGAGGCCATCGAGGCCCACCCGGACCCTTCCCGGCCCCGGGGTGATCCAGCACCCGAAAACGCGAAAGGGGCTTCTCAAAAACTTGAGAAGCCCCAGGTCAACGACCTTTTCGCTGGTGCGCCGCCAGGGACTCGAACCCCGGACCCGCTGATTAAGAGTCAGCTGCTCTAACCAACTGAGCTAGCGGCGCATGACTCTCGCCGACCCGCTCCCGCGGGCTGACGACAGAGAAAATACTACCTGGTCCCGAGGGATGGTTCTGACCACCCGGGCGCGAGCCGGGTGGCCGGAAACAGGGACCTGTCCTAGATGGCGAGCGAGAGCAGCACCGGAGCCGCACCCCGGTTCAGCGTCTGCGCGGCCTGCCGCAGCCGGTGCGCGTGCTCGACCGGCAGGGACAGCGCGAGGCACCCGACGGAGGAGCCCGCGGTGATCGGGACGGCCGCGCACACCGTGCCGACCGCGTACTCCTGGAGGTCGAGCACCGGGACCGTGGGCGGCTGGGCGTCGAGCCTGCTGAGCAGCACCCGCTCGTTGGTGATGGTCCGCGAGGTGAGACGGGCCATCTTGTGGCGGGAGAGGTGGTCGCGGCGGCCGTTCAGATCCAGCTGGCCCAGCAGGCTCTTGCCGACCGCACTGGCATGGGCGGAGGAGCGGAAGTCCACCCACTCGTTGACCGCGGGCGTGGCGGGACCCTCGGCGTACTGGGTGACGTGCACCTCACCGTCGATGTACCGGCTGATGTAGACGGCCGCGCCCACCGAGTCGCGCAGCCGGTCCAGCGTGTGCTGGAGCTTCTCGCGCAGGGCCTCGTCGCGCCCGTGCGCGGAGCCGAGCCTGCTCAGGGAGGCGCCGGCCACATAGGCGCCGTCGGTGATCTGCTCGACGTACCCCTCGCGGCGCAGCATCCGCAGGAGTGCGGTGAGCCGGTCCGTGCCGAGGCCCGTCTCGCGGGCGAGTTGGGTGTCGGTGATGCCGGTGCTCTGCCGTGCCACTGTCTCCAGGACCCGAAGGGCGTCCTGGGCCGAGTGGTACGGAGCGGTCGGCTCGTTCATCAGCGCCACGGTTTCCCCCTGCGCTTTTCGGCCCGGCTCGGACGGAACAAGCCCGGACGGCGGGCTCTCTCCACGATAACCACCAAAGCGCTTGCCGTGAGCGTCTGTTGACGAGATTGGTGGCGCGCTCCATGCCTCTCAGCAGGAACGCGCCACCCTGGCATATGCCAGCGTCACGACTCAGGAGTCATGTCCCACCGGCTGGACCTCGTGCCTTGCGCGTTCACTTCCCGTAGTCAGAGCACCGCGCTGAGGAATTCCCGCGTCCGGTCGTGTTCCGGATCGCTGAAGATCCTCTCCGGCGGCCCCGCCTCGATGACCCGGCCCGAGTCGAACATCAGAACCTGGTCCGAGATGTCGCGGGCGAAATTCATCTCGTGGGTCACACAGAGCATCGTGATGTCCGTGGTGCGGGCGATGTCCCGGAGGACGTCGAGGACACCCGCGACCAGCTCGGGGTCGAGCGCGGACGTCACCTCGTCCAGGAGCAGCACCTGCGGCCGCATCGCCAGCGCCCGCGCGATGGCCACCCGTTGCTGCTGGCCGCCGGAGAGCTGGCTCGGGTACTTGTCGACGTGGTCGGTCAGACCCACCAGCTCGAGCAGCTCCCGGGCCCGCTGCTCGGCCTCGTCCCGGGACAGGCCGAGGACGGTGACCGGCGCCTCGGTGATGTTCCGCAGCACCTTCATGTTCGGGAAGAGGTTGAACTGCTGGAACACCATCCCGATGTTCTTGCGGACCTCCCGGATGTGCTTCTCGCCGGCCGGGACCAGCTTCCCGTTCCTCTCCTCGTGCGTCAGGTAGTCGCCGCCCACCTTGATCGTGCCCTCGTCGGGTCTGGTCAGGGTCATCAGCAGCCGCAGGATCGTCGTCTTGCCGGAGCCGGACGGGCCGATCAGCGTGACGTGCTTGCCGGACTCGACCGAGAAGTCGAGCCCGTCGAGAACGGTGTTGTCCCCGAAGCGCTTGGTGACCCGGTCGAAGCGGATCAGCTCGCTGCCGTCCACCGGCGGATTCACGAGATCGTTCACGGGATTGGTGTCAGCGGACAAGACGTCGCTCCAGGGCTCGCATGAGGAGGGAAGCCGGATAGGAAATGAGGATGAAGGCCACGCCGATGACCGTGAGCGGCTCGGTGAACTGGAAGTGCTCCTGAGAGAAGAGCCGCGCCTCACCGAGCATGTCGAGCACGGTGATCGCCATCAGCAGGGGCGTGTCCTTGAGCATCGAGATGACGTAGTTGCCCAGCGCGGGCACCACCCGGCGGATCGCCTGCGGCAGGATCACCGCGGTCCAGGTGCGCGTCAGGGGCAGATTGAGTGCCGTGGCCGCTTCCCACTGGCCGGCGGGCACTCCCTCGATGCCGGCCCGGTAGACCTGCATCGTGTACGTCGAGTAGTGCAGCCCGATCGCGACCACACCGGTGGTCAGCGCGGAGAACGTGACTCCCCACTCCGGCAGCACATAGAAGAGGAAGAACAGCTGCACGAGCAGCGGGGTGTTGCGGACGAACTCCGTGACGACCCCGACCGGCCAGCGCACCCAGCGCGTCGGCGTCCGCATCAGCAGCGCCCAGAGCAGACCGAGGGCGAAGGAGATCAGCGAGCCGAGCACCAGCGCCTGAAGAGTGACCAGCAGGCCGTCCCAGAAGTGCGGCATGAAGTCGCCGACCGCGCTCCAGTCCCACTTCATCGCGCACCCCCGGTTCCGGCGCCGGCCGTCGCCGTGTCCGCCGCGTCACGCCGTAGCGACCACGCGCCCTTGCGCTGCGGCGCCCGGCCGAGCCCCGCCTTCAGCCGCCGCTCCAGACCCCGCATGATCCGGGTGAGCAGGAAGGCGATCACGAAGTAGATCAGCAGGATGTACGTGTAGATCTCCGCGCTCTCCTGGAGGGCGAGCCGCACCAGGTTGCCGCTGAACGCCAGGTCGCCCATGCCCATGACCGACACCAGGGCGGTGCCCTTGAGCAGCTCGACCAGCAGGTTCGAGAACGACGGGATCATCTCCGGCACCGCCTGCGGCAGCAGGATCAGCCGCATCCGCTGCCAGGGCGTGAAGCTGAGCGCGATCCCGCCCTCGAGCTGCGCGGGGTCGACGGCGTTCAGGGCGCCGCGCACCACCTCGGCGCCGTACGCGCCGTAGGTCAGTCCGAGCGCCAGCGTGCCGGCCCACAGGGGCACCAGCTGCCAGCCGAAGGCGGGCGGCAGCACGAAGAACACCCAGAAGATCATGATGAGCGCCGAGGTGCCGCGGAACACCTCGGTGTAGAAGCCCGCGAGGAAGCGGACGATCCACAGCCGGGAGGCGCGCGCGATACCCACGACGAAGGAGACGGCCGTGGCCAGCAGCGCGCTGAACACCAGCAGCTGGACGGTGGTCCAGATCCCCTTGAGTACCAGTTCCCAGAGTCCCGAGGTCATCCGCGACAGAGCTCCTTCGCGGTCATGTCGGTCATCTCGGCCTTGGTGAAGCCGAACGGCTTCAGGATCCGGAAGAGCTCACCGCTCGCCTTCATCTTCGCCAGCTCGGAGTTGAAGGCGTCCCGCAGCTTCGTCTCGGTCGGCCGGAAGGCGAAGCCGCCGCCGTCGACATGCGGCTTGCCCTTCACCAGCGGTGCGAAGGGCTTCGTGCTCTCGGTCCTGCCGGACTTCTTGACCACCTCGCGGACCGTGAGCGCCGTCCCGGCGAAGACGTCGACGCGCCCCGCCTCCACGGCGTTCAGCCCGGCCACCTGATCCGGCACGATCAGGATGTCGCTCTCCTTGTACCCGGCCTCCACGGCGTACTGGATCTCCGCATAGCCGGTCCCGGTGGCGAACTTGGCCTTCTTCCCGACGACGTCCCGGTAGTCGTGCAGGTCCTTCGGATTGCCCTTGCGGACGATGAAGGCGTCCAGCATCCGGTAGTCCGGGTCGGAGAAGATGACCTGCTCGCAGCGCTCCGGGTTGATGTACATCCCCGCGGAGACCACGTCGAACTGCTGCGAGTTGAGTCCCGGGATGAGCGAACCGAACTCCGTCGGCACGGGCTGCACCCGGTCGACGCCCAGCCGCTTGAAGATGACTTTCGCCAGCTCCGGCGCCTCGCCGGTCAGCTCGCCGTTCCTGTCGATGTAGCCGAAGGGGATCTCACCGGCGATTCCCAGGCGTACGACACCCTGGGCCTTCAGCCGGTCGAGGAGATCACCGCCCTCGGTGGCGGAGGCCGTGGCCACGCGGCTGCAGCCGGCGGCGCCCAGCGCGCCGACCGCGCCGAGCGCCGAGGCACTCGTGAGCAGCGATCGCCGGCTGGGCCTTCTTATGCCTGCGTCCTGAGCGTCGTTGTTCCCTTGTGGTGGAGCCATGGGCGCGCGGCTACCCGAGTCCAGCCATCCCATGCGGATCAATTTCGGCCCGGCTAGGGCCGACGCCCCCTTGACCGCGGAGGGACCATGGAGTGCATGGCTGATCGCTACATCGAAGTCTCCCTGCTCAAGCGGGGGGTCCACTGCACGGCAAAGCTCCTCGACGACCGGGCGCCGGTCACCTGCGCGGCGGTGTGGGACGCCCTCCCGCTGAGCGGCGACGTCTACCACGCGAAGTACGCGCGCAATGAGATCTACGCCCTTTTCCCGCCCTTCGCGGCACAGGAACCACCCCTGGAGAATCCCACCATCACCCCCATACCCGGCGATCTCTGCTATTTCGCCTTCGCCGGCTCCGAGTTGGGCACCAAGGCGTACGGCTACGACACCGAGCATCGGCCGGGCACCACGGTCGTCGACCTCGCCCTCTTCTACGAGCGCAACAACCTGCTGCTCAACGGAGACGTGGGCTGGGTGCCCGGCATCGTCTGGGGCCAGGTCACCGAGGGCCTCGACGCGATGGCCGAGGCCTGCAACGACCTGTGGCGCTCGGGCGCCCTGGGGGAGACGCTCAGCTTCCGCCGGGCGTGACGATCGGACGCGGAGAGGCGCCCCGCCCGTCCGCCCGCCCGGACACCGCCGGCCCGCTCACGGCCCGAGCCCGAACCGATGCCCTTGTGGCGGGCCTCCGCCGCGCCCCGGCCCCCCTCTAGAGCACCGGCGGAGCCACCCCCGCCGCCCCCGCCTCGTACAGCGCGTGGGCCGTGCGCAGGACCAGGTCGTCGCGGTGGCGGGCGGCGACGATCTGCAGGCCGATCGGGAGCCCGTCCGCGTCCGTCCCGACGGGCACGGTCGCCGCGGGCTGCTGGGTCAGGTTGAAGGGGTACGTGAACGGGGTCCACCCCGTCCAGCGGCGGTGGCCCGAGCCCTTGGGGACCTCCGCTCCCGCCTCGAACGCGGTCAGCGGCAGCGTCGGCGTCACCAGCACGTCGTACGAGTCGTGGAAACGGCCCATCCGGCGCCCCAGCTCCATCCGGACGTCGACGGCGGCGAGATAGTCGAGCGCGCTGAACCGGGCGCCGGCCGCGCAGATTTCCCGGAGCCCCGGGTCGAGCAACTCCCGCTGGTGGGGCCCGAGTCGCTGGGTCACCCGGGCCGCCCCGCTGAACCACAGCACATGGAATGCCCCGGCCGGGTCCGTGAAGTCGGGGTCGGCCTCCGACACGTACGCGCCGAGCCCCGCCAGCCGCTCCACCGCCCCGCGCACCGCCGCCGCGACGGCGGGCCGGACCGCGACCTGGTTGCCGAGAGAGGGCGAGTACGCGATCCGCAGCCCCCGCACCCCGCCGTCCAGTCCGTCCGTGAAGGAACCGTCCACCGGCCCGAGCCCCGACCAGTCCCGCGGATCGGGGCCGCTGATCACATCCATCAGCAGGGCCGCGTCGGCGGCGTCCCGGGTCATCGGACCCACATGCGCCAGCGTCCCGAACGCGCTGGCCGGATAGAGCGGTACCCGTCCGTACGTCGGCTTCAGCGCGAAGATCCCGCAGAAGGCGGCGGGGATACGGACACTCCCACCGCCGTCCGTGCCCAGCGACAGGGGGCCCGCGCCGAACGCCACGGCCGCCGCGCTGCCACCGCTGGACCCGCCGGCCGTGCGCGAGACGTCGTACGGATTGCGGGTCACCCCCGACAACGGCGAGTCCGTGACGCCCTTCCAGCCGAACTCCGGCGTCGTCGTCTTGCCCAGGAACACCGCCCCGTGCTCGCGCAACCGGGCCACCGAGGGCGCGTCCTCGTCCCAACGGCCCTTCGGGTCAACGGTCCTGGAGCCGCGCAGGGTCGGGCCGCCGCGCTGCAGGAGGATGTCCTTGACGGTGACCGGGACGCCGTCGAGCAGGCCCGCCGGTTCACCGCGCCGCCAGCGCCCCGCCGACTCCCGGGCCTGCGCCAGGGCCTCGTCCGCGTCGACGCGGACGAAGGCGTTCACGGCGGCCTGTACCCGCTCGGCCCGATCCAGGGCCGCCCGGGTCGCGTCCACCGGGCTGAATTCGCCCTTGCGATAGCCGTCGACGAGTTGTACCGCGGTCAGCTCGGTGAGCTCGGTCATCCGCCCCTCCAAAGGAGTCAGTGCCCTGCGCAGGTTCAGTGCCCGGGAACGTACCCACGCTTCTTGTCGACCACGTTCGGCAGTGGCTCGCCGGCTTCCCAGCGCTCGTACAACTCCACGAACTGCGCGCCGAGTTCGTCCCGCCAGCCGATCGTGTCCCCGCTCATGTGCGGCGAGACGATCAGTCCGGGGACATCCCACAGGGCGCTGTCGGGACCCAGCGGCTCGTGCGGGAAGACATCCAGTGCCGCGCCCGCGATCCAGCGCTTGTTCAGGGCCTCCACGAGCGCGTCCTCGACGACGAGCTGCCCACGCCCGACGTTGATGAAGCGCGCCGACGGCTGCATCATCCCGAGCCGCCGCGCGTCGAACATGCCGGACGTCTCCGCGGTGAGCGGCGCCGCGGACACCACCCAGTCGGCGCGCGTCAGCAGCCGGTCCAGCTGCTCCGGGCCGTGCACGCCGGCGCGCGCGGTGCGTCCCACCAGGGCCGTCGTGATGCCGAGGGCCTCGAGCGTGCCGGTGATCGCCCGCCCGATCGGCCCGGAACCGACGACGCACGCGCGCGTGCCGGCCACCCGCTGCGTCTCGCGGTGGCGCCACTCCCGGGCGCGCTGCAACTCCCAGGTGCGCGGCAGATCCTTGGCCATCGCGAGGACGAGCGCGGCGACGTACTCGGCGATCGGTCGGTCGAAGACCCCGCGCGCATTGGTCACCACCGTGTCGGACGCGGCGAGTTCGGGGGACATCAGATGGTCCACGCCCGCGCTCGCCGTGTGCACCCAGCGCGGCCGGGGCCCCTCACCGGGCCAGGCGTGGCGCACCGCGTGCGAGGCGAAGTCCCACACCAGCAGCACGTCCGCCCGCGGCAGCCGCTCGGCCAGCGTCGACTCGTCGGCGTGCTCGACCCGCACCCGGCCGCTGAGGCTGCCCAGCCGCGGCAACGGCTCGGCGTCCAGGACGAGAAGGGTTACGGGGGAAGGGAGTTCGGACATCGGGGGGAAACCGTTTCGCAATGCGCGTCCGCTTCTCTGGAGTGAATGTTCTCCGGATCCCGGAACGGTGTCTCCGAGACCGTGGAGGCTGGGCCGGCCGCAGCCGTCTGAGATGCGCGGATTGACCACGCTCGCACCCGAACCTACCTTCGTCAACACGGGCTCTGTTCACGGTCCGTTGCTCACCCGTTTCCGTTCGTGAGGCCGGTGCCTGCTTTGGACATTTCCTTCCTTGGTGGACCGCGCCCGCAGCGCGGTGTCGGTGTGGTGGCCCCTTTCGACTTCGCCCTCGACCGCGAGCTGTGGCGCTGGGTGCCGGACGACGTCTCCCTGCATCTGACCCGGACGCCCTTCGTGCCGGTCGAGGTCAGCCTGGACCTGGCCCGGCTCGTCTCCGAGCACGAGACCCTCGGCGAGGCGGTGCGCGCCCTGAACGCGGTCGCGCCCGAGGTCGTCGCCTACGCCTGCACCTCGGGCAGCTTCGTCGGCGGTATCCCCGGCGAGCGGGCGATGTGCGAGGCGATGACGCGGGCGGGCGCCGTCCCCTCGCTCACCACCTCCGGCGCCCTTCTCGCAGCGCTGGCGGAGCTCGGCGCGCAGCGGATCGCGCTGGTCACGCCGTACACGGTCTCGGTCACCCAGTCCCTGGAGGAGTATCTGGCGGAGGCCGGCATCCAGGTCACCGGGCGCGCCTTCATGGGCCTGACCCGGCACATCTGGAAGGTCCCGTACCGCGACGTGGTCGACATGGCCCGCGAGGCCGTACGAGGCGCGGCGGACGCCCTGTTCATCAGCTGTACCAACCTGCCGACGTACGACGTCATCCCCCAGCTGGAGGCGGAACTGCGGATCCCGGTGATCTCGGCCAACCAGGTAACGGTGTGGGCGGCCCTGCGCCAACTGGGTACCCGGGCCGTGGGGCCCTATCAGCGGCTGATCGATCAGTCCGCCCGACAGCGGCCCGTACTGCCGGAAGAACAGGAAGGTTGGGCATGACCGCACTCGGATTCCTCTACCCGGGCCACTCGGCCGAGGACGACTATCCGCGCATCGAGCAGCTCCTGGGCAGCGACATCCGCCTTCCCCTCGTCCACACGGACATCGGCGAGGACGCCCATCGCGTCGACGCACTGCTGGAGATGGGCTCCACCGCCCGGCTCGCCGCGGGCGTCGAGGAGCTGCGGCTGTCCGGCGCCGAGGCGGTGGTGTGGGCGTGCACCAGCGGCAGCTTCGTGTACGGCTGGGAGGGCGCCCACGAGCAGATCCGCTCCCTCGCCCGTGCGGCGGGGCTGCCCGCCTCCTCCACCTCGTTCGCCTTCGCGCACGCGGCGGGGGAGATCGGGGCCCGGCGGGTCGCCGTCGCGGCGACGTACCCCGACGACGTCGCCGAGCTCTTCGTCTCCTTCCTCAAGGACGCGGGCGTCGACGTCGTCTCGATGCGCGGCTCCGGGATCATCACGGCCGCGGAGGTCGGCACCTGGGGCGAGGACGAGGTGCTCGCCCTCGCCCGCGCGGGGGACCACCCCGACGCGGACGCGGTCCTCCTCCCCGACACCGCCCTGCACACCGCCTCCTTCCTCCCCGCCCTGGAACAGGCCCTCGGCAAGCCGGTCCTCACCGCCAACCAGGTCACCGTCTGGGAGGCCCTCCGCCTCGCCGACCGCCGCGTCAACGCCCCGACGCTCGGCGCCCTCTTCACGAGGGAGCCCCTGATCCAGGCGTAAATTCAGCCCCTCCGGCGTTTGAGGAGCGGGGTCTGGGGCGGAGCCCCAGGAACAAGGGACGGGTAGGGGCGGAGGGGGCGAAATACCTCCCCGCCCAGCCCCCACCCCGCGCCCGCACGGGAATAAACGGAGACAGCCTCCTGTTAGGTCACGGCGGAAGCGCGACGCACCAACACAGGAGGCACCCCCGGTGGCAGACACGGACGAGATCCGAGGCAGGACGCAGGGCACCGCCCCGGTCCCCCTCTCCGTACTGGACCTGGTCACGGTAGGCGCGGGCCGCACCGCCACGCAGGCTCTCCAGACCAGCGTCAAGATCTCCCGCCTGGCGGAATCCCGCGGCTTCCACCGCTACTGGGTGGCCGAGCACCACTCCATGCCGGGCGTCGCCTCGTCGTCCCCGGCCGTGATCCTCGCCCACCTGGCCGCCCACACGACCCGCATCCGCCTCGGCTCAGGCGGAGTGATGCTCCCGAACCACGCTCCCCTGGTGATCGCGGAGCAGTTCGGCACGCTGGAGGCGATGGCCCCGGGCCGCATCGACCTGGGCCTCGGCCGGGCCCCCGGCACGGACGGCGCCACCGCGGCCGCCCTGCGCCGCACCGACAGCCTGAACGAGGGCGCCGACGACTTCCCCGAGCAGCTCGCCGAGCTGACCCGCTTCCTGGACGACGACTTCCCGCCCGGCCACCCGTACGCCCGTATCCACGCGGTCCCGGGCCCCATCCAGTCGACCTCGCCCGGTGGCGTCCAGTCCCCGCACCGACCCCCGGTCTGGCTCCTTGGCTCCTCCGGCTTCAGCGCCCGGCTGGCCGGCATGCTCGGCCTGCCGTTCGCCTTCGCGCACCACTTCTCGGCCCGGAACACGATCCCGGCGCTCGACCTCTACCGCGAGTCCTTCCGCCCGAGCGCGCTGCTCGACGCGCCCTACGCCCTCATCGGCGTCTCGGCCCTCGCCACGGACGACGAGAAGGAGGCCCGCCGCC
This sequence comes from Streptomyces sp. NPDC058274, assembly GCF_042881375.1. NCBI lineage: Bacteria > Bacillati > Actinomycetota > Actinomycetes > Kitasatosporales > Streptomycetaceae > Streptomyces > Streptomyces sp. NPDC058274. Next base: position 17,109 of record NZ_JBHVXW010000006.1, read on the forward strand.
AGGTCATGGCCGCCGCCCTGAACATGGTCCGCCTGCGCACCGGCCGCCCCGGGCTCGTCCCCACTCCGGAGGAGGCGGAGGCGTACGAATTCAGCCCGCTGGAGCGGGAGTTCATCGACAGCTGGAACGCCAACGTCATCCACGGCACCGCCGACGAGGTCCGCTCCGGTCTCGATGACCTGCAGAAGCGCACCGGCGCCGACGAGTTGATGATCACGGGCAACGCACACAGCGGAGACGTACGGCTGCGCTCGTACGAACTGATCGCGGACGCCTACGGTTTGCCGGCGCCCGCCTGAACACCCGGCACGCTGAGCAGCTCGGAGATACGATCCGGAGCCACCGGGCGTGAGTAGAGCCACCCCTGCCCGGTGTCGCAGCCGATAGCGCGCAGGCGGGTGGCCTGGGAGGACGTCTCCACGCACTCGGCGGTGACGGTCAGCCCCAGCCGGTGGGCGAGTTGGATGAGCGCCTCGACGATGACCTCGTCGGCCGGATTCGGGTGGGTGTCCGTGCCGTCGAGGCTCTCGTACTGGAAGCCGCGGACGAACGAGCCGTCGAGCTTCAGGACCGAGACCGGCAGCCGGCTCAGATACGCCAGGTTCGAGTAGCCGGTGCCGAAGTCGTCGATGGCGATGCGTACGCCCATGTCGCTGAGGGCCTGGAGCGCCTGGAGCGGGCGGCCCGCCGACCCCATCACCGCGGACTCGGTCAGCTCCAACTGGAGCAGATGCGGCGCGAGTCCGGTCTCGGCGAGGATCTGTGCCACGTCCGCGACCAGGTCGGAGTCCCACACCTGACGCACCGCCACATTCACGCTGACGAAGATCGGCGGGGTGTCCGGGTGGTCGAGCTGCCAGCGCCGGGCCTGGCGGCAGGCGGTGGCGAGCACCCAGCGGCCGAGCTGCACGATCGAGCCGTCCTCCTCGGCCAGTCCGATGAACCGATTCGGCGTCAGCATGCCGAACTGCGGGTGGTTCCAGCGCACCAGCGCCTCCACCCCGCGCACCCCACCGTCCTCCATACTGACCAACGGCTGGTATTCGAGGGCGAATTCACCGCGCTCGACAGCGGGCCGCAGCGTGGAGGAGAGGGCCTGCCGGGTCATGCGGTGGGCGTTGCGCTCGGGGTCGAAGAGCGTCCAGCGGGCCTTGCCGTCCGCCTTTGCCCAGTACAGCGTGGTGTCCGCGGCCTGCATCAGGCCGGTGGCGGTGGTTCCGGCCGCGTGGCGCTCGACGACACCGATGGACGCCGACACCGACAGCCGCTGCCCGGACAGGTCGAACGGCGCCTGCAGGGACCTCAGTACGGACTCGGCCAGGTCGGCCAGCTGGTCGGTCCCGGTGGAGTCCTCGACCAGCAGCGCGAACTCGTCGCCGCCGAGCCGGGCCACCAGAGGAGCGGCGCCGCGCGCGTAGCCCGCCTGGTCGGCGCAGCGCGTCAGGCGCTCGGCGACGGCCGCCAGCAGCCGGTCCCCGACGCGGTGCCCGAGCGTGTCGTTGACCGCCTTGAACCCGTCCAGGTCCAGATAGCAGAGCCCGATCCGGCCGGTGCCGCTCTCCTCGTACGCCTCCGCCTCCAGGGCGGCCGAGAGGCGTTCGAAGAACAGGGTCCGGTTGGGCAGCCGGGTCACCGGGTCGTGCATCTGCAAGTGACGCAGCCGCGCCTGGAGTTCACGGCGGGCGCTGATGTCGGCGACCGACAGCAGGACGGCCCCCTCCTCCTGCGGCAGCGGCGCGATCGTCACCTGGACCCAGAGGGAGTGTCCGTCGGGGTGCTTGATCCGGCGGGTGCAGCGCAACCGGGCCTGCCGGCCGCGGAGCACCTCGCGGTACGCGTGCCACGTGCGGGCGTCGGACGCCAGGTCCACCAGATCGGCGGCGATCCGCCCGGCGAGGGTGTCCGCGCCGGTGCCCAGCAGCATGCCCAGCGTCTCGTTGGCGGTGACGACCAGGCCCTCGCGGTCGACGACGGCCATGGCGAGCGGGGCGGCGGCGAACGCGGCGCGGACGGGTCCGCCGGCCGGTCCCGCGCCGAGTCCCTCGGGCCCCTCGCCGGGCAGGCGAGCAGGCGTGGCCGTACGGGAAGACGTGTCAATGTGACGCTCTGTGACGGCCGGCCGGACGAGGTCTGCCGCGGGCGCCGGCCCTTCGGACGTTCCGCTCACCGCTCACTCCCGCAGTGCACTCGTTCTTCGTATGGGTCTCGTCGGGGTGCTCGGCCGGATGGGGGACGGCCGCACAAGCCGTGGCCGTGCAGGAAAGTGTGCCGATCATAGAGGTTGGCCCAAAGGCCTTCCAGCCACTGTCCAGTGTCCCGGAACAACCACCCCTTCTGACAGATCGTTTCTGCTCGCGCCTGGACCGGTTCCTTCCTGCGGCGATCGCTTGTGACGTTCTGTGAGTGTTCGGGGGTGTCGGCCGTCGGGACGTCTCACTCTTCTGGTGCAGACAAACAGGGCAAAGTATGACAAATCAGATGAGGCTGGGTGCGGTGTCCTGACAACCGCATCCGGAGGTCGACGTGCCGCGTCCGCTCCCACTGAAGGGGCTCACTCGTGATGCTCTGAAGGGCCTCACCCGTGAGGGCGCGCCCCGGCTGCGCAGCACCGCGGCCGTGTTCACCTCGATGACCGCGCTGGCCGCGACATCCCTGATCACCGGCCCCGCGCTCGCCGAACCGCTCGCCGCCCCCTGCACCCTGAAGCGCACGCCGGCCCACCACTCGGAGGGCGTCGACACCTGGAACACCGCCTACCCGCGGCCCACCCGGCCCCTCAACGCGGTGCTGGTCTTCCTCTCCTTCCCCGACTCGGCCCCGACGACGACACCCGCGGAGCTCACCGCCGACTACTTCCCGGCGACCAGCCGCTTCTTCGAGCGCGCCTCGTACGGCAAGTTCACCCTGCGCCCGTATCCGCAGCCCCAGTGGATCCGGATGCCGCACCCCTCCACCTCGTACGCCATACGGCGTGACTGGAACTCCGCGCGGCGCGGCGCCTATCTGCGCGACGCGCTGCGGGCGGCGGACGGGCAGGTCGACTTCTCGCGGTACGACATCGTCTACTTCGTGGCCGACCCGGACGCGCCGGGCGTCGACTCGGACGCGACGAAGGTCGTCAACCTCGACACCCCGATGTGGGCCGACGGCAAGCAGATCCGACGGGTTGTCACGGTCTTTGAGAAGCACCCGCCGGACCGCCTGGTCCTCGCCCACGAGACGGGTCACGTCTTCGACCTGCCCGACCTCTATCACCGTCCGACGGACGGCAAGGGCGACTGGGACACCTATGTCGGCGACTGGGACCTCATGGGCAGTCAGTTCGGCCTCTCGCCGGACCTGTTCGGCTGGCACAAGTGGAAACTGGGCTGGCTGGAACCGCACCAGGTGGCCTGCGTGCAGGGCACCGGCACCACCCGGCTGACCCTGGAGCCGCTGTCGCAGAGTCCCGCGGACACGGCGGCGACGGCGCCGGCGGTCTCCGCGGGATCCGGAGCGGACGGGGCGCTTGCCGGCGGCCGCTTCGGCTCGGACGGCCTTCCGCTCGACCAGGGCGGACAGTCCTCCGGCCCGGGTGGCCGGGGCGCCGGCTCGGCGGGCCGACCCGTCGGCAGGGACGGGGACGTGCTGAGCCCGGACGCGCGGACCGTCAGGCCCGGCGCGCGGATCATCGGCCCGGGGGCGCAGGCCGTCGGCTCCGGCGGACGGGTGGTGGGCTCCGCTCCGCAGGTCATCGGACCGGGGATGCCGGCCGTCGGCCTGGGCGCGCAGCCCTTCGGAGCGGGGCGGGGAACGAAAATGGCGGTGATCCGCACCGGCCCCGACAGCGCACTCGCGTTCGAGGCGCGCGGTTCGTCGGGCAACGACAGTGCCACCTGCACGCAGGGGGTCCTCGTCTACAAGGTGCGCAGCGAGACCGAGTCCGGCGGCGGCCCGGTCGAGGTCGTCGACGCACACCCGCACTCCGAGGGCTGCTGGGACGACTCGGTGTACCCACCCCTGGCGGACGCTCCGGTAGGAGTCGGCGAGAGCTTCAAGGTGCCCGGGGAGAACGTCCGGGTCGAGGTCGAGGACCACACGGTCTCCGGAGCCTGGACAGTCAAGATCACGACGGGTCGGCCCACGGATTGACCCCTCGGGTGTACGACGCCTTGCTTACCCCCAGCCGACGCGCCCGGGGCCGGCGAAGCCGCGCGTCAGCCCCAGCCGCAGCGAAAGCCGACACCTGAACCTCAGCCACAGCCCGCAAGCCCACAAGCCCAGCCCCAGCCCCAGCCGCAGCAAAAGCCGATACTGAACCTCAGCCCACAGCCCGCAAGCCGAAACTGAGCCCCAGCCACAGCAATGGGGGTGTGGGTGGCGAAGCCCCCACAACGCGCGGCGAAGCCGCGCAAAAACAACGATAGCGAGACCGGTTCGCGCATTCCGCGAACATGCCTCGCTATCGATAGCGTGCGCCGCCAGGGACTCGAACCCCGGACCCGCTGATTAAGAGTCAGCTGCTCTAACCAACTGAGCTAGCGGCGCCTGCTGACGTCGTAGACCTTAGCATCCTGATCGGCGGGAGGAAAAATCGATATCCGCACCGCCGCGGAGGCGGCCGCGCGGGCTGCGCGGACCGTCGCCCAGAGGAGGATTTCGGGCCCGGGGAGCCAGGGGTGGCGGGTGTCGGGGGCGACGAGCCAGCGGGATTCGAGCCGGGCGGCGGGCGCGGGAGCCGGGGCCGCGGTCAGGGCCGGCACGGTGACGGCGTCGCCGGTGCCGTGACAGAGCAGGGGCGGGATCGCGGCGCGGTGACCGGCGCCTTCGTCGGCGCGGGAGCCCCATTCCTCCCAGTCCAGCAGCGACGGCAACCGCTGGGCGGTACCGGGGGCGGCGAAGAGGAGCATGCGCCCGCGGTAGGTGGCCACGGGGCCGGAGCCCGGCCCTTCGTCCCAGAGCCGGTCGAGCATCCGCCGCCCGAAGATCGCGGGGGCGTTGACGACGTCGAAGGCGGTGCCGCAGGGCAGCACGACCGGGGCGCCGGGCCGCTCCTGCCAGAGCGCGAGCGTGCTGCGCGGATACGTACCTGCCGAGGCGAGCCAGGCGGCCCCCTCCGAGGTGACGTCCGAGACGTCGAACCGGTCGGAGGAGGGTTCGACGGCGCCGTAGCCGTGAAGGGACGTGCCTGCCGGATTCCGTGTGCTGCTCATGCCACCTACATCTACCGGCGGTGAGCGGTCCGTTTCAAAGAGTTGCGGGAAATCGGGACGAGGGGGACGTGGATGGAGTATCTTGCCCGTCCGGCATATGCCAAACAAACGTGCGAGCGGGAGGCCGCGTGGGGCGGGGTCATCCGCCGGGCCCCGGCCCGCCCCCGTCGGCCCGCCGCAGGCTCACGCGTGGTCGCTGATCCCATGTCCATGGCTGTGGCCATTGCCCTCCGCGCCCCGGAGCAGGTCGCGGCCGAACTCGACCATCTTCTTGGCGTAGTCCTCGGTCCACTCCGCGCGCTCGGCGATCGAGGCGGGGGTGAGCCGGTCGAAGCGGCGCGGGTCGGCCAGCTGGGCGGCGGCGATGGCCTGGAACTCGACCGCACGGTCGGCCGCCGCGCGGAACGCGTGGGTCAGCTCCGTGGCCCGGGCCAGCAGCGCGCGCGGATCGTCGATCGACTCCAGGTCGAAGAAGTGCTCCGGGTCGCCGGCCGCCTCGGCCGGCTCGAAGAGCAGGGGCGCGGGGCGTAGCCGCGGTTCGTTCCGACGCGGCGTGGGCTCCGCCATGTCTTCTCCTCCTCGTACGGTTCCGGTGGCGCGTCCTACTGGATGGGCCACCGTCCATTGTCTCCCGGCCGCGCAAGTGGGCCCCCGGAACGGGTGTGCGACCGCTCCCTTTGCGGACAGGCGCCGCAGGCGGCAGTCACGGCCGCCAAGCCACCCGATGTTCCGCCAGCCGTGCCAGCACCGCGTGGTTCGCCTCCCAGCCGTCAGGGAATTTGACCGTGACGCCCAGCTGGACCGGCTCCGTCGAGGGGTGGTCGTCCAGCAGGTCCGGCACTCCCGCCCGGCACACCACGATGCAGGCGTGCCGGTGCCGGGAGGTGAGCACGCACAGCCGGCCCGTCTCCAGGTGGAACGCCGTCGCGTCGGGGCGCCCGGAGAGCGGATGCAGCACCACCGTCACGTCGAACTCCCGGCCCTGGAGCCGGTTCGCCGTGTCGACGGTGACGTCCGCGACGCCGAGGTCCGACAGGGCGGCACGGACGGCGGCGGCCTGGTCGCGGTGGGCCGTACCGACGGCGATCCGGTCGGCCGTCAGCGGGGCCGGATCGGGGGAGCGCTCCGACGTCGCGGCCCCGCCCCGGTCCAGCAGGCGGCGGACGACCTGGGCCACCGCCCGGACCGCCTCCGGATCCGTACGCGGTGTGTGCCGGGCGGGCAGCTCCAGCAGACCCCAGCCCGCCTCCGCCGCCTCGTCGATCACCCGGTCCGGACCCGAACCGTCCGACGGGACGGCGAAGCCGAGCCGCCGGTCACCGTGGTCCGTGCCGCTGCGGAAGGGCGTGTACGGGTAGAAGGCGGCCGAGACCAGCGGCGCGGCGGAGGCCGGCAGCCGCCAGGACACCGGCAGCCGGTGCTGCGGCAGTTCGGGATTGTGCGCGAGGAGGGTCGTCACGGCCGAGGCCGACGGGTCGTACGACAGCCCCGCCCACTGCTCGGAACCCACGATCGCGAACGGGTCCAGCTGCCCCGGGTCCCCGACGAACAGCGCCCGCTCGAACAGCCCGGCCACGGCGAGCAGCGCGTCCGAGCGCATCTGGTACGCCTCGTCGACGATCGCGTGCCCCCACGGCTCGACGTCCTTCACATGGGCCCACTTGGCGGCCGTGGAGATGACGACCGACAGGCCCGCGAGATCGGATGCCTTCGTGGACTTGCGGACGTTCGCCAGGCCGTCGAGCGCCTTGTCGTACGGGTCGGGATCGCTGCTGTGCAGCCGGCCGACGGGCAGTTCGGCGTCCTTCTCGGCGAGCCGCAGGACCAGGTCGTCGACCTGGGCGTTCGTCTGTGCGATGACCATCAACGGGCGGCCGGCCGCGGCCAGTTCGCGGGCCGCCCGGACGACGAGCGTGGACTTGCCGGCGCCGGGCGGGGAGTCCACGACGATCCCGCGGTGCGTGCCGTGCAGCGTGTCGCGGAGGATCGCGTCGGTGGCGCGCGTGGCGGCCGCCCCGGGGTCGAGGGGGGCGGGGGAAAGGGCGGTCACAGGACGTCCTCCGCGGTCACCGGGTCGGGGGCGGGCGCGGTATCGGCCTCACCGGGCGGCCCGCCGTGGGTCCACGGCGTCTGCTCCGGGTCGGGCAGCTTGGCACCACCGCGCTGCTCGTGCTCGAAGAGCGTGAAGCAGACGAGGTCCCCCTTCTCCGGCACCGAGCCCGGTTCGGGCTCCTTGCCGCGCCCCATCTTGTCGACGATCCGCAGCACGAGGAGACCGGGGGCGTCCTCGTGCTCCCGGGCGGTTTCGTAGCCGACGAACTCGGCGGCCTGCGGCTTCCCGCCCAGCGAGCGGTAGACCTTCGTACGCTCCCCGAGATGCGGCCGGTCGTCCGTGCGGACGGTCACCAGCGGACGGGGGCTGGGCCGCTTCCCCTCGCTGTACGCCATGACGGCATCCGTCACCTCGCCCGCGAACGCCTCTCCGTTCAGCCGCCGTCCGGCCATGACGAGCGGGTCGTCCAGGGCTTCCTGGGCTTCCAGCCGGGCCTGTTCGCGCTCGCGGGTGGCCAGCTTGTTGGCCGCGGTGACCGCGTCGTCGCGACGGGGCTGCGGGGGCTCGCCCGCGATGATCCGGTCGCGGTGGCCGGTGAACGACCAGCGGTCGCGGGTCCACCGGTCGGTGACGTGCGCTCCCGGGGGCAGCGCGCGCAGCAGGTCGAGCCCGCGCCACACCGCGTCCCAGGTGGGCCGGGTGCGGCTCTCGACGAGGGCGTGGATCTCCCGCTCGGCGGCGGTGAGTTCGCCGAGCCGGTCGTCGGCCTCCAGACCGTCCTGGGCCGCCGCCAGCGCCGTACGCGCCCGGTCGTAGCGCTCGATGGCCGGGGCCAGCAGCTTGTTGTCGAAGGCGGGATCGGTGGCGGGGCCGGCGGGCGGGCAGACGAGTTGTCCCCGGGAGTCCCGCTGGAGTTCCGCGCGCAGGGCCGCCGCCGCGCCCGGCTCGTCCGCCGCCGGGTCGATCCAGGCGAGCAGCGCTCCCAGGTGCTGGTCCTCCAGGCTGCTCTGCCCGGTGGCCCAGTGCCGGGACAGCACGTCGGAGAGGGCGAGCAGCAGGGAGGAGCCGGGCACCCGGGCCCGCTCCCCGTAGTGCGTCAGCCACCGTCCGAGCAGCGGCACCCGGGGCGGCGCCGGATGGGGCGCCTCGGGTTCCTGCTCGGCGGTGCGCCGGAAACGCATGGAGCGCCCCAGCAGCCGTACGAACTCGATGCCCGCGCGGCTCGGCACGATCAACTGCGGTGCGTCCGCGCACAGTTCGACCTCGACCTTGACGCGCTTGCCGGTCTCCGGGTCGGTCTCGGTGCGCTCGGCGGCCTCGACCGTGTCCGCGTACCCGTCGATGTACGGCAGGACGATGTCGGCCAGTTCGGCGAGGAAGGCGAACCGCAGGTCGCGGTCGCGGGGCTGGGGCACGACGAGCAGCCGGGGCGACTCGCGCTCGGTCCCGACCAGCGCGCCGAGCGGGGCACCGGCCTCACCGGCGGTGGTCAGCGGCACGAAGACGAGGGGGCGGTCGGAGAGATGGCGGTGGCGCACCGTGGCGGCGGGCTGGGCGCGGCCGCTGCTGACGGCTTCGAGACGGGCCAGGGCGGCGATCAGTGACAAGGGGCCACCTCCGGAAGGGTCTCCTGGCCGGCCAGGGGGCCCGGGTGCTCCCGCAGTGCCTCGGCGCGCAGTCGGGCCGCTCTGCGCAGGGCCGCCACCGCCGGATCGGCGGGGTCGCCGGCCTCGCCGTGGGCCGCCGCCAGGACCTCGCCGACCGTGGTCAGGCCGCCCAGTTCGGCGCGCAGGGAGCGCCCCAGCGCCGTCACCGCACCCTCGGCGCGGGACCGGTCGCGGCAGTGGAAGGCCAGCTCGCAGGCGGCCAGGCACTCGGGTGCGTACGTCGCCGGGACGGACTCGACGGCGGCCGTCAGGTCGGCGGCCGGAAGGTCCGGGGCGAAGCAGGTGCCTTCCGGGAGGGCGTCCGCGATGTCCTCGACCCGGGTGAGGCGGGCGAGCTGCCGGCGGGTGACCGAGCGCTGCTTGCGGACGTCCACGGCGGACGCGGTGGGCAGGTTGGAGAAGTCCTTCGGGCACACCAGCAGGACGCGGTGACGGACCTCGGGCGCCGGCTCGATCCGGGCGGCGACGCGCTCCAGCGCCAGCACGTACACCGCGGACTGACGGGCGGCCGCGCCCACCTTCGCCGGGTCCGCCGAACCGTCCAGCATCGGGAAGGACTTGATCTCGACGACCGTCCAGCCGCCGTCCGGATGCACCACCACCGCGTCCGGCTCCAGGAAGGCGGGGGAGCCCGCGACGTCCAGGGCGAGCATCGGGTGGTCGAGGAGGGTCCAGACACCGGCCTCGGTGGCCTCGCGCAGCGCGAGCGCCGTACGGGCCGCGCGTCCTTCGGGGCCGACGGCCGTGAGGTCGGGGACGACACCGGCGGCGGGCGGTTCGGCCCCCGGGTCGAGCTTCTCGTGCACCAGCCGCAGCAGCTCCGCGCCGCCGTCGGCCTTCACCCGTGCCTCGAACGCGTTGCCCCGCATGAAGGCGAACTGCGACTGGCCGAAGGCGGACGGCGAGCCCAGCCCTTCGGCCAGCTTCGCCTTGTCGACCCCCGCGCCGTCGAGCAGGGCGCGGCGGTCGCAGCCCGGGTTCGCGGCGAGGGCGGCCAGGGCGCGGGCGTCGAGTGCCTTGGGCGCTACGGCCGGGCCGCGCAGGTCAGCGAGCCGCTGCCGGAGCGCCGTCGTCCGCGGACGCGGGAGAGACATCCGGCTCGGCTCGAGGCTCGCGCTGTCGGGGAATTCGCTCACCCGCCGAAGTCTGGCACTCCCCACTGACAATTGAGGACCGTGCGCCCCACGAGGCGAGTGCGACCGGCGCGAAACGGGCCGCGAGCCGCTTCCTCGCGGCGTCCGCGAACCGCAGCACCAGCGGGGTCAGCGCCAGGCCGACACCCATCACGGCGGCGCCCGCGACCGCGTCGAGGAAGTAGTGGTTCGCGGTGCCCATCACGACGATCGTGGTGAACAGCGGATACACGATGCCGGCGACCTTGGCGGCCGGCGTGCGGCCGTGACGCCACAGCATGACCCCGCACCAAAGGGCCCAGCCGACGTGCAGGCTCGGCATCGCCGCGTACTGGTTGGTCATGCCGCCCATGCCCCGCGGCGCGCTCGCCTGGCTGCCCCACCAGCCGTAGTCGCTGTACTGCGCCATCGTGTCGACGAAGCCGTGGCCCGCGGTCAGCAGCCGGGGCGGGCAGGTGGGCAGCAGGGTGAAGCCGATCAGGCCTATGAACGTGGACGTCATCAGCCAGGTGCGCGCCGCGCGGTAGCGGACCGCGTGGGAGCGGAAGACCCACACCAGGATCGCGGGCGTCACCAGATAGTGCAGCGACGCGTACCAGAAGTCGGCGGGTACGCCGAGCCAGGCATGATGCGTGAAGAGACGGTTCAGCGGATGCTCGGCGTTCAGATGCAGGAACTTCTCGGCGCGCAGGATCGTCAGACCGTGGTCGACGGCGCTCGACACATCACCGCGGGCGAGCAGCCGCCCCGCCGAGTACGACGCGTACACCATCAGGATCAGCGGGACCTCGGTCCACCAGCGCAAGCGCATCCGCGGGGCCGTCCGCGACCGCGGGATCGCCTCGGTGCCTGGTGTCTCGGTCTGCGGCATCCGAACGCCCTCCCCCATCTACGTGCCGTTGTGCGGCCCGTAGCCCGCCGGTCCACTTTACGGTGTATGTGTTCGCCCCCGAGGGGGTGCCCCCGGTCGTCAAAGACGCAGAGATCGCCCGGCGGGTTGCCCCGTGCAAGCGTGCGCGATGATGGAGGGATCCGCCTCTCATTTCCCCGGAAAGGCCTCTTCATGGCACCGCGCATCCTGCTGGCCCGGCACGGACAGACGGAATGGTCGCTGGCCGGCAAGCACACCGGCAGGACGGACATCCCGCTTCTGGAGGGCGGCCGGCGCGGTGCCAAACTGCTGGGCGAGCGACTGTACCGCGCACCGTTCGAGGCGCTGGCCGGCGCCGAGGTGCGCACGAGCCCGCTGGTACGCGCGCGGGAGACGTGCGAACTGGCCGGGTTCGGCGAGCGGGCGAGCACCTGGGACACACTCATGGAGTGGGACTACGGCGCGTACGAGGGCCTGACCCCGGCCGAGATCCAGGAGATCCGGCCCGGCTGGCTCATCTGGCGTGACGGGGTACCCGGAGGCGAGAGCCTCGAGCAGGTCACCGCGCGCGCGGACGAGGCGGTCGCCTGGGCCCGCGCCGAGGACCGGGACGTCCTGATCTTCGCCCACGGCCACATCCTCCGGGCCATCGGCGCCCGCTGGCTCGGCCTCCCGGTCGACTTCGCCGCCCGCATCCGCCTCAACCCGACCTCCCTGTCGGTGCTCGGCTGGGCCTACGGCGAGCCCGCCATCGAGACGTGGAACGACTGCGGCCACCTGGTGGACCAGGGCTGATCCACGCGTCACTCCTCGGCCCGTCACGCCGTACGGGGCAGGCTCGCGTGGCGATCGAGGAAGGCCGACACACCCGATGCCCTGCGGTGCGGGAGGAGGACCCGGGCCGTGCCCGAGAGCATGGTCTGGATCCGCGAGGACTGGACTTCGTCGAGGAGGTCCAGTACGCGCAGTCCCGCCGCGGCGGCCTCGTCGGGGCGGCCGCCACGGGCGAGGTCGTCGGCGAGTTCGGCGGTGTAGAGGGCGATGTTGCGGGTGAAGTGCGGGTCCTGGAGATGGGCCGCGCGGCGGGCGTGCCGGGCCGCGCGGGGCCAGTCGCCCAGCGTGGACCGGCACTGCGCCTCCAGCCCCTCCAGTTCGGCCTCCCCGTAGAAGCTCATCCACTCCGGATCCGACTCCGAGGGGCCCCGCTCGTAGAGGGCCTGGGCCCGGGCCAGAGCCCGCTCGCAGCCGGTCCGGTCGGCGAGCCCGGCCCAGCCGCCCGCCTCCCGCAGGGCGAGCAGGGACATCAGCCGGGGAGAGCCCAGAGCGCCGGCCGCGCGCTGGGCCGCCTGCGCCGCCCGTACGGCCTCGCGGGGCCTGCCCGCGTCGCGCGCGAGGAAGGCGGTGTTGCAGAAGGCGTGCGCCTCCAGACCGGGGTCCCCGGACATCCGGGCGGTCGCCAGCGCCTCCGCGTAGTGCGAGCGCGCGTCGTCGAACCGGCCCGAGTCGTGCGCCAGCCACCCCACGGAGATGGCCAGTTCACCGGCGCCCGCATACAGCCGGTCGGCGGTCGTCTGCCGCATCGTGCCCGCGTCGAGCAGCGCGTAGGCGGTGCGCAGCGGGGTGGCGGCGCGCCGGTAGAGACCGTCCGCGCCGTGCCGGTCGTCGAGCAGCCGGATCTTGCGGACGGCCTCCTCGAGGGCGCCCGCCTCCGGCGTACCGGCCCGGTGGACCGGACGGTCCGCGTCCGTGGCCGCGGCCGCGGAGCCGAACGTGAGCCCGAAGGGGCCCAGCGAGGCGGCTGCCACGGTGGCCGTGCCGCCGGTCATGAATGCGCGACGCTGCACGTCGCTCTCCTCGTGGTTCTGATCGTGGTACTCGTGCGTGTCGCACGTGTCTTGCGTGTCATACGGGTCACACGCCCCCGCCGTCTCATGCGGGGCGCACGGAAGGCTGCTGAGGTGTGCGGGGGGCGCCTCGTCCGACGTACGCGCCCCCCGTCCGCGTACCGACGAGCGGGGCGCGAAGCCGAGATCGACCAGCGTGCGACCGGGGAACAGGTGCAGGAACACCCGCTCGTACGCGTAGTTGGGGCAGCGGATCTCGCCGGACTCCACGCGGCCGATGTAACGCGCGTCACAGCTGACGCGCTCACCGATCTCGCGCGCCGCCCGTCGCACCGCCGCGGCGAACTCGCCCGGTGAGCGCTGCCCGCGCAGCTTCCGGAAGGCGAGGTTCGGCCGTGGCGGCCGGGGGAAGTGGGACGAGGTCACCGTTGACGACGCCATGGCCGGCCCCTCTCATGCGAACCGTCGAACCATGCCGGATTCAAGGCGAGTTGTCCTGTTGCTGCACTGTTGGTGCCTTGTTGCCGGCGAGCAAGAACGTACCTGCTGTAACGGCGTCGCCACTCTGGGTTTGGCTACAAACCGGATATCTCATCCACGATCTGCCATGAACTGCCATCCTTTGCGGCGGAGTTCCGCCGTAGCCGTTGACGTTCTGGCGCGTTGAACCCGGTGGACCGGGAGCCGCCCGAACTCCCGACCTACTCGTCAGGAGGAGGGTTCCGTGTTGGAGGCCGGGATGGAGATCACGCAGACCACCGAATTCCGTACGGCGTTGTCGACGGCGCGGCATGTGCCGACCGCGGAGTGCAGCGCCCCACCACAGCCGGTCGCCGAGTGCGACCTCGTGACCGTCCCGGCGCGGCAGGGCCTGGAAGCGGTCGACATCCTCCGCCGCGGCTCCTGCGACTCCGTCGGCCCGGTGCTGCACGACGACAGCTGCGACACCCTCGGCTTCCTGGTGCCGCCCGGCACCGCCGACGCCTGGGACGTGCCCGGCAGCACCTGTACGCAGACCAACGGCCGCGGCATCAGCCTCGCCCCCCAGTCCCCGGTCGCGGGCTCGGACTGGCTGCTCCCGCCCGGGGACGCGGACCTGGCGACGGATCCGGCGGTGCTGCGGCAGGCGCTCGGAGAGGCCGCCCGTCTCATCGAAGCCGCCGACAACTGCCGCTGACTCCGGCTCCCTGTCCCGTCCCGTTCCTGCCGGCTGCCGCCCCGGACCCCGGCTGCCGCCGACCCCGAAAAGCGCCGCCGGGCCGACGTGCCCGTAGGCCCCGATAATGGCGGGATGGGAAAGCCGAGGAGTGCGCGGAACGCGCGGCGTGGGCAGTCGGCGGCCGAAGCCGTCGTCGAGCCGGTCGACGGAGGGCTCGCCGAGCTGATACCCGACCGGGACCGGGCGCGGGCCTGGACCCTGCTCATCGACGGCGCCCCGCAGTCGCACGTCGACCTCGACGACCCCACGTATCTGAGCTTCGAGTACCAGCGCCGCCTCGGCCACGTCATCGATCTCGTCGCCCCGGCCGGCAAACCCGTGCACGTCGTGCACCTCGGCGGCGGCGCCCTCACGCTCGCCCGCTATACGGCCGCCACCCGCCCGCGCTCCACCCAGCAGGTCGTCGAACGCGACGCGCCCCTCGTCCAACTGGTCCGCCGCGAGCTCCCGTTGGATCCGAACGCCCGGATACGGGTGCGCTCGGCGGACGCCCGCGAAGGACTCGCCAAGATCACGGACGGCTGGGCGGACCTGGTGATCGCGGACGTGTTCAGCGGGGCGCGGACACCCGCCCACCTCACCTCGGTCGAATTCCTCGACGACGTCCGCAGGGTCGTCAAGCCCGGCGGCCTTTACGCGGCCAACCTCGCCGACGGCCCGCCGCTCGCGCATCTGCGCGGCCAGATCGCCACCGCCGCGGCCGTCTTCGCCGAGCTGGCCCTGATCGCCGACCCGACCGTGCTGCGCGGCAAGCGGTTCGGCAACGCCGTCCTCGTCGGCTCCGGCCGGCCGCTCCCGGTCGCGGAACTGACCCGGCGCGCGGCCTCGGACCCGCACCCCGGGCGCCTCGAACACGGCAAGGAACTCGCCGACTTCACCGGAGGAGCGGTGCCGGTCACGGACGCGGCGGCGGTGGCGTCGCCCGCCCCGCCCTCCTCGGTGTTCCGCTGAGCCGGAGACAGGCGTGGGGACGGCGGGAGGCCCGCGCGCTCAGTAGGTGCCGATCTCCACGCGCGGCGGGCCGTCGTGCCAGGTGCAGAACACCGAGACCCGGTCCGCGCCCGAGCCGAACTCCACGCGGATCCATTTCTCCGTCTTCCACACCTGCATCGACCAGCCCGAACGCGGCGTCGCGGAGACGAGGGTCGCGGAGTCCTTGCCGAGCTCGAAGACGGCCCGCCCGCCGTCCGTGTCGTAGCTCTTGACCTGACCGGAAGTGCTGCTGCCGGCGCTGGGGCTGCGCTTCGCCGGAGCGGAGGGCGTCGGTGTCCCGCTCGGCCTCGGGCTCTTCTCGGGAGTCTTCGGGGCGCTCTTCGAGGGCGAGGGGCGGGCGGTCGAGGAGGCGAGCGATTTCGCGTCCTGAGTGGGGGCGTCGCCTGCCGTGATGGGCAGGGCGCGGGGCGGGTCGTAGGCCGTGCCCGCCATCACCGTGTGGACACCCCACCACGAGAGCGTGACCGCCGCGCCCGTGGCGAGCGACCAAGCCAGTACGTGTACGAGACCTCTGCGCATCGCGGGCCATACTGCACCACGCGCCCCACCGGTGTCTCTCGGGTGGGTCGCACGCGCGGTTGTCCACAGGCGCCGGACCCCCGTCCCCCGAATGGCGTACGGTGCCGCCCATGGCAAGTGTGCTCGTGGTCGAGGACGACCAGTTCGTGCGCTCAGCCCTCATTCGGCATCTGACCGATGCCGCGCACACCGTGCGCAGTGTCGGCACGGCTCTTGAGGCGCTGCGCGAGGTCGCCCATTTCTCTTTCGACGTCGTCATCCTGGACCTCGGTCTGCCCGATCTGGACGGGTCCGAGGCGCTGAAGATGCTGCGCGGGATCACCGACGTCCCGGTGATCATCGCCACCGCGCGGGACGACGAGACGGAGATCGTCCGCTTGCTGAACGACGGCGCGGACGACTATCTGACCAAGCCGTTCTCGGTGGAGCACCTGTCGGCGCGCATGGCGGCCGTGCTGCGGCGCTCGCGGGCGGTCGTGGGCGAGGCCCCGCCGTCGCGGGTGATCAGGGTCGGCGGTCTGTCCGTCGACCCGCTGCGGCGCCAGGCCGAGCTGGACGGTGTCCGGCTGGACCTCACCCGCCGCGAGTTCGACCTGCTCGCCTTCCTGGCCGGCCGGCCCGGAGTGGTCGTCCCCCGCAAGGAGCTGCTCGCCGAGGTGTGGCAGCAGGCGTACGGGGACGACCAGACCATAGATGTGCATCTGTCGTGGCTGCGAAGGAAATTGGGCGAAACGGCGGCGAAACCGCGCTATCTGCACACCCTGCGGGGCGTCGGCGTGAAGCTGGAGCCGCCGAGAGCGGAGTCGACGCCATGAGGCGGGCGCGATGAGGTGGGCCCTGGTCAAGGTGTGCGTGGCGGTGACCACGATGGTCGTGGTGGCCTTCGCGATCCCGCTCGGGCTGGTGATCAAGGAGATGGCCCGCGACCGGGCGTTCTCGAACGCGGAGCGGGAGGCCGCCGCCGTGGCGCCCGCACTCTCCATCACCACCGACCGGGACCAGTTGCAGCGGGTCGTCGCCTCCGCGGGCACGGACGCCGGGATGGCCGTGCACATACCGGCCGCCGACGGCGCGGCCGCCGTCGAGCTCGGCAAGCAGCGCGCCGCCGACAAGGACATCGGCACGACCCGGAAGCTGGGCCGCGCCTCCACCACGGAGGTGCCCGGCGGCTCCACCCTGCTCCAGCCCGTCGCGCTGAGCTCCGGTGAGATAGCCGTCGTCGAGGTGTACGTCCCCGAGGCCGAGGTCAGCAACGGCGTCGCCACCGCCTGGGCCGTGCTCGCCGTGGTCGGGGTCGCGCTCATCATCGGCTCGGTCGCGGTCGCCGACCGGCTCGGCGTACGGATGGTGCAGCCCGCGCAGCGGCTCGTCGAGAGCGCGCACGAGCTGGGGGAGGGGAAGCTGGGCGCACGGGTGCCGGAGGAAGGGCCGACCGAACTGCGGCTCGCGGCGGTCGCGTTCAACTCCATGGCCGATCAGGTCGTACAACTCCTGGCCAATGAAAGGGAGTTGGCCGCCGATCTGTCGCACCGGCTGCGGACGCCGCTGACCGTGCTGCGGCTGAACACGGCGTCGCTCGGTGATGGTCCGGCCGCCGAGCAGACCCGGGCCGCCGTCGCCCAGCTGGAGCGCGAGGTCGACACCATCATCCGGACGGCCCGGGAGGCCAAGCCGCAGACCACGGCGATCGCCACCGGTGCCGGCTGCGACGCGTCCGAGGTCGTCCGGGAGCGGATGGACTTCTGGTCGGCGCTGGCCGAGGACGAGGGCCGCAAGGTGCGCGTCGCGGGCGTGGACCAGCCGGTCCGTATACCCGTGGCCCGGGCCGACCTGATCGCCGCGCTCGACGCCCTGCTGGGCAACGTCTTCCGGCACACCCCGGAGGGCACGGCCTTCGCGGTCGACGTGCACAACGGCGAGGACGCGGTGATCGTGCTGGTCTCGGACGCGGGTCCGGGGATCGTGGACCCGGACGCGGCGATGGCCCGCGGGCAGGGCTCCGGCCACGACGGGTCGACCGGCCTCGGCCTCGACATCGTGCGCCGTCTCGCGGAGTCGACGGGCGGGGACGTACGCATCGGCTCGTCCGTGCTGGGCGGCACCGAGGTGCGGATCTGGATCCAGCTCGACGGGCGGGCCCCGGTCCGCCGGGGCCACCGGGGTGCCGTGCGGCGCCGCAGACGCGCGGGCGTGAGCTGACGCACCCGGGCGGCCCGGCGTTTCGCAACGGCCGAGAGGCAGCGATGACCTCTGCCTTCATGCGCTGACGACTCCCCGTTTCGCGGCCGTCGGCGGCCGGAATTGGTCTCGACCTTTAACCACCCCCGATGCCTTCCTTAAGCGCACCCTAAGATCCCCAACCACCGTCCGGATCAAGCGGTTTGCCCGATTCCGGATCGCTAGCGTGCTGCTCGCACCCACCCCGGAGGCCTCCCTCGTGAGCCCCGGCGAACCCCCCGTGAAACCGCGAAGGCAGGCACGCGATGAGCAGCACGCACCGGCGCAAGGTCAGTGGCAGGAACAAGGCGATAGGCGGCATCGTCGCGGCGGCGGTGGTCGGCGGAGGTGCCTTCCTGGTCACCGGGACCGCGCAGGCGGCCTCCGTCGGCGCCGCGTACACCAAGACCAGCGACTGGTCGACCGGTTACACCGCGCAGTACGTCATCACGAACGACACCGGCCAGGCGAAGAGCGACTGGACGCTGGAGTTCGACCTGCCGGCCGGAGCCAAGCTCAGCTCGCTGTGGAACGGCGAGTCCAAGGTGAGCGGACAGCACGTCACCGTGCAGCAGCCGTCCTGGGACAAGGACGGGCTGGCGGCCGGCGAGTCCGTCACCGTCGGCTTCGTCGTGAACGGCACCGCGAACCCCACCGGTTGTCTCATCGACGGCGCCAAGTGTTCGGTGGACGACGGCGCGACCCCCGAGCCGAGCGGCCGCCCGACGGACCCGTCGACGCCCAAGCCGACCGCCACCCCCACCAAGACCACGAGCCCCACGCCGAGCACCCCGGCCACCCCCAGCCCCTCGGCCTCCGAGAGCTCCGGCAGCGGCACCAAGGCGAGCGCCGGCTTCGCCCCCTACGTCGACACCTCCCTCTACCCCGCCTTCGACCTGGTCGCGAGCGCCTCGGCCACCGGTGTGAAGGAGTACAACCTCGCCTTCATCACCGACGGCGGCGGCTGCACCCCCAAGTGGGGCGGCGTGACGGACCTCGGCAGCGACGGGGTGGCCGGCCAGATCGGCGCCCTGCGCGCCAAGGGCGGCGACGTCCGGGTCTCCTTCGGCGGCGCCTCCGGCTCGGAGCTGGCGACCACCTGCTCGTCGGCGGACGCGCTCGCGACGGCGTACGGCAAGGTCGTGGACGCGTACAAGCTCACCAAGGTCGACTTCGACGTCGAGGGCGGTGCGCTGCCGAACACGGCCGCCAACACCCGCCGTGCGCAGGCCATCGCCAAGCTCGAGAAGGCGCACCCGGGCCTGGACGTCTCGTACACGCTCCCGGTCATGCCCGAGGGCCTGACCCAGGACGGCGTGAACCTGCTGTCCAACGCCAAGTCGAACGGCGTCTCCATCAACACCGTGAACATCATGGCGATGGACTACGGCCCCGGGTACAGCGGTGACATGGGCACCTACGCCGAGCAGGCCGCCACCGCCACCCAGGCCCAGGTCAAGAGTGTCCTCGGGCTCTCCGACAGCGCGGCCTGGAAGGCGGTCGCGGTCACCCCGATGCTCGGCGTCAACGACGTCGCCGGCGAGACCTTCAAGGTCGACGACGCCACCCAGCTGGTGAACTTCGCCAAGTCGAAGGGCCTGGGCTGGCTCTCCATGTGGTCCGCGACCCGCGACAAGCAGTGCCCGGGCGGCGCGAAGAACTCCGCCGACGCCACCTGCAGCTCGATCGTCCAGGACGGCAACGCGTTCTCGAAGGCCTTCGGCGCCTACAAGTAGGAACCCCCCAGTCGTCTCCTGCTCACAGGCCCGAATGCACGGGGGAGCGCGCCCCGGCCGGAACATCCCCCCACCCGGCCGGGGCGCAGCGCTACCCTCGTGCGCTGCGCCCCCGGCGGCTCTATTCGGCGACCGGCGCCGGCGGCAGCTCGGCGGTGCGGGCCGCCTGCCCGTACCAGTGGGCGCTCGACTTCGGCGTACGGGCCAGCGTCGCGTAGTCGACGTACACCGCGCCGAAGCGCTTGCCGTAGCCGTAGGCCCACTCGAAGTTGTCCATCAGGGACCAGAGGTAGTAGCCCCGGACATCGGCGCCGTCGCCGATCGCCCGGTGGACGGCGGAGAGATGGCCGTGCAGATACGCGATCCGCTCCGGGTCGTGGACGCGGCCCTCGGGGTCCGGCTTGTCGTCGTACGCGGCGCCGTTCTCGGTGATGTGGAGCGGCAGGCCCGGTGCCTCGCGGGTGTAACGCATGATCAGCTCGTGCAGGCCCGTCGGGTCGATCGTCCAGCCCATCTCCGTGCGCTCGCCCGGGGTCTGGTGGAAGGTGACGTCCTCCGCGCCCGGCCAGGGGGAGTGCTCGCTCGCCCCGTGACCGTCCGCGCGCGATCCGCCGCCGGACGCGTCCCCGGCCGAAACGAGCGCCGGCGTGTAGTAGTTGAGGCCGAGCGCGTCGATCGGCTGCTTGATCAGCCGTAGATCGCCGTCCAGCACGCACGACCAGTCGGTGACCGAGGACGTGTCCGCGAACAGCTGCTTCGGGTACGCGCCCCGCAGCATCGGACCGTGGAAGATCCCGTTGGCCAGGTCGTCGATGCGCCGCGCCGCCGCCAGGTCGGCCGGACTCTGCGAAACCGTCCTGACCACCGAGGAGTTCAGGCTCACCGCGACCGTGTTGCGTGCGGGCATCGCGGCCCGGAGCGCGGACGTGCCCAGGCCGTGCGCCAGGTTCAGATGGTGCGCGGCCCGGAGCGAGGCCGCCGCGTCCGTCCGGCCGGGAGCGTGCACGCCGGAGCCGTATCCCAGAAAGGCGCTGCACCACGGTTCGTTGAGGGTGATCCACTGCTCGACGCGGTCGCCCAGTGCCGCGCCCACGATCCCCGCGTACTCGGCGAAGCGCTGCGCGGTGTCCCGCACCGGCCAGCCGCCCGCGTCCTCCAGCTCCTGGGGGAGGTCCCAGTGGTAGAGGGTGACGGCGGGCTTGATGCCGTGCGCCAGCAGCTCGTCGACCAGACGGCGGTAGAAGTCCAGGCCGCGCTGGACGGCCGGGCCACGGCCGGTGGGCTGCACCCGGGGCCAGGAGACCGAGAAGCGGTACGCGCCCAGGCCCAGCTCCGCCATCAGGGCCACGTCGTCGCGGTAGCGGTGGTAGTGGTCGACCGCCGTGTCACCGTGCTCGCCGCCGGCCGTCCTGCCGGGCGTATGACTGAAGGTGTCCCAGATCGAGGGCGTACGGCCGTCCTCGCGCACCGCTCCCTCGATCTGGTAGGCGGAGGTCGCCGCGCCCCACAGGAATCCGGGGGGAAAGGTCACGGGCGTTTCGGGCTCAGGCATGGAAGCGCTCCCATAGGTGGTCGTGGAGACCGACGGGTCGGAGGAGGGGGAGAAAGGGGGCCGGGGCGGCGATGACCCGGCCCCCTGAAGACGGCAGGGGGTCAGCCCTTGATCGCGCCCTGCATGATCCCGCCGACGATCTGCTTGCCGAACAGGAGGAAGGCGATGAGCAGCGGCAGCGTGCCGAGCAGCGCGCCCGCCATGATGACCGCCTGGTCGGGGACGTAGCCGGTGCCCAGCGAGTTGAGGGCGACCTGCACGGTGGGGTTCTGCTGGTTGAGCGCGATGATCGGCCACAGGAAGTCGTTCCAGGCCATCACGAAGGTCAGCAGCCCCAGCACCGCCATCGCCGGCCGCGCCGCCGGGAAGACCACGTGCCACACGACGCGCAGACTGCTCGCGCCGTCGACGCGCGCCGCCTCGATCAGCTCGGTGGGCAGCGCCTGCACCAGGTACTGCCGCATGAAGAACGTGCCGAACGCGGTGACCAGGGTGGGCAGGATGACCGTCTGCAGATGGTTGGACCAGTGCAGATCGCTCATCCACAGATACAGCGGTACGACGGCCAGCTGCGGCGGGATCATCATCGTCCCGATGGTCAGCAGCAGCAGGGCGCTGGAGAACCTGAACCGCAGCTTGGCGAAGGCGAACCCGGCGAGGGTGGAGAACAGGACCGTGCCGACCGTGATGGTGCCGGCCACGATCGTGCTGTTGAGCATGGCGGTGCCGAGCCCGGCCTGTTCCCAGGCGCTCTCCAGGTTCTTGAACAGGTTCCCGCCGAACCACAGCGGGGGTGGCGCCTGCGCCAGCCGGGTGTCGGAGCGCGAGGCCGCGATGGCCGTCCACACCAGCGGCGCCAGCGAGACCAGCGCGAAGAGGGTCAGTACGAGGTAGGTGACCGGGCCCGCGTGCAGCTGTTTGCCCGCGCCGAGCACCCGGGGACGCCGGGAGCCCCCGCCCGCTTCCCTGCCCGCGCCCGCGTCCTTCACCTCGGCCTGAGGCAACGTCAGGTCACTTGTGGTCATTGGGACTTCCTCAGCCGACGGGTGAGCAGCAGATTGATCACGGCGACGATCAGCAGGATCAGGAACATCGACCAGGCGATCGCGGACGCCTTGCCGAGGTTGCCGATGAGCCAGCCCTGGTCGTACATGTACAGGCCGAGGGTCTGGTACTGGTGCGCGGAGCCGCCCTTCGAGCCGCTGACGCCGCCGAACAGCAGCGGCTCGCCGAAGAGCTGGGTCGCACCGATGGTGGAGATGACCACCGTGAACAGGATCGTCGGACGCAGCATCGGGACGGTCACGTGCCGGAACTGCTGCCAGCGGTTGGCGCCGTCGAGGGCCGCCGACTCGTACAGGTCGGCCGGGATCGCCTGCATCGCCGCGAGGTAGATCAGCGCGTTGTAGCCGGTCCACCGCCAGATCACGATCGAGGAGACGGCGAACTGCGAACCCCAGTCGGACTCACGCCAGTTGACCGGATCGATCCCGACGAAGTGGAGCAGCCAGTTGATCATGCCGCCGTCCCACGAGTACAGCAGCGTGAAGACGAGCGTCGCGGCCGCCACCGAGGTGGCGTACGGGGTGAGCATCACGACCCGCCAGACGGTCGAGCCGCGCAGCCGGTAGTTGAGCAGGTGGGCGATGCCGATCGCCGCCAGCAGCTGCGGCACCGTGGAGATCAGACCGATGGTGAAGGTGTTCTTCAGGGCGTTCCAGAAGAAGTCCGAGGCGAACAGGTTCCGGTAGTTGTCCAGGCCCACCCAGGTCTGGTGGTCCAGTGCGGACAGCTGCACGTTGTGCAGCGAGTACCAGGCCGTATAGAGGAGCGGGAACAGCCCGAAGGCCCCGAAGATGATGAAGAAGGGGGCGATGAAGGCGTACGGCGAGGCCTTCATGTCCCAGCGGTACAACCGGCTGCGCCACGAACTCGTGCCCGGGGGCGGCGTACCGCGACCTTGAGCGCCCCGCGCCGCGCCCGGCGGTGTGCCGGGCGCGGCGTCGGCACTCGGCGCGGACTGCGCGAGAGCCTGCTTCGGGCTGGTCACTGGCCGAGCACGTCCTTGATCTCCTTGGAGGCCGCGGACCACCCCTGGTCAGGAGTCTTGCCCTTCTGCTCGACCTGGAGGACACCCACGTCGGTGATCGCGGTGCCGATCGGCTGGTCCTTCGCACCGAGGGCCTGCGTCGGGATGGTCTTCGCCGAGTCGGAGAAGATCTGCGTGATCGGCGCGTTCGAGAAGTACGCCGTGGTGTCGGCCTGCGGCTTCAGGTTCGCGTACGCCGACGGGGTCGACGGGAAGCTCGCCTGCTTGGCGAAGACCTTCGCCTGCTGCTCGGGCGCGGTCAGCCACTTCGCCAGCGCGACGGCCTCCTTCTGGTGCTTGCTCGCCGTCGGTACGCCGATGAAGGAGCCGCCCCAGTTGGCCGCGGTCGGCGCCGCCGCCACGTCCCACTTGCCGCTGCCGGCGTCACCGGACTTCTGCTCGATGTAGCCGATCATCCACGCGGGGCAGGCCACCGTCGCGAACGTGCCCTTGGCGAAGCCCTGGTCCCACGTCGGGTCGAACTGCTTCAGCTTCGCCGACATGTTGCTGGTGGCCACGTCCATGGCGGTGTCCCAGGACTTCTTCACACCCGGGGACTTGTCCCAGACGACGTTGCCGTCCTTGTCGTAGTACCGCTCGGTCTCGCCGCCGACGGCCGCGTTGTAGACGGAGGAGGCGGAGTCCACGTACTTGGTGCCGCTCGGCGCCTTCTTCATGTAGTCCTTGCCGAGGTCCACGTACTTCTTCCAGTCGCCCTTCCACTGCGCGGCGAGCTTGGTGCGGTCCGTCTCCAGACCGGCCTTCTTGAACAGGTCCTTGCGGTAGCAGATGGCCATCGGACCGATGTCGGTGCCGAGCCCGATCGTCTTGCCGTCCTTGGTGGTGGCCTGGGCCGTCTTCCAGTCCAGCCACTGGGACTTGTCGACGTCCTTGCCCAGGTCGACGAACTTGGCGGCCTGCGTCTGCACGGCCTCGGTGATGTTGCCGACCTCGATCGCCTGGATGTCGTCGGTGCCTGAACCGGCCTGGAGGCGGGTGAGGGTCTTGGGCCAGTACACGTCGGTGCGCGTGGTGACGTTCTCCTTGATGGAGATGTCCGGGTGCAGCTTCATGTAGTCGTCGTAGAGGCCGGCCTGCTTGTAGCCGAAGACGCCGAACGTGCCGACGGTCAGCGTTGTCTTGCCACCACCACCACCGCTGCCGCCGTCCGAGTCCGACGAACCGTCGTCCGAGTCGTTGGCACAGCCGGCCAGCAGCCCTGTCGTCAGCGCGGCGACGGCCGCGAGGGCCCCCAGCCTGCGGGACCGGCGGGTACTCGTGCGCATTGCGTCCTCCTGTTGCCTGACGTGCCGACCCCCCGGCCAACTGCTCTGTCGGGCCCGTTGGTTCTCGCTGCGGCTCGGGCGGGGAACGTGCGGGATGTGTATGTGTCAGGTACTGTGGGAGCGCTCCCACATGTGATGGGTTGAAGAGTCGTCGGTCGGCGCGGGGGTGTCAAGAGTGAGGACGCGGAGAGCCGTCTTCGGTTATCGGGCCGTTAGCTAACTCCCCGGAACGGCCGTCGTCCAGGCCCCGTTCAGGGTTTTGAGACACGGCTGCCCGGACCGGGGGGTTCGGGTTTCGAAGGCGGCCACGGCGGTCGTACCGGCCCCCTGCCCGGTGAACGGGGCTGTTACATTCCAGGCCAGGCGCGGCTCGACACCGCGGTGTCGACGGGAGGCGGACCATGGCAGGCCACGGAGCGCGGGGCCGGAGCGGCGGGCGGCCGACCCTCGAGGAGGTCGCCGCGCGGGCCGGAGTGGGCCGCGGCACGGTGTCCCGGGTGATCAACGGTTCGCCGCGGGTCAGCGACGCCACGCGCGCCGCCGTGCAGGCCGCCGTCGCCGAACTCGGTTACGTCCCGAACACGGCGGCCCGTGCGCTGGCCGCCAACCGCACGGACGCGATCGCCCTGGTGGTCCCCGAACCGGAGACCCGTTTCTTCGCGGAGCCGTACTTCTCCGACATGCTCCGAGGGGTCGGCGCGGAGCTCTCCGAGACCGAGCTGCAGCTGCTGCTGATCTTCGCGGGCAACGACCGCGAGCGCCGCCGGCTCGCGCAGTACCTGGCCGCGCACCGGGTGGACGGCGTCCTGCTGGTGTCGGTCCACGCGGACGACCCGCTTCCCGACCTGCTCTCCCAGCTGGAGATCCCGGCCGTGATCAGTGGCCGCAGATCGGCGGACGAGATCCTGCCGTCGGTGGACTCGGACAACTTCGGCGGCGGTGTCGCCGCCGTCGAGCACCTGATCGCCGGGGGGCGGCGCACCATAGCCCACCTGGCCGGCCGCCTCGACGTCTTCGGTGCCCAGCGGCGTATCGACGGCTACTGCGCGGCACTGCGCGAGGCGGGCCGCGAGGTCGACGAGGCGCTGATCGTCCCCGGCGACTTCACCGAGGAGGGCGGCCGTCGCGGGATGACCGACCTGCTGGCCCGCTGTCCCACCCTGGACGCGGTCTTCGCCGGCTCCGACGTGATGGCGGCAGGCGCCCGCCAGGTCCTGCGGGAGGCCGGCCGCCGGATTCCCGACGACGTGGCCCTGGTGGGATACGACGACTCGGCCATCGCCCGCCACATGGACCCCCCGCTGACCAGCGTGCGCCAGCCGATCGAGGAGATGGGCCGGGCGATGATCGACCTGCTGCTGGACGAGATCGCGCAGCGCCGTCCCGCGGGCTCGAAGGGCCCGGAGCGCCGGCAGGTCGTGCTGCCCACGGAACTGGTGGCACGGGCCTCGTCCTGACGCGCCCCCCGTCTGCGCGGGTTTCTCTCCCCACGGGAGCGGTCCGGTGAGGCAGGCTGTCGGTCATGGCCCTTCATCCCCTTATCGGAGTCGACGAAGTACCCGCCGTGGAGCCGCATCTCGGCCGGGTGGGCGAGGTGTTCACGGCGTTCCGGGAGCAGGACTCGGGAAGCGTGTCGTACGGGGTGCGGCTGCTGGACGGCGCGCGCTGGTTCGTCAAGGAGGCGGTCACCGCCCGGGCGCGTGAGTCACTCGAACGCGCCTGGCGCTTCCACCGGGCCGTACGGCACCCGGCGATCGTCCCGCAGGTCCACCGCATCGCGGTGCGCGGCAGCTGGGCGGTGGTGATGCCCTGGCGGGACGGCGAGGTGCTGTACCGCCCCAGTACTCAGGGGCCGCACGAGCACCGGAGCCCGGGCAGCGCGATGGCCCGCTTCCGCGCCCTGCCGACCGCGTCCGTCCTGCGCGCCTTCGACCGTGTCCTGGACGCCCATCTCGCGGTGGCGGCCGCCGGCCATGTCGCGGTCGACTTCTACGACGGCGCGCTGATGTACGACTTCGCCCGCGACGTGGCCCATCTGGTCGACCTCGACGAGTACCGGCCCGGCCCGTTCGTGCTGGAGGAGGACCGCCTGCCCGGCTCCCAGCGGTTCATGGCACCCGAGGAGTTCGTGCGCGGCGCGACGATCGACGCCCGTACGACCGTGTTCACCCTGGGCCGCGCCGCCCGGGTCCTGCTGGACGCCGGCGACGAGGAACGCGCCTGGCGGGGTACGCCCGCGCAGCTGGCGGTGGTCGAACGCGCCACCCGCGCCGACCCCGGCGACCGCTTCGAGGACCTGCACGGCTTCGCCGCCGCGTGGCGGGCGGCCGACGCGCCCCGGCGCGGATGAGGGCACGGGGCGGCACCGGCACGGGAGTTGCCGCTCAGGGACCCTTGTCCGCCGGACAGGCACCGGAGTCGCGCGGCCTCGGCGTCCTGTCCGTGCCGAAGCCGCGCGCCCTCAGCGCCCTGCCGGCAGCCGCCACCTGATCTCGCCGTCCTGTTCCTGCTCGGTCGGGGTCAGCCCGGCCGAGGCGGCGACGGCGGCGGAGGCGTGGTGGTCCGGGTGGATGTGCGCGACGACTGTGCGGATCCCGGGCTGCTCGCTCAGTGCGCCGACCAGCTCGCGGGCCGCCTCCCCGGCGAAGCCCCGCCCCTGCCAGGGCGTGCCCACCACCCAGGCGATCTCCGCGACCTCTCCGGTGATCGTCGCCTGGAGCGTCCCCACCAGACAGGCCTGAGCGCGCAGCCGCAGAACCCAGTTGCACCAGATGGCGCCGGGATCGGGGGAGCCTGTGACGAGACGTTCGTAGCGGGTGCGCAGGGCGTCGGGCCGGGCCGGGGCGCCGCCGGTGAACGTGTGCAGCGCCGGATCCGCGAGTACCGCGGCCATCTCCTCGGCGTGCTCGACGCGCAGCGGGAGGAGATCCAGCCGGTCGGTGCGGAGGGCGGGGAGTGGCCGGAAGGGCTGGAGGGCCCACTCGTTCATGGCTCGCTGCCGCCTTCCTGGAACGCAGTCAGCCGGTGACCTGTTCGCACAGGTCACCGGCTGACTGATCAGGGTGAGTGACGGGACTTGAACCCGCGACTTCCTGGACCACAACCAGGTGCTCTACCAGCTGAGCTACACCCACCATGACCGGCGGTTCTCCGAGAGTGGGTTTCCCCGACCGGCCGAGAAAAAGTGTACAGGGTCCGAAGGGGTGCTCGCGCCCGCCTTTTACGAGGGGGCGGACCGGGGCTTATTCGACGGGCAGGACGTGCTTCGCGGCGATGGTGCGGGCCGTCTCCGAGTCGGGGCCCGGCTGGGGGACGAAGATCGCCTCGCGGTAGTAGCGCAGCTCCGCGATGGACTCACGGATGTCGGCCAGGGCCCGGTGGTTGCCGTTCTTCTCGGGGCTGTTGAAGTACGCCCTCGGGTACCAGCGGCGGGCCAGCTCCTTGACGGAGGAGACGTCCACGATCCGGTAGTGGAGGTAGTCCTCCAGGGTCGGCATGTCCCGCAGCAGGAAGCCGCGGTCGGTGCCGACCGAGTTCCCGCACAGCGGGGCCTTGCCCGGCTCCTTGACGTGCTCGCGCACATAGGAGAGGACCAGCTCCTCGGCGTCCGCCAGGGTCGTACCGGCGGCCAGTTCGTCGAGGAGGCCGGAGGCGGTGTGCATCTGGCGCACCACGTCCGGCATCGTCTCCAGCGCGGCGTCGGGCGGGCGGATCACAATGTCCACCCCCTCGCCGAGTACGTTCAGCTCGGAGTCGGTGACCAGCGCGGCCACCTCGATGAGCGCGTCGTCGGACAGCGAGAGACCGGTCATCTCGCAGTCGATCCACACCATGCGATCGTTCATGCGTCTTACCCTACGGCCCGCTCCGGCCGGCCGGACCGCGCGTGCGTCCGGGCAGCCGGGACAAGTGGTGCGGGTGGGGGTCCGTGAACCCCCACCCGTGACCCCTTACGGCGCGCTGCGCTGCCCTGGCAGGCTCGGGCGGCCCGCCGCGTACAGCTCAGCGCCGTGCCTGGCCGAGTCCGTCGACAGCGAGGTCGACGGGCCCAGGGCGCTCGCGGCCGCCGTGCGCCTGGTCTGCATCGGGACCGGGTTCTCCGGGTTCAGAGTGGAGACCTGACCCGAGGAGCCCAGCGAGCCGTCCGTGTCCTGCGGCTTGTCGCTCTGCGGCCGGCGCGCCCGGTAGGCGGCCCGGTACGCGGCGGGGGACGAGCCGAGCTGACGGCGGAAGTGCCCGCGCAGCGCCACCGGTGAGCGGAAGCCGCAGCGGCCCGCGACCTCGTCCACCGAGTAGTCCGACGTCTCCAGGAGCCGCTGCGCCTGGAGCACCCGCTGGGTGATCAGCCACTGCAGCGGAGCGCTCCCGGTGAGCGAGCGGAAACGGCGGTCGAAGGTCCGCCGGCTCATATAGGCGCGCGCGGCCAGGGTCTCCACGTCGAACTGCTCGTGGAGATGCTCCAGCGCCCAGGCGACGACCTCCGCGAGGGGGTCGGCGCCGATCTCCTCCGGTAAAGACCGGTCGAGGTAGCGCTCCTGACCGCCGCTGCGGCGCGGCGGGACCACCAGTCGGCGGGCCAGCGCGCCGGCCGCCTCGTTGCCGTGGTCCGTCCGCACGATGTGGAGACAGAGGTCGATTCCGGCCGCGGTGCCGGCCGAAGTCAGGACGTCGCCGTCGTCCACGAAGAGTTCGCGTGGATCGACGTGCACCGACGGATAGCGCTTGGCCAGCGTCGGCGCGTACATCCAGTGGGTGGTGGCCGGGCGGCCGTCCAGCAGTCCGGCGGCGGCCAGCACGAAGGCGCCGGTGCACAGCCCGACTATGCGGGCACCTTCTTCGTGCGCCCGGCGCAGTGCGTCGAGCGCCTCCTCCGGTGGTGGTGAGGTGATCGACCGCCAGGCGGGCACGACGACGGTGCCTGCCCTGGAGATCGCCTCGAGGCCATGTGGCGCGGTGAGTTCAAGCCCGCCTGTGGTCCGCAGTGGGCCTTCTTCACCCGCGCTCACCAGTAGTCGGTAGCGCGGAACTCCCGCGTCCTGGCGGTCGATGCCGAACACCGACAGCGGTATGGAGCTCTCGAAGATGGGGCCGCCGCTGAACAGCAGCACCGCAACGATCTCCTTGCGGCGTCGCCCGGAAAGTTTCCGGGCCGCGGCTTCCGGCGCGGCAGTGGAGTCGTGGCTCATACTGCTAAGCCCCCCTCGGTGGTCGCGGCTCCTCGGTTGTGTCGCTCCTGCACGTTTCCCCTCGGTCCTGCACGAGTCCCCCGCCGTAAGACAGTCAAGATCGAATCTACTGTGTCCCATGGTGCCGGCGTGACCAGTTCACCATCCGGCACATTGTCGACATGGCAACTTGGCGTGAAGCATTCGATCACGAAGCGTTGCACTCGTGGGCCGTGCAGGGAAGTGCGCCTTGTCCCAGTGGCCGGACCACGTAGGGTGCGCCGACCCTCGGAGACCCTTTCCGTGCAGGTGGAACGGGGGTTGGAGGGTCTTTCGACCAAGACAAGCCGGGGTGGCCGAAGTTGGCTGAAAAGAATCGGGGGCGTGCGCGTAAACCGGTCAGTCGACCGGCGTACTTCCTCCGGCGTGACGGCCGCCCCTGTGCGCCCCAGAACCACTTCTTCCGGGTGCCCCGGCCTGGCCGTGGGAACCGCCCCTGCCATGACCACCGCTGAGGGCGTGCGAGCCGCTCCGGCCGTGGCCGCCCCTGCCGTGCTCGGCGCCGGCCGCGAGTCCGGCGCCCCTGCCGTGCCGCCCCCGGTGCGGGGCATCCTCCTCGTCCAGCAGCCGGGCCGCCCCCCGCTCGGACTGCCTCAGCAGCACCCGGCAGGCCCCGGTCACCGCGGCCAGCCCCAGGGCCGTACCCGCCGCGCCGGCCAGCGAGGTGCCGTACCAGACGAGGACGACGGGGACCAGGACGCAGCTGAAGGCCGCCCAGCGCATCACATCACTGGCCGGGTCCGGGGCGGGCGGTGCCGGCGGCGCGGTGGCGCGCGTCGTGGCGGCGGACTGGGACGCGGTCTCTGGTACGGGCACGCTGTGCTCCCTGGTACTCCAGTGCTCCCCTTGACGGACACGGGCGGCTCCCCGTGGCGGTGGCTCACCGGTTCAACGCGTGTTCGACCGGCCGGTCACTGCCCGGGCGCCGGAGTCCGGCCGCGGCGGACGCCCCGTACGCCCCGGTAACCCCTCCGTGCCTGGGTGAACCCTGTGCAAACCGCCTGTACGGGGCAGCAACCATTGCGTTACGGGCACCCCCTCGTGCATGCTCCCTGGAACCCCGTGCAGCGGGCGCGGGATATGGGCAGAGGGAGGCGTGCAGCCGTACCCTTGGGGGTATGGGGTTGGGAAGATGATTCCCGGACACAGCTCCGCCGCACCCTGTCGTCTGCCGTCCCACCCACGAGGATCCGAACGCCGAGACACCCATGGCCGGTCACGAATTCTTCGAACCTGCGGACCGCAAGCGCCCCGTCGCCGATCCCACGGCGGCCGAGCCCTTGGCGGCGGAAGAGCCACGTCACTCCTGCGACCCCGCGTTCCAGCACGGTGTCGTCGTCGGGTTCGACGGCTCGACATCCAGTGAGCGTGCCCTCGCGTACGCGATCGGCATGGCCCACCGCTCGGGCTCGGGCCTGATCATCGTGCATGTCGCCAACCGGCTGCCCACCACGGTGTGGGCGGGCTGCGAGCCCCCGGTCTTCGTCGATGTGCCGGACCACCGCACCGAGGTGCTCGGGCTCGAGCTGGCCTGTGCGGAGTATCTGGCCGAGGTGCCCTGGATCCTGGTCGAGCGCGGCGGCGACATCTGCCACGAACTCGAAGAGGTCGGGCAGGAGTACGAGGCGGACGCGATCGTCGTCGGCTCCACGCACGGCATCGTCGGGCGCCTCTTCGGCTCGGTGGCGGGGCGGCTGGCGAAGCGCGCCAAGCGGCCCGTCGTGGTGATCCCGTAGCGCGTTGCGCCTCTCGTGAGTTCTTTGGTCAACTCGCCCTTGTGCCAGGTCCGATGAGGGGTGGCCGGGATCGGGCCCGCTGTGCCGTCGCATAAATCTACTGGCGCGTAGAGGTGTTTGTGCCTTTGTGAAGGGCATATATCGGTCGCCGGTCCTACAGCGTCGACCGGTACAGCGCAGCACGACTGCACCTGCACGAAGGGAGCCCGCCGTGGACAACGAAGTCTCTGCGGGAAGCACCACCTCGACCCTCGGCCAACTCGCGCTCGGACTCACCCTGCTGGCCTTCGGCCTCGGTCACACCCAGGTGATCGACGGCGTCACCGCCGCGGACTCCGTCTCTCTCGCCACCTACGTCGGCGGCATCGCGCTCTTCGTCGCCGGCCTCTTCGCCTTCCGCGACCGTGACGCCCTGACCGGTACGGCCTTCTCGGCGCTCGGCGCGCTCTGGTTCACCTGGGGCGTGACGTCCGACGCCCAGGTCTCCGCCAACGCGGCCGGCCTCTTCCTGCTCCTGTTCGCGCTCGTCGCGCTCAGCCTGACCGTCGGGGCGAGCGGTGCCCCGGCCCTCGCCCGGGCGACGTACGCGCTGCTGTTCGTGGCTCTTCTCCTGCTGGCCGTGGGCCAGTTCGCCGATTCGGGCGGCCTCGCCAAGGTCGGCGGCTGGTTCGCCGTGGCCGGCGGAGCGGTCGCCTGGTACGCGGCCACCGCGGCGCTCGCCCACTGGCCCACCGCCGTTCCCGGACGCGCCGCCGGCCGGGGGGTGACGGCCACCGGCTGAGGCTGGCGCGGGCCGGGGTTTTGGGCGGCCCCGGCCCCTGAAAGAACGGTCCCTGTGCGCGGGTGGCACGCACAGGGACCGTTCATGTGCACACGCGGGTCACGGCCCCGCGCACGGCGGGGGTCTACTCGACCGTCACCGACTTCGCGAGGTTGCGCGGCTTGTCGATGTCCCGGCCCAGCGCCAACGCCGTGTGGTAGGCGAGGAGTTGCAGCGGGATGCCCATCAGGATCGGGTCCAGCTCGTCCTCGTTCTTCGGGACGACGATCGTCTGGTCGGCCTTCTCCTGCTCCTGGTGCGCCACCGCGAGGATCTTGCCGCTGCGGGCCTTGATCTCCTCCAGGGCGGCGCGGTTCTTCTCCAGGAGGTCGTCGTCGGGGACGATCGCGACCGTCGGCAGGGCGGGCTCGATGAGCGCCAGCGGGCCGTGCTTGAGCTCGGAGGCGGGGTAGGCCTCGGCGTGGATGTACGAGACCTCCTTGAGCTTCAGGGAGGCCTCACGGGCGACCGGGTAGCCCCGGACGCGGCCGATGAAGAGCATCGAGCGGGCCTGGGCGTACTGCTCGGCCAGCTTCTTGATCTCGTCCTCCTGGTCGAGGATCTCGGAGATCTGGGCGGGCAGCTTGCGCAGGCCCTCGATGATCCGCTTGCCGTCGCGGACCGACAGGTCGCGGGTGCGGCCCAGGTGCAGCGCGAGCAGCGCGAAGGCGACCGTGGTGTTGGTGAAGCACTTGGTGGAGACGACGCAGACCTCGGGGCCGGCGTGCACGTACATGCCGCCGTCGGCCTCGCGGGCGATCGCCGAACCGACCACGTTGACCACACCGAGGACCCGGGCGCCCTTGCGCTTCAGCTCCTGGACGGCGGCCAGCACGTCGTACGTCTCACCGGACTGGGAGACCGCGACGTACAGCGTGTCGGGGTCGACGACCGCGTTGCGGTAGCGGAACTCGGAGGCCGGCTCGGCGTCCGCGGGGATCCGGGCCAGCTCCTCGATCATCTGGGCGCCGATCATGCCCGCGTGGTACGAGGTGCCGCAGCCGAGGATCTTCACGCGGCGGATCTGGCGGGCCTCGCGGGCGTCCAGGTTGAGGCCGCCGAGGTGCACGGTCGAGAACCGGTCGTCGATGCGGCCGCGCAGCACGCGGTCCACGGCGTCCGCCTGCTCGTGGATCTCCTTGTGCATGTACGTGTCGTGGCCGCCCATGTCGTACGACTCGGCCTCCCACTCCACGGTGGTCGGCTCGGCCGTCGTACGGGTGCCCTCGGTGGTGTACGTGCGGAAGTCGTCGGCCTTCAGGGTGGCCATCTCGCCGTCGTCGAGGGTGACGATCTGGCGGGTGTGGGTGACGAGCGCCGCGACGTCCGAGGCGACGAACATCTCCTTCTCGCCTATGCCGAGGACGACGGGGGAGCCGTTTCGCGCCACCACGATGCGGTCGGGGAAGTCGGCGTGCAGGACCGCGATGCCGTACGTGCCCTCGATCACCCGCAGCGCGTCGCGGACCTTGTCCTCCAGCTTCTCGGCCCCCGAGCGGGCGATCAGATGGGTGAGGACC
Source organism: Streptomyces sp. NPDC058274 (assembly GCF_042881375.1). Lineage (NCBI taxonomy): Bacteria > Bacillati > Actinomycetota > Actinomycetes > Kitasatosporales > Streptomycetaceae > Streptomyces > Streptomyces sp. NPDC058274. The sequence continues at coordinate 50,781 of NZ_JBHVXW010000006.1, forward strand.
TCGGTGTCGGTCTCGGAGAGGAACTCGACGCCGTCGGCCTCCAGCTTCTTGCGCAGGTCGGAGGCGTTGTCGATGATGCCGTTGTGGACGACGGCGACCTTGTCGTCGGCGGACATGTGCGGATGGGCGTTCACATCGGACGGGGCGCCGTGGGTGGCCCAGCGGGTGTGGGCGATGCCGGTGGTGCCCTTGAAGCGCGCCGGGACCTTGGCCTCCAGGTCACGGACCCGGCCCTTGGCCTTGACCATCTTCAGGCCGGCCGACTTCGGGGCGGTGACGACGATGCCCGCCGAGTCGTAGCCGCGGTACTCCAGGCGCTGCAGGCCCTCAAGGAGCAGCGGCGCCACATCGCGCTTGCCGATGTATCCGACGATTCCGCACATATATACGTATTCCTCAGCCGTAGACAATACGGCGCAGCTGCCTGAGCGTGAGCTCGGGCGGCGCGACCGCGCGGTATTTCAGGTCCGCCTCGATCCGTTCGAAGATCGCCGTGTTCACCAGGCCCTGGGCCTGGAGCTCGCGGTGGCGGCGGCGGACGTACTCCTCGGTCGGCTCGTCGAAGTAGGCGAGCACGTCCTGGATCACCCGGAGTGCCTCGCCCCGGTTCAGGGGCGTGGAGCGCGTCAGATGATCAACAAGTTCGTCGTGCACCCGTTGATCCTGGGGGACGAGAAGTCGATTCGCAAGAATCCTGCCCGATATCGGGCAAGGTGCTGTTGAATCTCTTATGGGCGGCTGTTTGCGCGCTGTCCATCCTGCGTCTTGCGGAGCGTCGATTGCCGAGAGCAACTTCTGAGGCCATGGACACTCCACGCATGGGCGTACCGGAGAAGCTCGCCGAGCGCATGAGCATGGCCGAGCAGCACGAATACCTCCGCGCCAAGTTCTCCCGGCGCACGATGATCAGAGGCGGCGCCGTGACCCTGGGCGCTGTCGCGGGCGGTGCCTTCGTGCCGGGCGCCGTCGCACAGGCCGCGGCCCCGACGCGGGCCACCGCTTCCTCGGCCGAGAAGGTCGACGGCGCGCTCGTCGCCCCCTTCGGCCGCCACCTCGCCTTCGGCAACGACCCGCGCACCGAGATCACGGTCTCCTGGCAGGTGCCGACCGCGGTGACGAAGCCCTACATTCGCATCGGCGCCCACCCCTGGGACCTCTCCCGCAAGATCGAGGCCGAGGTCCGCACCCTCTACACGCCCGCCGGCGTCGGCGCGAGCGGCGACCACACGCAGTACTACCTGCACGCCGAGCTCACCCACCTGCGCCCCGGCAGGACGTACTACTACGGCGTCGGGCACGCCGGCTTCGACCCGGCCGCGCCCCACCTGCTGGGCACCCTCGGCACCTTCACCACCGCGCCCGCGACCGCCGAGCCGTTCACCTTCACGGCCTTCGGTGACGAGGGCGTCGGCTACCACGGCCTCGCCAACGACGCCCTGCTGCTCGGCCAGAACCCGGCCTTCCACCTGCACGCCGGCGACATCGCCTACGCGGACCCGTCCGGCGGCGGCAAGAAGGAGGACACCGGCTTCGACTCGCGCATCTGGGACCAGTTCCTCGCCCAGACCGAGACGGTCGCCAAGTCCGTCCCGTGGATGCCGGCGTACGGCAACCACGACATGGAGGCCTGGTACTCGCCCAACGGCTACGGCGGCGAGGACGCCCGCTGGAACCTCCCCGACAACGGCCCGGACGCCGAGAACCTGCCCGGCGTCTACTCCTTCGTCTACGGCAACACGGCGGTCATCTCACTGGACGCCAACGACATCTCCTTCGAGATCCCGGCCAACCTCGGCATCTCCGGCGGCACCCAGACCAAATGGCTGGAGGCGCAGCTCAAGAAGTACCGGGCGGCCAGGAACGTCGACTTCATCGTCGTCTTCTTCCACCACTGCGCGTACTGCACCTCCACCGCGCACGCCTCGGAGGGGGGCGTGCGCCAGGAGTGGGTGCCGCTGTTCGAGAAGTACACCGTCGACCTGGTGATCAACGGCCACAACCACCAGTACGAGCGCACGGACGTCATCAAGGCGGGCGCGGTCGCCAAGAAGCTGCCGATCGGCGGCACGGCGTACCCGGAGACCGAAGGCGTCGTGTACGTGACGGCGGGCGCGGCCGGCCGCAGCCTGTACGCGTTCTCCGCCCCGGACTCCTACGAGGGCCACGAGAACGAGGTCGACTCGGTCGCCTCCTTCATCAACCAGAAGGACGGCAGGCAGAACGAGACGGTCGCCTGGTCGCGCGTGCGCTACCTCAACTACTCGTTCCTGCGGGTGGACGTCACCCCCGCGGCGAAGGGCCGCCTCGCCACGCTGACGGTGCGCGGCATAGCCGAGACCGGTGCGGAGGTCGACCACTTCACGGTGGCGCGCCGGGTGAAGTGACGCACCCGGCCGGGACAGCGGGGTGTCCCGTAGCGGGCGGTCCTCACAGCCTCTTGAGGACCGCCCGCTTGGCCAGCGTGAACTCCTCGTCCGTCAGGACGCCCGACGTGTGCAGCTCGCCGAGCTCGCGCAGCCGGCGCAGCAGGGCGTCGTGGTCGTCCCCGGCGGCCGGCCCGGGGACGCTCGGGAGCTCCTTCGGTACGTCCGTCCCGGCGGGCGGCGTCGCCGGATGCGGGAGCCGGGCCTGCACGGCCGCCGCGACCAGGGCCATCAGCGGATCCTTCTTGAAGCCCCACAGCTGCACGGAGTGCGGGTCGTACTTCGGCGGGATCCTGGTCGCCGCGCCGCGCACGGTGAAACGCAGGTAGCCGTCCTCCAGGCCGGCCGAGGGATGCCACTCCACGGCCGTGATGTCCGCGACGGCGAGCGAGAGGCTGCCCGCCGCGGCCTTGGCGTCCTCCGTCTTCCAGTTCCACTCCAGGCGCACCCGCTCCCCGTCGAAGGCCGCGGTGCCGTCGCCCGCGGACACGGAGAGCGGGACGGCGGGGCCCGGCAGCAGATAGGAACCGACGGGACCGGCCGGGACCCGCTCCAGCAGCAGGGCGGCCCGGACCTCCTCCACCATGTACTCGGCGACGCCGTACCGGTCCGTCTCCACGGTCAGCTGGTACGGGTCGTTCGGCTCCGTGAGCCGGCCGCCGGTCGCCTGGAGCAGCGGGTCGCAGCCGTCCCGCAGCCGCAGCCTCAACCGCCCGGACTTCTTGCCCTGTTCGAAGAAGATGCCCGCCAACGCGCCCAGCGGGACGGTCAGTTCACCCAGGGTCCTGCGGAGCAGGCCGACGGTCTTGTCACGTCCCGGTGTCAGCCGAAGTGCGTCGCCGTCGAAGATCCAAGTGCCGTCTCTCTGGATGATTTCCGCCATGAGGGGGATTGTTTCACCGGCTGTGCGGGAGAGTGGTCTTTACCAATTTGAAGGGAGCGCATGTGAGACAGCGCCACAGAACGCCCCGTCTTCTCGGTACGCTGCTGCTCGTGGCGGCTGCCGGTGTCTCCGTTGTCGGCGCGGCTCCTGCCGCCGCCGCGAAGACCGCCACCCCACTGGGGCAGGTGGTCCCGGCACCCGCGTCGGTCCACGCGAGCGGATCCTCGTACCGCATCACCGGCGACACACGCATCCGTGTCGACGACTCGCGCGAGGCCCGCCAGGTCGGCGAGTACCTCGCGGACATCCTGCGGCCCTCCACCGGCTACCGGCTGCCGGTCACCTCGCACGGCGGAGGGGGCATCCGCCTCGAACTCGGCTCGAAGTCCCTCGGCGCCGAGGGCTACCGCCTCGACAGCGGCAAGGGCGGCGTCACCATCACGGCCAGCAAACCGGCCGGGCTCTTCCATGGCGTCCAGACCCTGCGCCAGCTCCTGCCGGCCTCGGTCGAGAAGGACTCGGTACAGCGCGGGCCCTGGCTGGTCGCCGGCGGCACCATCAAGGACACCCCCCGCTACGGCTACCGCGGCGCGATGCTGGACGTCTCCCGGCACTTCTTCTCCGTCGGCCAGGTCAAGCGCTACATCGACGAACTGGCGCTCTACAAGGTCAACACCCTGCATCTGCACCTCTCCGACGACCAGGGCTGGCGCATCGCCATCGACTCCTGGCCGCGCCTGGCCACCTACGGCGGCTCGACGCAGGTCGGCGACGGCCAGGGCGGCTACTACACCAAGGCCCAGTACAAGGACATCGTCCAGTACGCGGCCTCGCGCTATCTGGAGGTCGTCCCGGAGATCGACATGCCGGGCCACACCAACGCGGCGCTCGCCTCGTACGCCGAACTGAACTGCGACGGCGTCGCGCCACCGCTCTACACCGGCACCGAGGTCGGCTTCAGCTCGCTGTGTGCGGGCAAGCCGGTCACGTACGACTTCGTGGACGACGTCATCCGGGAGCTGGCCGCGCTCACGCCGGGCAGGTATCTGCACATCGGCGGGGACGAGGCACACTCCACCAGCCATGCCGACTACGTGACCTTCATGGACAAGGTGCAGCCCCTCGTCGCCAAGTACGGCAAGAAGGTGATCGGCTGGCACCAGCTGACCGGGGCCACACCGGCGAAGGGCGCGATCGCGCAGTACTGGGGTCTCGACGACACCAGTGACGCCGAGAAGGCCCAGGTCGCCAAGGCCGCGCAGAACGGGACAGGGCTCGTGCTGTCCCCGGCCGACCGGGTCTACCTCGACATGAAGTACACCGCGGACACCCCGCTGGGCCAGGACTGGGCGGGACTCGTGGAGGTGCGGCGGTCCTACGACTGGGATCCGGGCAACTACCTTCCCGGCGCGCCCGCTTCGGCGGTCCGGGGTGTCGAGGCACCGCTGTGGACCGAGACGATCGTGACCTCGGCGCACATCGACTACATGACGTTCCCGCGGCTGCCCGGCGTCGCCGAGCTCGGCTGGTCGCCCGCGTCGACGCACGACTGGGACACCTACAAGGTGCGGCTCGCCGCACAGGGACCGCGCTGGGACGCGCTCGGGATCGGCTACTACAAGTCGCCCCAAGTGCCCTGGCCCGCCCAGTAGTTCACTGAGCACAACAGGGAAGCGCTGAAAGGGTGGGGCTCAGGGGGACCGTATCCTGAGCCCCACCCGGCTTCAGAGACCCGCGATGGGGTTCTTCAGGGTGCCGACGAGCTGCAGCGCGCCGGCCGGGTCCGCGAGGTCGACCATCTGCCGGTTGTTGCGCAGCTGGAGCCGGTTGAGGCAGGACAGCGCGAACTCGGGCGCGAACATGTCGTACTGGGCGAACTTCTCCGCCAGTTCGGGCGTCGCGGCCTGGTACTCGCGCACGGACTCGGCGACCGTCCGCCAGAAGACGTCCTCGTCGAGTACGCCCTCGCCGGCGAGGTTCGCCGCCAGGAAGCGGAAGAAGCAGTCGAAGACGTCCGTGAAGATCGACAGCAGCTTCTTGTCGTCCGGGACGTCGGCCTTGATCCGCTCGACCGCCGGCGGCAGCACCGCGTCCGGGTCCATGACCGCGATCTCCTCGGCGATGTCCTTGTAGATCGCCCGTCGCACGGCCCCGTCCTCGATGACCAGGATGACGTTCTCGCCGTGCGGCATGTAGACCAGGTCGTAGGCGTAGAAGCTGTGCAGCAGCGGGGTGAAGTAGGCGCGGAGATAGCGGCGCAGCCACTCCACCGGGGCCAGCCCCGACTGCTCGATCAGCGCACCGGCGAAGGACCGGCCCTCGTGGTCGACGTGGACCAGCGAGGCCATGGTGGCCAGGCTCTCGCCCTCCTGGAGCGAGGACACCGGGCTCTCCCGCCACAGGGCGGCGAGCATCTTGCGGTACGGCGAGTAGCGGTCGGTGGCGTTCTCGTACTCCAGATGCCGGTAACCGACGGCGGCGCGCTCACGGATGATCGACAGACCGGTGGACTTGAGCACCGGGTCGTTGTCGATGAGCTGGGCCAGCCAGTCGTTGATGGCCGGGGTGGCCTCCATGTAGGCGGCCGAGAGCCCGCGCATGAAGCCCATGTTGAGGACGGACAGCGCCGTTTTGACGTAGTGCTTCCGCGGGGCGCTCTTGTTGAAGAACGTCCGGATCGACTGCTGGGCCAGATACTCGTCCTCGCCCTCGCCGAGGCAGACCAGGTGCCGCCGGGCGACCTCGGCGGCGAAGGTCACCGAGAGCTTGTTCCACCACTGCCAGGGGTGCACCGGGACCAGCAGGTACTCGTCCGGGTCGAGCCCCTGGTCCGTGAGCGTGGCCGCGAAGCGCGTGACGGTCTCCGCGCCCAGCTCCTCCCGTACGAAGGACTCGTACTCGATGCCCACGCCCGCGGTGAACGCCGCCCGCGAGCGGTGCGCGGCCAGCCACACCAGCCGGACCGGGCTCGCGGTCTCGGGTGCGTACGCGAGGTACTCGTGCACCCCGAAGCCGAGCCGCCCGTTGTTGGCGACGAAGCAGGGGTGGCCCTCGGTCATGCCCGTCTCGATGGCCTGGAAGCCGCTCTTCGCGAGGTCGGCGGAGCGGACCTGCGGCTTGGTGAGCTTGAAGCAGGTGCCGGAGACGGTGGAGGAGATCTCCTCCAGGTAGACCGGCAGGATGTCGTCGCTCAGGCCGAGCGACTTCTTCAGTTCGATGAAGAAGTCCAGTGCGGCGAGCGGGAGTTGGGTGCCGTCGCGGTGGCGCGTGATGGACTCGGCGTCCACCTGCCAGTGGTCGAGCGCATGGCGGCGGGCGGTGAAGAGGTAGCGGGTGAGACCGTCGTCGCTGCGGACCGCGTACCGGTCCTCGCCCTGCGCCTCGGGTGCGAGCAGCCGCTCGTGGGCGAACTCGGCGAGCGCCTTGCGGATCAGCAGCCGGTTGGCCTCGGCCCAGCGCTCGGGGGAGAGGTGGGCCACGGCGTCGGACAGGTGCGTACGCGGGGTCATGTCGTCACTCCTCGGACGGCCGCGAGAACTGCCGCCTCGCGGGCCGTCAGATACTGCTCACGCGTGCAGAAGCTCAGCAGCGCGTTCTTCTCGGGCTTCTCGATCTCGCGCTCCGGCACGAACCCGACGGCCTCGTTCAGGGCGTGCACCGCCTTGTTGCGGATGTCGGGCTCGACCACGACCCGCCGGGTGCGCGGGTCGGCGAACAGCTCGTCCATCACGGCGGTGAGGACCGCGCGGGTGAACCCGTGCACCGGGGTGTCCGTCGGCGCGACCAGGAAGTGCATGCCGACATCGCCCGGCTGGGAGTCGTACAGGCCGGCCAGTTCGACATGCGCCGGGTCGTAGCGCTCCATCAGGAACGCGGGCTCGCCGTCGTGCAGGCCGAGGTAGGCGTCGTGGTACTCGCTGGCCGCGATGGCCATGTACTCGCGCTCCACGTCGTGCAGCCTGGCCTCCTGCATCATCCAGAAGGCGGACTTGGGGTGGGTGACCCAGCGGTGCAGCAGCTGGGCGTCCTCGACCGGGTCGAGGGGCCGGATGGTGAAGGCGCCGATTCCGGTGTCGTTCAGGGGACTTGTGCGGTCATTGCGGGTCATACGGAAAACTCCTGGAACGCGATCGTCTTCTCGACGGCGTAGTACTCGGAGCCGAGCAGCTCGCGGATGATGCACGCGTTGCGGTACGCGCCCATGCCGAGGTCGGGCGATGTGATCGAGTGGGTGTGCACACCGGCGTTCTGGAGGAAGACACCCCGGCCGGTGGTGTCGACGGCGTAGTTGCGGGCGACGTCGAAGTTGCCCCGGGAGTCGTAACGCAGGCGGTCGCGGACCGGCTTGAGGAACTCCGGCTCGGCGTACTTGTACCCGGTGGCGAGGATCAGGCCCTGGGTGTTCAGCTCGTAGTCCTTCTCCTGCTCCTCCTGGCGCAGTCCCAGGGTGTACGTGCCGCCCTCGTGACTCACCGAGTTCAGCGCGGAGTTGGTGAGCAGACGGGTGGGGACCGGGCCGCCGAGGTTCTTCTGGTAGAGCAGGTCGAAGATCGAGTTGATCAGCTCGCCGTCGATGCCCTTGAACAGGCCCTTCTGCTCCGTCTGGAGGCGGTAGCGGGTCGGCTCGGGCAGCGCGTGGAAGTAGTCGATGTACTCCGGGGAGGTCATCTCCAGGGTGAGCTTGGTGTATTCGAGGGGGAAGAAGCGCGGGGAGCGGGTGACCCAGTTGAGCTGGTAGCCGTGGACGTCGATCTCGCTCAGCAGGTCGTAGTAGATCTCGGCGGCGGACTGCCCGCTGCCGACGAGGGTGATCGACTCCTTGGCCTGCAGTTCCTGCTTGTGCCGCAGATAGCGGGAGTTGTGGATGAAGTCCCCGCCGAGGCCGGCGCAGGCCTCGGGGATGTACGGCGGGGTGCCGGTGCCGAGGACCAGCCGGCGGGCGCGCAGGACGTCACCGGCCTCGGTCCGTACGAGGTACACCTCGGCCCCTTCGTCGTACGTCACCTCCGCCACCGTCGTGTTGAAGCGGATGCTGGAGAGTTTCGACGCCGCCCAGCGGCAGTAGTCGTCGTACTCGACCCGGAGCGGATAGAAGTTCTCCCGGATGTAGAACGAGTACAGCCGGCCCGATTCCTTCAGGTAGTTGAGGAAGGAGTACGGGGAGGTCGGGTCGGCGAGGGTGACCAGGTCCGACATGAACGGGGTCTGGAGGTGTGCGCCCTCCAGGAACATCCCCGAGTGCCACTCGAAGTCCGGCTTGGACTCCAGGAAGACACCGTCCAGTCCGGCGATCGGCTCGGTGAGGCAGGCGAGGCCGAGATTGAAGGGGCCGAGCCCGATTCCCACGAAGTCGTGGGTCTTCTCGGAGGATTCAGGAAGCGCGGTCAAGGGACTCTCCCAGGTACTGCTCGGCATGGCCGGCGATCAGATCGAGTACGGCGGAGATGTCGTCCGCCGTGGTCTCGGGATTGAGCAGGGTGAACTTCAGGTAGTGGCGGTCGCCGACCTTGGTGCCCGCGACCACCGCGTCGCCGGAGGCGAACAGGGCCTTGCGGGCGTACAGGTTGGCGCGGTCGATCTCGGCCGGGTCGGTGACGGCCGCCGGGATGTAGCGGAAGACGAGGGTGGAGAGGGACGGCTGGACGACCACGTCGTAGCGGGGGTCGCCGGCCAGCAGCTTCCAGCCCTCCTCGGCGAGCTCGCAGACCTCGTCGAAGAGCTGTCCGATGCCGTCGGCGCCCATCACGCGCAGCGTCATCCACAGCTTGAGCGCGTCGAAGCGGCGGGTGGTCTGCAGGGACTTGTCGACCTGGTTGGGGATGCGTTCCTGCACCATGCGGCGCGGGTTGAGGTACTCCGCGTGGTAGGTGGCGTGGCCCAGGGTGGCCGCGTCACGGACGAGCACCGCGGAGGAACTCACCGGCTGGAAGAAGGACTTGTGGTAGTCGACGGTGACGGAGTCGGCGCGCTCGATGCCGTCGATCCGGTCCCGGTTCCGCAGTGAGGTGAGCAGTCCGCAGCCGTAGGCCGCGTCCACGTGCATCCAGGTGCCGAACTGGGAGCAGAGCTCCGCGATTTCGGGCAGCGGGTCGATGGAGCCGAAGTCGGTGGTGCCCGCGGTGGCGACGACCGCCATGGGGACGAGGCCGTCCCGCTTGCAGCGCTCCAGCTCACGGGCGAGCGCGACCGTCTGCATCCGCTTGTCGTGGTCGACGGGGATCGACACGACACAGTCCGCGCTCAGCCCGAGGAGTTTGGCCGACTTCCTGACGCTGAAGTGGCTGACGTCGGAGGCGAAGATCCGCAGGTCGGCGAGGCTCTGCGCCTTGGCCTCCTCGCGGGCCAGGAGCAGGGCCTGGAGGTTGGACTGGCTGCCGCCGCTGGTGAACACGCCGTCGGCGGAGGGTCCGAAGCCGATGCGGGCGTTCGTCCAGTCGATGAGCCTGCGCTCGATGAGGGTGCCGCCGGCCGACTGGTCCCAGGTGTCGAGGGAGGAGTTGACCGCGGACAGCACCGCCTCGCCGACCACGGCCGGGATGACGACCGGGCAGTTGAGGTGCGCGAGGTAGCGCGGGTGGTGGAAGTAGACCGCGTCCCGGAGGTAGACCTCCTCCAGCTCGTCCAGCACCGCTGTCGTGTCGTGCAGCGGACGGTCCAGGTCGATCCGCTCGATCCGGGGGGCCAGGTCGTCGGCCGTGACGCCGGTGAACGGACGGTCGGTGGTGGCGAGTTTGGCCGCCACCCGCTCGATTCCTTCGGTCACGGAGCGGCGGTACCGCTCCGCGGTCGTGTCATTGAGCAGGTGCGAGCGCATGGGGGGTCCTCCGTGCGGGAGAGCGTCCGGTCGGGACGGGGTGGGGAGGGGACATGAGAAGGGCGGGGTCGCGACGCCCAACTTAGGTTAGCCTAACCTAAGTCAATCGCGCGACCCCGCCTCAGCCGTGACATGCGCCTCGATCACCTCAGCGCGTTACTCCTGCTCCCGCAGTTGCTCCTCGCTCAGCCCGCGACGCCAGTAGCCCACGAACGTGACCCGCCTGCGGTCGAACCCGCGCTCCCGCACGAGATGGCGGCGCAGCTCCTTCACCCCGCCGGACTCGCCCGCGATCCAGGCGTACGGGGCGGCGGCGGGCGGGAGTTGGGCCTCCCGGATCGCGTCGAGGGCCATGGGGGACCCCTCGTCGCGTACGAGCCAGGTGATGTCCGCGTCGGCCTCGGTCACCACGTCCTGGATGTCACCGGCGTGGTGGACCTCCAGCCAGACGCGGGCCCGGGTGCCCGCAGGCAGCGATTCGAGGATCGCCGAGGCGGCGGGTACGGCGGTCTCGTCCCCCCACATGACGACCAGGTCGGCGTCGGCGGGCGGACGGAAGCGGATCGCCCGGTTGTCCTCGATGGCGGGCCCCAGCAGCAGGACACGGTCACCGGCGCCGGCGCGTGCCGCCCACCGTGAGGCCGGCCCCGCGGGCGTGGCCGCCCCCTGTTCCGTGCCGTGCAGCGCGAAGTCGATGTCGATCTCGTCGGGATCGCGCCGCAGGGCCCGCAGCGTGTACGAGCGCATCACCGCCCGTACGTCGTCGGGCAGTTCGCGCCAGCCGTGCCACCAGCCGTCGCCCAGTTCGATGGGGACGGCGGGCTCGGACTGGCCCGGATGCGGCAGGAACAGGGACAGGCTCTGGTCCCGGCCGGCGGAGGCGAACGCGTGCAGGTCGGGACCCGCGAAGGTCACCCGCAGCAGAGACGGACCGAGCCGCCTCGTCCGTACGACCTGGAGGGAGAAGAAGCGGAACGGGGCGGCAACGGCCGTTGTCATGGCGGCTCCTGAGTCATCGTCAGGGGGCGGGAGTCCGGGGAGGACCGGCACCGGCCCTCCCCGGCGAAGGGTCAGCTGACCTTCTTGGCCTTCTCGATGGCGGTGGCGAGGTCCTCGAGGATCGGGGCGCACTTGTCGTACGAGAAGACCGGCTCGGTGACGCGCGGGATGACCTGGCCCGCCTTGACGGCCGGGAGCTTCTTCCAGGTCGCCTTGGTGATGTCGGCGGGCTGGATGGTCGACGTGCGGTTGTCCATCATGATGATGTCCGCGTCGTACTTGTCGACGTTCTCCCAGCTCAGGTTCTCGAACCAGCCGCCGCTCGCCTTCAGGGCCTGGGCCGGCGGCTCGACGATGTTCACGCCGAGCGCCTTGAAGTACTCCAGGTCCACGGACAGGTGGGAGCCGGAGACGTAGAAGATGTCCTGGCTCGCGGAGCCGATGAGCACCTTGATGCCGGGGTTGGCCTTGGCGGCCGCGCGGAGGCCCGCAGCCGCGTCCTCGAAGCGCTTCTTGGCCTTGGTGACCTGGTCCGACGTCACGTCCGCGCCCAGCGACCCGGCGAGCTCCAGGAGGCGCTGCAGCGGCTCGGTCAGCTGCCGGTCGTAGGCGGAGATGCCGACGCTCGGCGCACCGACCTTGAGAATCTTGTCCGCGGACTCCTCGGGGACGTACCAGAGGGTGCCCTTGGCGTCGAACATCGTGGAGATCAGGACGTCGGGCGCGAGGGCCGCGTACTTCTCGATGTTGAACTGGCCCCACTCGTTGCCGAGGATCGTCAGCTTGCTGATGTCCATGTCGCCGGCCTGGACATCGGCCTTGCCGTCCTTGGTCTTCGTCGGGCCGAAGACGCCCTTGACCTCGATGCCGTAGTCGAAGAGGGCGGCGGCGACACCGGTGAAGGCGACGATGTTCGCCGGGACCTTGCCGGCCTTGGCGGTCTGGCCGCGGTCGTCCTTGAAGGACCAGGGGCCGGACTTCGAGGCGCCCGAGGTGCTGCCCGCTCCACCGCTTTTCGCGTCTTCGTCACCGCAGGCGGCGAGCGCGGCGCCGAGACCGAGGGCGCCGCCCGCGGCGAGGATGCCGCGGCGGGTGAGGTGGGTGGAACGGGCCTTGGACATGAGAGTGACTGCTTTCGGCACGGGGCGGAGCGCCCGCCGGACAAGTTCGAAGGTAGGTTAGCCTAACCTCAGTTTTTGTCCAGAGGGCGGGTTGCCCCCGCCGCTGCCCTTCGGCTTGGGCGGCGCGTGCGCCCAGTGACGGCAGGCTCAGCGGGCTTGCCCCGCGCCCGCTGCCGCCGCCGTCAGCCCGCGAGCCCCAGCTCCCGGGCGATCAGCATCCGCTGCACCTCGCTCGTGCCCTCGCCGATCTCCAGGATCTTGGAGTCGCGCCACATCCGGGCCACCGGGTACTCGTTCATGAAGCCGTAACCCCCGTGGATCTGCGTGGCTTCGCGGGCGTTGTCGACGGCGACCGTGGAGGAGTAGAGCTTGGCGATCGCCGCCTCCTTCTTGAAGCGTTCGCCCGCGACGAGACGGGATGCGGCGTCGCGCCACCCGACGCGGGCCGTGTGCGCCTTCATCTCCATGTCGGCGATCTTGAACTGGATCGCCTGGTTCGCCCCGATCGGCCGCCCGAACGCGTGACGTTCCTTGGCGTACTTCACCGACTCGTCCACGCAGCCCTGCGCGAGGCCCGTGGCGAGCGCCGCGATGGCGATCCGGCCCTCGTCGAGGATCCGCAGGAACTGCGCGTAGCCGCGGCCCTCCTCGCCGAGCAGGTTCGCCGCCGGTACGCGCACGTCGGCGAAGGACAGCTCACGGGTGTCCGAGGCGTTCCAGCCGACCTTCGAGTAGGGCGCCGCGACCGTGAAGCCCGGGGTGCCGGACGGCACGATGATCGCGGAGATCTCCGGACGCCCGTCCTCCTTGCGGCCGGTGACCGCGGTGACCGTCACCAGGCCCGTGATGTCGGTGCCCGAGTTGGTGATGAAGCACTTGGTGCCGTTGATGACCCACTCGTTCGTCGCCGGGTCGAGGCGGGCGGTGGTGCGCGTCGCGCCCGCGTCGGAGCCGCCGTCCGGCTCGGTCAGCCCGAACGCGCCGAGGATCTCGCCGGAACAGAGCCGGGGGAGCCACTCGGCCTTCTGCGCCTCGGTCCCGAAGACATGCAGGGGCATCGCGCCGAGCGAGACGCCCGCCTCCAGCGTGATGGCGACGGAGGAGTCGACGCGCGCCAGCTCCTCCAGGGCGATGCCGAGGGCGAGATAGTCGCCGCCCATCCCGCCGTACTCCTCCGGAAAGGGCAGTCCGAAGAGCCCCATGCGGCCCATCTCCCGGACGATCTCGTACGGGAACTCGTGCCGCTCGTAGAAGTCGCCGATCTTCGGCGCCACGACGTCGTGCGCGAACGCCTCGACCGTGCGCCGGAGTTCTTCGAGTTCGGGGGAGAGGCGGTGGTCCAGGGACATGGGGATCACTCCTTGTGGGGCTGCGTTGTTCCACCGAGCGCTTTGACGGTGCGGGACGGGCTGGGTCGGCCCAGTTGGCCGGCCATCCACACGCTGGTGGCGGTGAGACGGCCGAGATCGACCCCGGTGTCGATACCGAGGCCCTGGAGCATCCACACGAGGTCTTCGGTGGCGAGATTGCCGGTGGCGGACTTGGCGTACGGGCAGCCGCCGAGGCCGCCCGCGGAGGCGTCGACGGTTGTCACGCCGTGCTGGAGCGCGGCCAGCGTGTTGGAGAGCGCCTGGCCGTACGTGTCGTGGAAGTGGACGCCGAGTGCGCTGGTGGGGATGTGCTGTTCGTTCAGGGCGGCGAGGAGCGCCCGCACATGCCCGGGCGTCGCCACCCCGATGGTGTCGCCGAGGCTCAGCTCGTCGCAGCCGAGGTCGAGCAGCGCCCGGCAGACGCGGACGACCTGGGGGACGGGCACGGCGCCCTCCCACGGGTCGCCGAAGCACATGGACAGATAGCCGCGGACGTGGACGTTCCGCGCCCGCGCCTTCTCGACCACGGGCGCGAACATGGCGAGTGCCTCGTCGACCGTCCTGTTCAGGTTGGCCTTCGCGAAGGACTCGGTGGCGCTGGCGAAGACGGCGATGCGGCCGGCGCCGAGCGCGAGGGCCCGGTCGAGCCCGCGGTCGTTCGGCACCAGGACGGGGAGGTGGACGCCCGGCAGGTCCCGGACGAGCGGGAACAGCTGCTCCGCGTCGGCCAGTTGGGGCACCCACTTGGGGTGCACGAAGCTGGTGGCCTCGATGGTGGTCAGGCCCGCGTCGGCGAGGCGCCGGACGAACTCCGCCTTGACCGCCGTCGGCACGGTCGCCTTCTCGTTCTGCAGTCCGTCGCGGGCGCCGACCTCGTGGATCCGCACCCGCGCGGGCAGCCCCTCGGCGGGTACGACCATGGGGAGGGCCGGTTCGGGGGTGGTCATGCCTGCTGCTCCTCTCCGGCGGGTGCGGTCGCCGGGGCGGGACCGGCCTCTGCCGGCGTGACGGCTGCCGCGCCCGCCGGGGCGGGTTCGGCCTCCGCGGGCGCGGCGACGGCCGAGTCCGCCGGGACGGCCTCCGCGTCGGCTGGGACGGATCCGGTCTCCGCCGGGACGGATCCGGTCTCCGCCGGTGTGATGACCGCCAGGACCTGGTCCATGGCGACGGTCGTGCCCGGTGTGACGTCCAGCTCGCTGACGGTGCCGGCGTGCGGCGCGGAGACGACGTGCTCCATCTTCATCGCCTCGACCACCAACAGGCTCTGGCCGGCGGTCACTTCGTCACCGACGGCGACCTTCACGACGGTCACCGTGCCGGGCATCGGGGCGGTGAGGGAGTCGGCACCGCCGTGCGCGGCGCCGGTGAGGGAGGCGGCGACGGGGTCGTGGTCGCGCACCTGCCACGCGTCGCCGTCGCGGCCGATCCAGTCGCCGGCGCGGTGGAACGTGTGCCGTACGCCGTCGAGGGTCACGGAGACCTGGTCGGCGGTGACGGCGTGGGAGCCGCGCGGAGCGTGCGTGACGGGTTCGAGTCCCGGCACGCGCAAGGCGAAGCGCACCGGCTCCGGTCGGCCGCCGAGCCGCCATCCGCTCGGCACGGAGAACGGGTCGGTCCAGCCCGTGCCCCGAGGAGCCAGCGCGTCGAGCCGGACGGCAGCGGCGGCCTCGTACACCTCGTCCGGCACGTCACCCGGCACCAGAGAGTCCGCCTCCCGCTCCACGAGCCCGGTGTCCAGGTCGCCCGCCACCACGGCCGGATGGGCGAGCAGCCGGCGCAGGAAGCCGGCGTTGGTCTGCACGCCCAGCGTGACCGTGTCGGCGAGCGCCGCCCGGAGTTTGCGCAGTGCCGTCGCGCGGTCGGGGCCGTACGCGATGACCTTGGACAGCATCGGGTCGTAGAGGCTGCCGACCTCCGTGCCCTCGCTCAGGCCCGAGTCGGTGCGGACACCGTCGCCCTGCGGCTCGCGCAGCGCGACCACCGTGCCGCCGGAGGGCAGGAAGCCGCGGGAGGGGTCCTCGGCGCAGACGCGGGCCTCCACCGCGTGCCCGGTGAGGGTGATGTCCTTCTGTTCGTAAGGCAGTTGCTCGCCGGCGGCCACCCGCAGCTGCCACTCGACCAGGTCGAGGCCGGTGATCAGCTCGGTCACCGGATGCTCCACCTGGAGGCGGGTGTTCATCTCCATGAAGTAGTACGACGACGGGTCGCTGCCGGGGACGATGAACTCGACCGTGCCCGCGCCCCGGTAACCGCAGGAGCGGGCCGCCTGGACGGCCGCCTCGCCCATCGCGGCACGGGTGCTGTCGTCGAGGAGCACACTCGGTGCCTCTTCGATGATCTTCTGGTGGCGGCGCTGGAGAGAGCACTCGCGCTCGCCCAGATGCACCACGTTGCCATGGCCGTCGGCCAGGACCTGGATCTCGATGTGCCGGGGGCGGTCGATCCAGCGCTCCACGAGGAGCGTGTCGTCGCCGAAGGAGGCGCGGGCCTCGCGCCGGGCGGCGGCGATCTCGTCGGACAGCAGGGCGGCCTCGCGCACCAGCCGCATGCCCTTGCCGCCGCCGCCGGCCGACGGCTTCAGGAGCACCGGCATGCCGATCTCCCGTGCCGCGTCGGCCAGTTGGGCGTCGGTGAGCCCGCTGCCGGACGAGCCGGGGACCACCGGGACCCCGGCCTTCTGCACCGTCTCCTTGGCGCGGATCTTGTCGCCCATCAGGGAGATCGCCTCGGCGGGCGGGCCGATGAAGACCAGCCCCGCCGCGGCGCAGGCGCGTGCGAACGCGGCGTTCTCCGCGAGGAAGCCGTAGCCCGGGTGGACCGCCTGTGCGCCGGTGCGCGCGGCGGCCTCGATGAGCCGCTCCGCCGACAGATAGCTCTCGGAGGCCGGCGCCGGACCGATCCGGACCGCCGTGTCCGCCTCGCGCACATGGCGGGCGTCGGCGTCCGCGTCGGAGAAGACGGCAACCGAGCGCACGCCGAGCGAGCGCAGCGTGCGGATCACGCGGACGGCGATCTCACCGCGGTTGGCCACAAGTACCGTGTCGAACATCGTCAGGGGTCCCCTCACATCCGGAAGACGCCGAAGCCGTCGGCCTTGGGCGGCAGTGGCGCGTTGGCGCAGGCGGTCAGGGCGAGACCCAGCACCTGCCGGGTCTCCAGCGGGTCGATCACGCCGTCGTCCCAGAGGCGGGCCGTCGCGTAGTAGGCGTTGCCCTGCTGCTCGTACTGGCTGCGGATCGGGGCCTTGAAGGACTCCTCGTCCTCGGCGGGCCAGGACTCGCCGCGCGCCTCCAGCTGGTCGCGCTTGACGGTCGCGAGGACCGACGCGGCCTGCTCGCCGCCCATCACGGAGATCTTGGCGCCCGGCCACATCCACAGGAAGCGCGGCGAGTACGCCCGGCCGCACATCGAGTAGTTGCCCGCGCCGTACGAACCGCCGATGACGACCGTCAGCTTCGGCACGCGCGTGCAGGCCACGGCCGTGACCATCTTGGCGCCGTGCTTGGCGATGCCCCCGGCCTCGTACTGCCGGCCGACCATGAACCCCGAGATGTTCTGCAGGAAGACCAGCGGGATGCCGCGCTGGTCGCACAGCTCGATGAAGTGCGCGCCCTTCTGGGCGGACTCGGAGAACAGGATGCCGTTGTTGGCGACGATCCCCACCGGGTGTCCGTGGATCCGCGCGAAGCCGGTGACGAGGGTCTGCCCGAACTCCGCCTTGAACTCGGCGAAGCCCGATCCGTCGACCACGCGCGCGATGACCTCGCGTACGTCATAGGGGGTGCGGGAGTCGACCGGCACCGCGCCGTACAGCCCGGACGGGTCCACCTTGGGCTCGACCGGCTCCGACACCGACCAGGGCAGCTCCCCGCGCGCGGGGAGGGTGGCCGCGATGTTCCGGACGATCCGCAGCGCGTGCGCGTCGTCCTCCGCGAGGTGGTCGGTGACGCCCGACACGCGCGCGTGGACCTCGCCGCCGCCCAGCTCCTCGGCCGTCACGACCTCGCCCGTGGCGGCCTTCACCAGGGGCGGTCCGCCGAGGAAGATCGTGCCCTGATTGCGCACGATCACGGCTTCGTCGCTCATCGCGGGCACATAGGCGCCGCCCGCCGTGCAGGAGCCGAGCACGGCCGCGATCTGCGGGATGCCGGCGCCCGACATCCGCGCCTGGTTGTAGAAGATCCGGCCGAAGTGCTCGCGGTCGGGAAAGACCTCGTCCTGCATGGGCAGGAAGGCGCCGCCGGAGTCCACCAGGTACACACAGGGGAGCCGGTTCTCCAGGGCCACCTCCTGGGCGCGCAGGTGCTTCTTGACCGTCATCGGGTAGTACGTGCCGCCCTTGACCGTGGCGTCATTGGCGACGATCACGCATTCGCGGCCGCTCACCCGCCCGATCCCGGCGATCACTCCCGCCGCCGGCGCCTGTCCCTCGTACATCCCGTCGGCCGCGAGCGGGGCCAGCTCCAGGAAGGGCGAACCCGGGTCGAGCAGCGTGTCCACGCGCTCGCGTGGCAGCAGCTTGCCGCGCGCGGTGTGCCGGGCGCGGGCCCGCTCACCGCCGCCGAGCCGGGCCGCGGCCAGCTTGGCGCGCAGCTCCTCGCCCAGTGCGCGGTGCGCCGCCTCGTTGGCTCGCCAGGCCTCCGACGCGGGGTCTGCCGCGCTCGTCAGCTCCGGTGCCTCGTGCATCCCGCGGTCCCCTCACTTTGTTAATGAGCGTTAACGCATTTCCTTCAGGTTAACGACCGCTAACCTCCCTGTCTAGAATTGCTTCCATGGCCACCAGAACCGACGCCCCCACCCGTCGCGAGCAGATCCTCAAGGAGGCCGCCCGGCTCTTCGCCGAGCGCGGTTTCCACGGCGTCGGAGTGGACGAGATAGGAGCGGCGGTCGGCATCAGCGGCCCCGGTCTGTACCGGCACTTCCCGGGCAAGGACGCGATGCTCGCCGAGCTGCTGGTGGGGATCAGCGGCCAGCTGCTCACCGGCGGCAAGCGCCGCGTGGCGGAGGCCGACGGCGACGCGGAGGAGCTCCTCGACTCGCTGATCGAGGGACACATCGACTTCGCGCTCGACGACCGCCCCCTGATCACCCTGCACGACCGTGAGCTGGACCGCCTCCGGGACACCGACCGCAAGCTCGTCCGGCAGCTCCAGCGGCAGTACGTCGAGCTGTGGGTGGAGGTCGTCCGCGAGGTCTATCCGGCCCTCGCCGAGCCCGCCGCCAGGTCGTCCGTGCACTCGGTCTTCGGGCTCCTCAACTCCACCCCGCACCTCGGCCGCCCGGGCGCCCTCCCGGGCCGCACCGGCACGGCGTCCCTCCTGCACCGGATGGCCCGGGGAGCCTTCGCGGCGGCCGGCACGGCCGCGGTCGACTGAGCGGTCCCCGGCGATCCGACGGGGTCGCGGGCGTGACGAGCGTTACGGGGGTGCTCCCCTGGACGGTGTCCGTACTCACCGGTACCTTTGATCTGAGCAAGCGCTTAGCCACGGGACCGCAATCATCAATGGAGCAACCCCGACGGCGAGCAACCACGTACGCGAGAGCGGCGCCGGTCCAGGCGCAAGGAAGGGTGGCGGCGGTGCGCCGTACGGTGTTCAACGAGGACCACGAGGCGTTCCGGGAGACCCTGCGGGCCTTTATCGAGGCCGAGGTCGTCCCCGTCTACGACGAATGGTTCGCCGCGGGCCAGGCGCCGCGCGACTTCTACTACAAGCTCGCCGAGCTCGGCGTCTTCGGTATCCGCGTCGACGAGGAGCACGGCGGCGCGGGCATAGATTCGTACAAGTTCGAGGCCGTGATGTACGAGGAGACCGCCCGCGCGGGTGTGTCCTTCGGCGGCTCCGGTGTGCACGTGCTGCTCGGCCTGCCCTACATCAAGATGCTCGCCAATGACGAGCAGAAGAAGAAGTGGCTGCCGAAGTTCGTCTCCGGTGAGGAGATGTGGGCCCTCGCGATGACCGAGCCGGGCACCGGCTCCGACCTCGCGGGCATGAAGACCACCGCGAAGCTCTCCGAGGACGGCACGCACTATGTCCTCAATGGCGCCAAGACCTTCATCACCGGCGGTGTGCACGCCGACCGGGTGATCGTCTGCGCCCGTACGTCCGCCCCGCGCGAGGACGACCGCCGCTTCGGCATCTCGCTGTTCGCCGTGGACACCAAGTCCGAGGGCTACTCCGTCGGCCGCAAGCTGGACAAGCTCGGCCTGAAGGTCTCCGACACCGCCGAGCTGGCGTTCGTCGATGTGCAGGTGCCGGTCGAGGACCTGCTGGGCGAGGAGAACAAGGGCTTCTCCTACCTCGGCCTCAACCTCGCCTCCGAGCGCTGGGGCATCGCCTTCGGCGCCTACGCGCAGGCCGCCGCCGCCGTCCGGTTCGCCAAGCAGTACGTCCAGGAGCGCACCGTCTTCGGCAAGCCCGTCGCCGCCTTCCAGAACACCAAGTTCGAGCTGGCCGCCTGCCAGGCCGAGGTGGACGCCGCGCAGGCCGTCGCCGACCGCACCCTGGAGGCCCTGGACGCGGGCGAGCTGACCCCGGCCGAGGCCGCGAGCGCCAAGCTGTTCTGCACCGAGGTCGCGCACCGCGTCATCGACCGCTGCCTCCAGCTGCACGGCGGCTACGGCTTCATGAACGAGTACCCGATCGCCCGGCTGTACGCGGACAACCGCGTCAACCGCATCTACGGCGGCACGAGCGAGATCATGAAGTCGATCATCGCCAAGGACATGGGGCTGTAAGGCCCACGAAAAAAGTTCACGGTACAACTGACCCATGAGTCAGGCACTTGAGTCCCTGCTCGATCTGCTCGACCTCGAGCGGATCGAGCAGGACATCTTCCGCGGCCAGTCACGGTCCGCCGTCGTCCCGCGCGTCTTCGGCGGACAGGTCGCGGCGCAGGCACTGGTCGCCGCCGGCCGTACGGTCCCGGAGGACCGGCTCGCGCACTCCCTGCACGCGTACTTCCTGCGCGCCGGGGACCCGGGCGCGCCCATCGTCTACACCGTCGACCGGATCCGCGACGGACGCTCGTTCACCACCCGCCGGGTCGTCGCCGTCCAGCACGGGCAGCCGATCTTCCATCTCTCCGCGTCCTTCCAGACGTACGAGGAGGGCATGGACCACCAGGCCGCCATGCCGCCCGCACCGGACCCGGAGACCCTGCCGACCGCGGCCGAGATGCTCCCGCGGTACGCGGACGTCTTCCGGGAGCCGGGCGTCGTGGAGCGGCTGCTGGAGGCGCGCGAGGCGGTCGACCTGCGGTACGTCGACGCCCCGCCCTTCGGGAGCGTCGGCGAGGCCCGCGAGCCCCGCTCCCAGGTGTGGTTCCGCACGAACGGCAAGCTCGGCGGCGCCATCGACGAACCTCTGCTGCACGTCTGTCTGGCCACCTACGTCTCCGACATGACGCTCCTCGACTCCGTGCTGCTCGCGCACGGGCGCGGCGGCTGGGCGATCGGGGACGTCGTCGGGGCCTCGCTCGACCACGCGATGTGGTTCCACCGGCCGTTCCGCGCCGACGAATGGCTCCTGTACGACCAGGAGTCGCCGTCCGCGTCCGGCGGCCGCGGTCTCGGCCAGGCCCGTATCTACACACAGGACGGGCGGCTCGCCATTTCGGTCATCCAGGAGGGCGTGGTCCGGATCCCGCGGTAAGACTGGGGCATGGCCGAAGCGGACGCGGAAACGGAACAGGACAAAGACACCGGTGGCGCCGGGGACGGCGGCGGCGAGAGCACCTTCACGGTGATCGTCGCCGCCGTCGCCAATCTCGGCATCGCCCTCGCCAAGGCCGTCGCCGGTGTCATCAGCGGCTCCAGCGCGATGCTCTCCGAGGCCGCGCACTCGGTCGCCGACACCGTCACCGAGGTGCTGCTGCTCACCGCGCTGAAACGCAGCGAGAAGCCGGCGGACGAGGAACATCCGCTCGGCTACGGACCGGAGCGGTACATCTGGGCGATGCTCGCGGCCGTCGCCACCTTCGTCGGCGGCGCGGTGTTCTCCCTCTACGACGGCATCCACACCCTCGTCGCGGGCGAGGAGCTCGGCGACCCGCTCGTGTCGTACATCGTGCTGGCCCTCGCCTTCCTGCTGGAGGGGTACTCCCTGCGCACCGGGGTGCGGCAGGCGCGGGGCGAGGCGGAGCGCTTCGGGGCGTCCGTGGGGCTCTACCTCCGGCACACCCCCGACACCGCCGTGAAGGCCGTCGTCATGGAGGACTCGGCCGCGCTGGTCGGCCTCGTCCTCGCCGCGGGGGGACTGCTCGGCGGGCAGCTCACCGGATCCGGGGTCTGGGACGGTGCCGCGTCCCTGTGCATCGGGGTGCTGCTGCTGTACGTCGCCTGGGTGCTCGGGCGGTCCAACGCGCAGCTGCTGATCGGGCGGCCGTTGCCGCGGGCGATGCGGGAGGGGATCCGGGACGAGCTGCTCGGTGTGCCGCATGTCGAAGCGGTGCTCGAGCTGATCACCCTGGTGCAGGGGCCGCGGGAGGCTCTTGTCGCCGCCAAGGTGGACTTCCGGGACGTGTCGACCGCCGCGGAGATCGAGTGGGCCTGCGAGCAGGCGGAGGCGCGGTTGCGGGAGGTGTTCCCGGCGGTGAGCCGGGTGTACCTCGACCCGACGCCGGGGTACGCCCAGCGGCGGGCGGAGGGGTTGAACCCGTGGCCGTGAGCTGCCCCCGGGGGCGGGTGCGGGTCGGTGTCCCTACGGGGTTTTCGCCCCCGCCGCCCCTACCCGTCCCGTACCGGGGGCCAGCCCCCGGACCCCCGCTCCTCAAACGCCGGAGGGGCTAATTCTCAGCCCGTCCGGCGATTGAGGACGAGCGCGTCAGCGCGACACGGGGGTCTGGGGGCGGAGCCCCCAGGAACAAGGGACGGGCAGGGGCGGCGGGGGCGAGAGAACTCCGGTCAGGACAGGCCCGCCTCGGACAGGAGATACGCGGTCATCGGGTCGTAGTGCCGGGGACTGGTCACGTGGTCGTCGAGGGGGATCGTGACCTGGAGGGTCCCCTCGGACTCGGCGAGGAAGAGCGCGGGGTCGTTGCAGTCGGCGTACCCCATGGAGTCGACGCCGAGCTGACCGGCGCAGCCCGCCCAGCCGTGGTCGGCGACGACGAGGTCGGGCAGCGGCCGCCCCTCCCGCTCGAGCCCGGTGAGGATCGCCCGCATCGGCTCACCGGAGTGGGTGTGCCAGAGGGTCGCCCCGTGCTCCAGCACCGCCACGTCCGCGAACTGGAAGACGTACCCCTCGTCCGTCTGCAGCCCCTCCGGGATGACGACGATCTCGCACCCGGCGGCCCGCAGCGCGGCGGCGGTCGCGCGATGCACGTCGAGCAGGCCGCCGGGGTGGCCGGTGGCGAAGAGGACCCGCTGCTCGCCGGCGGCCGCCTTGCGCAGCCGGGCCGCCATCCGCTCCAGGGCGTCGACGGTCAGGTCGGGGTCGATGGTGTCCTGGCCGTAGCGGTACTCCGGGTCGTCGTTCACGCCGCACCGTTCCGCCATCACCGCGAGCACGTCCTGCTCGTCGCGCCAGCGGTCGCCGAGCTCGAGCCCCAGCCAGAAGTTGCGGTCGCCGTTCGCGAGCTTGCGGTAGTGGGAGAGGTTGTTCTCGCGAGGCGTGGCGACGTCGCCCGCGATACGCGTCCGTACGAGGTGGTCGACGAGCTCGGCGCGGCTGGGGGTCCCGGATATCGGCATGGTCCTTATTCTGCCGGTCCGGCCCGGTGGGAGTCTCCGATGTCCCGGACGCTGGGACGGGGGTCACTCGGAGCGCCGGGGCCGCCCGGGCCCGGGGCCCCCTCCGCCGCGCTCACTCGTGACGCAGCGCGAACCACAACTCCATCCGTACGTCGGGATCGTCGAGGTCCACCGCGAGCAACGCCGAGCACCGCGCGATGCGTTGGCGCACGGTGTTGCGGTGCACGGACAGCGCCACCGCCGTACGGTCCCAACTCCCGTGCAGGGAGAGCCAGGTGCGCAGGGTCTCGGTGAGGGCGGGGGTGCCCGCGACGGGGGCGAGGAGGGCATGGGCGTGGGCCCGGGCGTCGGACGGCGGGACGAGATCCGCGAGCACGGGCCGCTCCCCGTGGCGTACCAGCGCCGTGCGGGTGGCGCGGGCGCGGGCCAGGGCGCGGGCGGCCCGGGTGTCGGCGGCCGCCCACTCGCCGGGGCCGACGGGGGCGCTCACCCCGCAGGTCCAGCCCGGCTGCTCGGCGGGCTCGCGGTCGCCGGGGACGAGGACCCGTACGACGTCGCCGCTCACGTCGACGAGCGCGGAGCCCAGGGCCGCGCCCAGCGCGGAGGCGGCGACGGCGTCCGGCGCGGGGGCGTCACCGGCGGGGCGGGCGTGCACCACCACCCACCGGTCGCCGCCCAGCAGGGGCGCGACCGCCTCCGGCGAGGCCCCCAGCAGCAGTCGTACCAGCGCCGCCGAGCGGGCGGCCCCGCTCCCGCTCTGGTGCTCCCCGGTGAGCAGCGACAGCAGGACGGCCGCGACGGAGGCGATGGTGTGGTCCCCGCTGTCGCGGCGCGGCGCCGCGACACCGAGCACGAAGCCCTGTCCGGCGCCGAGGGCGTAGGCGGCGAGGTGGCTGCCGCCCACGGTGTCGCTGGCGGAGGACGGCGTCGGACCGTGGGCCGTACCGGGGCGTACCACGGCGGCCAGTTCGGCCAGGGCCGGGACGACGCCCGTCCCGGGCGTCCGTCCGCCGCGCGCCAGTTCCGCGCCGTCCGGGCCGTACAAAACCGTCCAGCCGCCGACCCGCTGGGCGAGCTGCCGCAGCACCGCCGGCACCGGATCCGCCCGGGCCGCCGCCGCGGCCAGGCTCTGCTGGGCCTCCGTGACCCGGCGCAGCTCCGCCAGCCGGGCCTGGGCCATGAGCTGCCACACCGCGCGGGCCACGCCCGAGAAGGTGGTCTGGGGCGGCACCTCCAGGAGGGGGAGCCCGTACGCGTCGCAGGCCGCGGCCAGGGCGCGGGGGACCGTGTCGTGCACCGGGGCCAGACCGAATCCGAGGGCCGCGCCGCCCGCCTCGACGATCCGGGAGACGTAGTCGTCGAAATAGGTGCCCGAGCCCGCCGCCTCCGGGACGTGCACCCCGGCGGTCAGCAGCAGCTCACCGCCGAGCAGATACGGATAGGGGTCCGCCATCTCCGAGGTGTGCGCCCAGTGGATCACCGTGTCCTGGTCGGACGGGCCGGCGATCTGCCGCAGGGCGAGGTCGTCCCGGGCCAGCAGAGCAGTGAGCGGGACCGGTGGCGTGGGCGGGACAGGTGGGGCGGAAGGGTCCGGCACGGTGGACGTTCCCTCCATCCGGCAAGGCGACAGTGGATGAAACGTACACTTCAGAGTCGCTTTCCGGCCACCTAGTGTCAGTGCCGTCGGCAGCCGCGGGTACGGGCGTATGTCCCCGCGATCCGCTGCCGGTCTCCCGGCCGGGCATCCGTACCGGCCGCGTCCCCATTGCACGACACGCCACCGAGAGTGCGCGAAGGAGGGCCCCATGGCCGTCGACTACACAGTGATCGTCGTCTATCTGGCCGGCATGCTGGCCATGGGCTGGTGGGGCATGCGCCGCGCCAAGTCGAAGAGCGACTTCCTCGTCGCGGGCCGCAGGCTCGGCCCAGTCATGTATTCCGGCACCATGGCCGCGATCGTCCTCGGCGGAGCGTCCACCATCGGCGGTGTCGGGCTCGGCTACAAGTACGGCCTCTCCGGCGCCTGGATGGTGTTCACCATCGGCCTCGGCCTGCTCGCCCTCTCCGTCTTCTTCTCCGCCCGTATCGCCCGCCTCAAGGTCTACACCGTCTCCGAGATGCTCGACCTGCGGTACGGCGGCCGGGCCGGCGTGATCTCGGGCGTGGTCATGTGGGCGTACACCCTCATGCTCGCGGTGACCTCGACCATCGCGTACGCCACGATCTTCGACGTCCTGTTCGACATGAACCGGACGCTGGCGATCATCCTCGGCGGCTCGATCGTCGTCGCCTACTCCACCCTCGGCGGCATGTGGTCCATCACGCTCACGGACATGGTCCAGTTCGTGGTGAAGACCATCGGGGTGCTGCTGCTTCTGCTGCCCATCGCCGTGGTGAAGGCCGGCGGGTTCAGCGAGATGAAGGCCACGCTACCCACCGAGTACTTCGACCCGCTGGGCATCGGCGGCGAGACGATCTTCACCTACGTGCTCATCTACACGTTCGGCATGCTGATCGGCCAGGACATCTGGCAGCGCGTGTTCACCGCGCGCAGCGACACCACGGCCAAGTGGGGCGGCACCGTCGCCGGCACGTACTGCCTGGTGTACGCCGTCGCCGGCGCCGTCATCGGTACGGCGGCCAAGGTGCTCTACCCGAAGCTGGGCAGCCCCGACGACGCCTTCGCGACCATCGTCAAGGACGAACTCCCGGTCGGCGTACGGGGATTGGTGCTCGCGGCAGCGCTTGCGGCCGTGATGTCGACGTCCTCCGGCGCGCTGATCGCCTGCGCCACGGTCGCCAACAACGACATCTGGTCACGGCTGCGCGGAGCCGTCGCCCGGGGCGCCGACGAGGAGCACGACGAGGTCCGGGGCAACCGCGCCTTCATCCTGATCATGGGCGTCGGCGTGATCTGTACGGCGATCGCGCTCAACAACGTCGTCGAGGCGCTGACCGTCGCGTACAACCTGCTCGTCGGCGGGCTGCTCGTGCCGATCCTCGGCGGTCTGCTGTGGAAGCGCGGCACCGCACAGGGCGCCCTCGCCTCCGTCGTGGTCGGCGGTCTCGCGGTCATCGGCCTGATGGCGACGTACGGCATCCTCGCGAATGAGCCCATCTACTACGGGCTGCTCTCCTCGCTGGCCGTGTACGTGGTGATCTCGCTGGCCACCAAGCCGACCGAGCCCGAGGTGCTGGCCGCCTGGCGTGAGCGACTGGCCGGCCGCGGCACCGAACCCTTGTCCGAGCCGGTCCCGGTTCCCCAGTAGAGTCGTATCAGTTGTACATACGCGACGAAGCGTAGGAAAGAAGGCAGTTCACCATGAGCAGCAACGAGACGCCCCGCGGCCCCGTCGACTCGTCCCGTATTCCGCGGTACGCCGGTCCCGCGACCTTCGCCCGGCTGCCGCGCCTCGACGAGGTCGGCTCCGCCGATGTCGCCGTGGTCGGCGTGCCGTTCGACTCCGGCGTCTCGTACCGGCCGGGCGCCCGCTTCGGCGGCAACGCGATCCGCGAGGCGTCCCGGCTGCTGCGCCCCTACAACCCGGCGCAGGACGCCTCCCCCTTCGCCCTCGCGCAGGTCGCGGACGCCGGTGACATCGCCGCCAACCCGTTCAACATCAACGAGGCCGTGGAGACCGTCGAGGCAGCCGCCGACGAGCTGCTCGGCACCGGCGCCCGGCTGATGACCCTCGGCGGCGACCACACCATCGCGCTCCCGCTGCTGCGCTCGGTCGCCAAGAAGCACGGCCCGGTCGCGCTGCTCCACTTCGACGCGCACCTCGACACCTGGGACACCTACTTCGGCGCCGAGTACACCCACGGCACCCCGTTCCGCCGCGCCGTCGAGGAGGGCATCCTCGACACCTCCGCCCTCTCCCACGTCGGCACCCGCGGCCCGCTCTACGGCAAGCAGGACCTCACCGACGACGAGAAGATGGGCTTCGGCATCGTCACCTCGGCGGACATCTACCGTCGCGGCGCCGACGAGGTCGCCGACCAGCTGCGCCAGCGCA
Source organism: Streptomyces sp. NPDC058274 (assembly GCF_042881375.1). Taxonomy (NCBI): domain Bacteria; kingdom Bacillati; phylum Actinomycetota; class Actinomycetes; order Kitasatosporales; family Streptomycetaceae; genus Streptomyces; species Streptomyces sp. NPDC058274. The sequence continues at coordinate 78,098 of NZ_JBHVXW010000006.1, forward strand.
TCGGCGACCGCCCGCTCTACATCTCCATCGACATCGACTGCCTCGACCCGGCGCACGCGCCCGGCACCGGCACCCCCGAGGCCGGCGGCATGACCTCGCGCGAACTCCTGGAGATCCTGCGGGGACTGTCCTCCTGCAACCTGGTCTCCGCGGACGTCGTCGAGGTCGCGCCCGCCTATGACCACGCCGAGATCACCGCCGTCGCCGCCTCCCACACGGCGTACGAGCTCACCACCATCATGTCCCGTCAGATCGCGGAGGCCCGGACCAAGTGACGCACGACCACGACCTGGTGCTCCGTCCCACGGTCGCCCAGACCGCAGCCGCCCTGAATCCGCCCGGCGGGCGCAACGGCGGAGACCTGGTCGTGGAGACCCTCACCGGTCTCGGCGCGACGACCGTCTTCGGACTGCCCGGCCAGCACGCGCTGGGCATGTTCGACGCCCTGCGCCGCTCCTCGCTGCGGTACGTCGGCCTGCGCGTCGAGAACAACGCCGGGTTCGCGGCCGACGCGTACGGCCGGATCACGGGCGAGGTGGCACCGCTGCTCCTGTCCACCGGCCCCGGCGCCCTGACCTCGCTGGCCGCGCTCCAGGAAGCGGCCGCCGCCTCGGCGCCCGTGCTCGCCATCAGCAGCCAGATCCCGACCGCCGGACTCGGCGGCGGCCGCCACGGCTATCTGCACGAACTCCCCGACCAGCAGGCCTCGTTCCGGGGCGTGGTGAAGTCCGTGCACACCGTCCGTACGCCCTCGCAGATCCCGTCGGCCATCGCGGCTGCCTGGGAGTCGGCGCTGACCGCCCCGCACGGCCCGGTCTGGGTGGAGATCCCGCAGGACGTGCTGCTGGCCGGCACCGACCTGCCCGTGGTGACCGCGATGGACGCCACACCAAAGGACGTGGTCCCGCGCCCCGAACTGACCGCGGTGGCGGCCGACCTGCTCTCCCGCGCCGAGCGCCCCGCGATCATCGCGGGCGGTGGTGTCGTACGGGCCGACGCGTCCGGAAAGCTGCGCCTGCTCGCCGAGAAGCTGAACGCGCCCGTGATCACCACCTTCGGCGGCAAGGGCGCCTTCCCCTGGGAGCACCCGCTCTCCCTCCAGTCCTGGCTGGAGGACCGTCACACGACGGACTTCCTGGAGGACGCCGACGTCCTTCTCGTCGTCGGCTCGGGCCTTGGTGAACTCTCCTCCAACTACCACACGTTCAAGCCGCGCGGCCGGGTCGTCCAGATCGAGGCCGACCTCGGCAAACTGGAGTCCAACCACCCGGCGCTCGGCATCCACGCGGACGCCCGGCTCGCGCTGTCGGCGCTCCTGGAGACGGTGGAAGCACGCGAGGACGACACCGCCGGTGACCGCGTACGCGCCGTCCTCGACCGGGTCCGCGAGCGCATCGCCTCCCAGGAACTCACCCTGGAACAGGACGTGCTGGCCTCCGTGCGGCGGGCCCTGCCGGACGACTCCCCGTCCTTCTGGGACATGACGATCCTGGCCTACTGGGCCTGGTCGGCCTTCGACGCCCGCCACCCGAACACCATGCACTCGGCGCAGGGCGCGGGCGGCCTCGGCTACGGCTTCCCGGCGGCCCTCGGCGCGGCGGCGGCCGATCCGAGCCGCCCGGTCCTCGCCGTCTCCGGCGACGGCGGCGCGCTGTACTCCATCGCCGAACTGGCCACCGCCAGGCAGTCCGGCCTGAACGTCACCTGGCTGATCGTCGACGACGGCGGCTACGGCATCCTGCGCGAGTACATGACGGACACGTTCGGGCAGGCCACGGCCACGGAGCTGACGCGCCCCGACTATGTCGCGCTCGCCGAGTCGTTCGGTGTCCCCGGCATCCGTACGACACCCGAGACACTCGAAGCGGATCTGGCCAAGGCGCTGGCCGCCCCCGGTCCCGCGGTGGTCGTCCTGCCTGCGGTGCTGCGGATGTTCGCCCCCACCCACCTGGGCTCGGACTGATCACCTGATCGGCTGTCCGCGGTGACCTTCACTGGACATGTTCCGTGATGTTCGCACTCCATCGCTGGTGCCCGTGAAACGGGTCGACGCTCTCGGGTTCTGTGAGCCTCACGCCGTCTTGGCCGCAGCAACATCCCGCGCCCGAAGCGCAAGCTCGCGCACCGGCCGGGCAGTTGGGCGTCGGCGTAGTTCCGTGCTCATCGTGCGGAAGTGTTGGTCACCGCGGTTGGACGAGACGTGTTCGTATTCGTCCAGGAACCGTGACCAGCTCTCGCAGGCTGCGTCCAAGTGGCCGACGCGTAGCTGGCGCTGCGCGAGGAGCGCATAGGCGTGCACGCGACCCTGGCGTTCCTGCTTCGGCTGGAGGCGGATCGACTGTTTCAGGGCTTTGATCGAGCCCTCGAAGTCCTTCTCCTCGTACAGGACATGGGAGACGTGGAAGAGATAGGCAGTCTGGTCGTAGCCGCCGATCGCATCCCGGCGGTCGTCCGCCTTCGAGAGCGCGTCCTCCGCCTCCTTCAGGCGAGTGTGAGCTTGTTGCCTCAGGCCCACCATGGACGCGGAGTGGGCCTGCTGGCCGCGTAGGAACGCCACCAGGCGCGGCCCCGCAGAGGGTGCTGCTTCTGCTGCGGAGTCCGCGAGTTCCAGAGCTTTGGGGCCGTACCCGAGGTTGGAGGCCTGGAGGGACATGCCGCGCAGGGTCCTGCAGTAGGTGACGTGGTCTCCGGCCTCGCGGGCCAGGCCGAGGGCTTGGACGTAGTAGCGCTGCCCGAGGCCGTGGGCCCTCTCGTACATGGCCATCCAGCCGGTCAGGTACGTGAGGTCGGACGCGGCGGCCAGCATGTCCTTGCGGACAGGTTCTGTTGCCTGTGCCTGGAGCCAGGGGCCGACGGTATTGACGAGGAACGCGGATGCCATGGGCATCGCGTGCCCGGCACCGAGTTCGTCGAGAATGTCCGCGATCCGGTCGGTCATGGTGCGGATCGACTGCACCTGCGAAGAACCGATACGAACGGTCTTCCTGCCGGGAGTCACCGACTCGTCCGCCGCTCGCACGGGGAGGGTGAACGCGGGAACTGGCAGGGCGGCAGAGAAGACGGTGGCTGCCAGCACGCTGCGGCGGGACGGGTCCATCGTTGCCCTTCCGAGGTCGATCAACTCCTCGACAGTGTCGGCGTTTTGGGACGCTGTGAGTGACGGCGCGGGCTCCAGGCCGGCTTCTGCATGAGTGACGGGACGTCCGAGCCGCGCCGAGAGGGCCTCGACGATCAGAGCCCTGACCTGAGGTTTTGGCTGAACCCCGGCAATCCAGTGCGCGACTGCGGTGCGGTCGTACGCCAGGTCGAGTCCTGCTTGGGGACCGAGGCGATTCACTTGCTGTGCGAGCTGGGTCCTGGTCCATCGTGCCTGGTCAAGCAGGTTGTCCAGGGCGCGGTTGGGGATGCGTTTCCGTGCCATGTCCTCAACTCCCGGCGGCATGCATGGCGTTCAGCGGCAGCGTTCACGGTGTTCACGGTCCCACCGTCTTCCAACGGTACCTGCGGAGGGTGTCGGAGCGGTTACCTCTTGCACATGCGCCGAGCGATCTCGGCCGAAAGAACGGACCCCCGCGACCGCTTGCGACGGCCCGGGGGCATGGCCCTCAACTGCACTGGAGTCGAAGGCATGTTGCACCATATCGCCTGCCTGGTGGAGCCACTGTTGCGGTGGTTCCTCCCTGCCTCGGGCCGTCATCGGTCGACGGGGGTGCCGCCTGTCCCCGCACCACCTCTTCCGCATACCGCCATCCTCCGCGGCGAAGATTCCCCCCTCGTCCGCCCCTACGTCCTCGCCCACGAACAACGCGAGCTCGCCAGAGAGCAGCGCGCCCGGCGTCGAGCCCTCTGGTTCGCCGTGCATGGCGTCGACGTGGGGCCACGGCACATTCACGGCGTCGACGTCGGCCCGTGCCGGATTCGCGGGATCGAGGTGGCCGCCGCGTGATCTACGAGAGTCGCGACACCGCCGTCGGCCGGCCCCGTCTCCTCCCCTGGTCCAACCTGGACGGCAACCCCTGCTATCTCGTCACCGACAACACCGGGACCAGTCATCTCTCCCGCGTAGCCGACAACGTCGAAGCCGTTCAGCTTGGAATGGCGGACGACCTCCTCGGCCACGCCGCCGACCTCCTCGGTGACGGCAAGGCGACCGCACCCCAACTCCGCTTTCTCGCTGCTCGGTTGACGGAGTCGCTCCACGACGTGCATCGCGTCGCCCGGAGCAGGGGTGCTCGACTCCCCGTGCCCCACGATGACGAGATCTCCGATGCCGCCCCTGAGGAGGACATCGGCGTCTGACCCCGTCCGCCCCGCCGAGCGTGTGGAGTACCACCACAAAGTCGTACATCCGCACGCTCTTCCGCGTCCGCTGTTCGTAACACCTCAACGGTCCTGCGAGGTCGCGGCACCTTGCCGCCGTCCTGGCCGCCGACCACGACGTCGTCGTATCCGTCGCGTCGGTCACACCTGCGGCCCGAACTCCCTTGGAGGCACAGGAAGTTCGGGCCGCCGAGCCGCGCTACCAGATCGCCTCGACCCACTCCGGGTGGTCGATGAACGGGTTGCGGTTGTGCTGGTAGGTGTCGTAGATGACCTGGTTGCGCTTCTCCTCGAAGGCGCTCGGCGGGTCCTCGTCGTTCCACTGCTTGAGGACGGTGAGCTTGCCCATGTACGGGTTGCTGCCGTTGCTGACCTTCTCGTTGGGCTCCAGGTCGGCGAAGCCGTCGCCGCCTTCGTAGCGGACCGCCATGTAGAGGATCATGCGGGCCACGTCACCCTTGTCCGCGTCGCGCGGCTCGAAGGAGTCGGAGTCGGTGAGGCTGCCGCCCCCGCCGCTGACCGAACTGCCGCCGTTGTCGAAGTCCTTGTTGCCGCGGATGCTGTTGACCTGGACGTCCGCGGGGCGCAGGTGGTGCAGGTCCGTGCCGGGGCCGGTCACCTCGCCGAAGTCGCCGTGGGACTTGGCCCAGGTGTGCTCGCGGTTCCAGTCGCCGGTGTCGCCGCCGTTGAGGGACTTGGCGCGCGAGGTGCCGCTGTAGAGCAGGATCACGTTGTTGCTGTTGTTCGGATCCTGGTCGGTGACCTTCAGAGCGTTCCAGACGGCGTCGTACGAGATCTTCGTCTGGCTGCTGATGATCGTGTGCAGCGAGGACTTCAGGGTCGTACCGGTCTTGCCGACGGCGTTCTTGTAGTACGTGGTGTCGTACGAGGTCGTGGTGGCGTTCGCGGGGGTGGCGGTCACCGCGGGCACGGTGAGGCCCACGAGTACGGCTGAGGTGGTCAGCGCCAGCGTCTTCCAGCGGCGTATGTGCGTGGCGGGCATCTGGGGGAGTCCGATCTACGCGGGTTGAATGAGCGGCCAACGGGAGAGTGGCACGCATGCGCGTTTCGGAGCGTGAACAAGGTGGGTCGATTGTGTGTCGGGATCGGGCAAGTCCCGTGTTGTGCACACGATTTGGCGGTGCTTTTGACGGTATGCCGCGGGCCTCTGTCCCGGGGTGGGGCAGGGGCCCGCGGTGTACGGGGGCCGGTGTGGATGACCGTTGGTGGCGTCAACCGGCGGCGGTTGGGGGTGACTTGAGTCGGTCGGTGTCGGTGTCGGTGTCGGTGTCGGTGTCGGTGCCGGGTGCCGGGTGCGGGTGTGTTGCCCGATGCCCGATGCCCGATGCCCGTTGCCCGATGCCCGTTGCCCGTTCGGCGTCGGCCGGGCGCGGTTTGCGCGCGGCCGACGCCGTGGCGGGTCGGTCAGCCAACCTCCGACAGGCCGGTCAGCCGACGTCCGACGGGTCCAGGCGATAGAGGCCCGACTGGGCGCTCTGCGCATCGGAGTTGGAGCCCGCCTCGGCGCCGGCCCCGGCGGTTGAGGACGCGCTCTTGCTGTACGCGCTCGCGTCGACCGCCGTGGCGTTCTTCTGCACCCAGGCCGTCACCTCCGCACTGACACCGTCGGAGCCGCCGCGGCCGCCGCCCATGCCGCCGCCGAGCTGGACGTAGTGCAACTCGCCCTTCTTGACCAGCTCCTTGAGCTTGGTGAGGGTCATGGCCTTGTCGGTTCCGGTCCAGCCCCACATCGAGATGACGGGCTGTCCGCTGCTCACGATGAGCGCGGAGGCGCTCTGCGAACCGGACACCGCGAGCAGCCAGGTGGCACCGTCCCGGTGCTTCTCCAGATAGGAGATCAGCTCGCTGTCGGCGCCGGCGCCCATGCGGCCGCCGCCACCCATGCCGCCTCGCTGCGCGGCACCGGCACCGCCGCCCATGGCGCCCGCACCCGCTCCGGCCCCGCCGGGAGGCATGCCCGTGGGGGCGCCGCCCCGCTGGCCACCGGCGGGCGCGCCGCTCGGAGGCGTACCCGTCCCGCCGTTCTGGCCACCCGGTCGCTGACCACCCTGCTGCGCACCGCCGGGCATCGCACCGCCGGCGCCGCCGCCGCGGAAGCCACCGCCACCGCCCATGCCGCCGCGCGACGAGGGCCCGGCCGTCGGGTTGGTGCCGCCCATGCCGCCGACGCCGGCCGCCGGCACGGATGCGGCGTACGCGGCCGGCCCGGCGACGGACGCGACGACCGCCGCGGCCAGCGCGGCCGCCAGCAGCCGGGCCCGCGTGCCGAAGCGGAAACGGTGGGCGAGCAGACCCGCGATCGCGAGCATCATGACCAGCGCGACCACCGGCCACAGCCAGCTGTTCCAGCCGGAGATCCGGCGCAGCAGGACGACCGACCAGATACCGGTCGCGGCGAGCGCGACCGGCAGAACCCAGGCCCACCGCTTGGCGTCGCCGGAGCGGAAGGCCCGCAGGAGCAGCACACCGCCGCCTCCGCACAGGGCCGCGATGCCGGGGGCGAGCGCGGTCGTGTAGTACGGGTGCATGGTCCCTTCGGCGAAGCTGAAGGTGAGGTAGTGCAGCGCCGTCCAGCCGCCCCAGAGCAGGAGCGCGGCGCGCGTCAGGTCGGTGCGCGGGGCGCGGCCGCGCAGCACCAGACCGCCGACCAGGGCGATCGCGGTGAACGGCAGCAGCCAGGAGATCTGGCCGCCCAGTACGTCGTTGAACATGCGGCCGATCCCGGCGGTGCCGGAGAAGCCGCCACCCCCGCCGCCGCCACCTCCGCCCATGTTGCCCTCGCCGCCGAAGACCCGGCCGAGGCCGTTGTAGCCCATGATCAGGTTCCAGGCGGTGCCGTCCGTGGAGCCGCCGATGTACGGCCGGTCGGCGGCGGGCACCAGCGACACGGCCGCCGCCCACCAGAAGCTGGAGACGGCCAGGGCCACGCCCGCCAGCAGCAGGTTGACGAGCCGCTTCACCAGGTCCGCGTGGGCCGCGTACAGATAGACGGCGAAGACGGCGGGCAGGGCGATGTAGCCCTGGAGCATCTTGGTGTTGAAGGCGAGACCGAAGCAGACCGCCGAGCCGAGCAGCGGCAGCAGCCGCCCGTCCCGCACGGCGCGCAGGGCGAGTGCGGCACCGGCCACCATCAGGAAGACGAGCAGGGTGTCGGGGTTGTTGTCGCGGTTGATGGCCACGGTGATCGGGGTGAGCGCAAGGACCAGCGCGGCGACGGCGGCCGCCGCGTGCCCGAAGAAGCGCTTCACGGAGGAGTGCAGAATCCAGATCGTGCCCAGCGCGGAGGCGACCAGCGGCGCCATCATCTGCCAGGTACCGAAGCCGAAGACACGGCAGGACAGGCCCATCACCATCAGTACGAAGGGTGGCTTGTCCACGGTCGTGAAGTTGCCCGCGTCGAGCGAGCCGAAGAACCACGCCTTCCAGCTGTGCGTGCCACTCAGCACGGCTGCGCTGTAGAAGCTGTTCAGGTTGGAGGAGGAGAGGTTCCAGGAGTACAGGACCCCGGCCAGCACCATGATCGCGAGGAGCACGGGGAGGGACCAGCGGGGTGCTGAGGGGGAGGGCTCCGCGGGCGCCGACGGAGGCGGCGCGTGGGGGGTCGTCGGAGCCTCGGACAGTGGATCAGTGGCAGAGGTCACCAGCGCACTCTGCCTCCCGCGGATGGGCACGCACTGTGGTCCGGCTGGGGCTGAGCTGTGCATTCCGCAACGCTGCAGCAAACGCGCCTCGGTGGACCCATGTGGTGCACGTCACCTTTCCGGCAGGTAAAGGTACGTCCAATTAATCGCCAGGATGCCCTGATTGGATCGCCTTCCCTTGAGTACCGACTGTCGCCTACCGTCCAAATCACCACAGGGCCACCACAGGGCCACCACAGTTCGACCACATCAATTTCATAGCGGGGCTCTGGGGAGAGCTCCGGGGGGAAGGGGCACGGGGAATGACTATCCCTTGGCGCCGGCGGCATCGTGCTGTCCGGACACTTGGCGTACTGCTCGGCACCGCCGTCGTACTCGGCGTGACACCAGCCGTCGCCACCGCGACCGACACCGCGGAAACCGGTGGGCAGACCACGCCCGGATCCGCATCCGCATCCGCATCCGCCTCGGCCGAGGCGACCGCCTTCGCCCGGGCCGCCGCCTCGGGCGAGCGAGTGGAGATTCTTCAGCAACGCACCGAGGACGAACTGGTCTTCGCCAACCCGGACGGCAGCCTCACCAGCGAGACCAGCGCCCAGCCCCAGCGGGTGCAGCGTGCCGACGGCAGCTGGCAGCCGGCCGACGCCACCCTCGAACGCCGCCCTGACGGCACCGTCGGCCCCAAGGCCGCCGTCGTCGATGTGGCCTTCGCCGCCGGTGGTTCGTCGGATCTGGTCACCCTGGGCGAGGACGGCAAGTCGTTCACGCTGCGCTGGCCCGCCCCGCTGCCCGAGCCGGTCCTGGACGGCGACACCGCCGCGTACCGCGAGGTGCTGCCCGGTGTGGACCTGCTGACCAGCGCCTCGGTCACGGGCTACTCGTACGTCCTGAAGGTCAAGACCCCGGAGGCGGCCCGCAACCCCGAACTCGCCGAACTGCGCCTGCCCGTACGGTCCGACGGCCTGGAATTGGGCACCGGCCCGGCCGGCGGACTCCAGGCGGTGGATGCCTCCGGGGAGCGGGTCTTCGGCGGCCAGGCTCCCAAGATGTGGGACTCCTCCACGGGGACCGCGGCGCCCGATGCGCCGGCCGACTCCGTCCCCGCCTCCGGCGACACCGCGGCCGACGACACGCCCGCCTCCGGCGCCAAGGTCGCCGACATGGGCCTGACGGTCTCCTCGTCGACGGTCACCATCGAGCCGGACCACGCCCTCCTCACCGCTTCCGACACCGACTTCCCGGTCTACATCGATCCGGACGCCGGCATGTCCAAGAGCGAGTGGCTGTACGTGTCCAGCGCCCACCCCAGCACCGAGTTCCACAAGTTCAAGGACGACGAGGGCATCGGCCGCTGCTCGTACAAGAGCATCGGTGGCACGTACTACGCGTGCAGCACCTCGCCGTACACCAACCGGATGTACTTCCAGTTCTCCACCGGTGGCTGGAAGAACCGCACCATCTCCAAGGCGGTCTTCGAGGCCTACGAGACCTTCTCCTTCTCCTGCACGAAGAGCACCGTCAATCTGCACATGGTCGCCGAGGGCGGTGTCGACTCGGCCACCAACTGGAACAACAAGCCCAAGGACGGCGACCTGATGGTCGACCGCACGGTGGCCTACGGGCGCGGTGACAGCTGTAGTCCCGACGCTCCCGCGAGCTGGGTCGACTTCCAGGACAACGCGGACGAGAGCAACGAGAACCTGACCTCCAGCGTCCGTAAGAAGATCGCCGCCGAGGACCCGATCGCCTTCTCGCTGCGCGCCGCCGACGAGGACGACGCCAACTCCTGGAAGCGCTTCCGCGGCGACAACGCCAAGCTCGTCCTCACGTACAACACCACCCCGGGCAAGCCGTACAACGAGCGGCTGAGCAACCCGGAGGAGAAGACCTGCACCGCCGACAACACCAAGCGTCCGTGGATCCGCGACGCGACCCCGACCATGGCGGTCAGCGGCACCGACGCCGACTCGTACACCGACGGCACCGGCCAGAACCTCACCGCCACCTTCCGGGTGTGGGACCAGCTCGACGGTCAGCCCATGGTCTACGAGGGCAAGGACGGGCCGCAGAACGAGGGCGTGTTCGAGGAGAACATCCCGGTCAAGGAGCTCAAGCACGGCAAGGGCTACCGCTGGCACGCCCAGACCTATGACGGGTCCACCGGCAAGCTCAAGGACTCCGGGTACTCCGACTGGTCCGACTGGTGTGAGTTCGTGGTGGACGTCGAGAAGCCGGACACCAAGCCGCACGTCGAACCGGTGGCCGCGGAGTCCGACCTGCCGGTCAACAGCAAGCGGCACTTCACCTTCTCCGCGAACGGCAACTCCGACTCGGTCTTCAAGAACGACATCGAGTACTACGAGTGGGACCTCGGCTCCGACACTCCCGGCCGCAAGGCCACCCCGGCGGCCCTGGGCGGCGACGCGACCATCGAGGTGGCCCCGAGCACCTTCGGCCCCAACGTGCTCTACGTGCGCAGTGTGGACCGGGCCGGCAACCGAGGACCGCTGGAGAAGTACATCTTCACCACCGACCGTGCCTGCGCCGACGCCCTCGCCGACACCTGTGCCGCGGCCGTCTACGGGCTCGACCAGACCTCCGGCACCACCGCGCCCGACTCCTCCGGCAACGGCCGCGTCCTGACGGTCAAGGGCGCCGACTGGGTGAGCGGCCATCAGTCGGCCACCGACCCCGCCGACAAGGCACTGCGTTTCAACGGCACGAGCGACTACGCCACCGCGGCCCCGGCCGTCCACACGGGCCAGGCGTTCAGCGTCTCCGCCTGGGTCCGCCCCACCTCACTGGCCAAGAACATCTCGGTGGTCAGCCAGGCCGGCTCCCAGGGCAACGGCCTCAACCTCTACTACTCCACGGCCTACAAGCGCTGGATCTTCGGCCGCCATGTCTCCGACACGGCAGGCGTCGACCTCGTACGCGCCATGGCCGCAAGTGAGAAGCCCGCCACCGTCAACAAGTGGACCCACCTCGCCGGGACCTACGACCCGGTGGCCCGGAAGTTCACCCTCTACGTCGACGGCGAGGAGCAGGGCAGCGCCGCCGTCACCGACGTCTGGAACGCAACCAAGAGCCTCAGCATCGGCCGTGCCCTGTACGACGGCGAATGGAACGACTACTTCGCTGGTGACATCGACGATGTGCGCCTCGTGCCCGGGCTCCTCAACGGCACCGAGATCCACCGGCTCGCCAACAGCTGACTCCACCGGCTCGCCAACAGCTGACTCCGGCGTTCCTGACCAGGGCGCCTTCCACATCACACGGGAGGGGAGCGCGCGTGCGCGCACCGAGAAGACATCACGCCCGCAACTGGGCGAAAGCCGTTGCCACGACGGTGACGGCGACCCTGACACTGACCCTGCTCCAGGGCACCCCCGCACTCGGCGCCGACGACGACGCCCGGGAGCAGCGGCGCCCCAAGACCCAGGACGTCGCCTCCACCCCGGTGGTGGAGGCGGACGGCCAGACCACCCCACTCAAGCACCTGTCCGGATACGGCAAGTCGGCGAGCCCCAAGGCTGCTTGGCCCAAGGCGGGCAGCGCCACCGTCGCCCTGGCCGGCGCGGGGACGCCCGGTGTTGCCGCGGCCGCGAAGAAGAAGGCCGGCTCGCTGCCGGTCCGTATCGGTCGGCCCAAGGCGTCCGCCAAGGCCGTCCGGGAAGCCGTGCCGACCCGCGCCAAGGTCGAGGTGCTCGGACACTCCAGCGCGCAGAAGGCCAAGATCGACGGCCTGCTCCTCAAGGTGACCCGCTCCGACGGCCGCGACGCCCTCACCCAGGGCAAGGTCTCCGTCGAGGTCGCATACGGCTCCTTCGCCCAGGCCTACGGCGGTGACTGGGCCCAGCGGCTGCGGCTGGTCGCGCTGCCCGCCTGCGCGCTGACCACGCCCAAGGCCGCCAAGTGCCAGACCGTCACCCCGCTGGACACCGACAACGACGTACGAGCCCGGAAGCTCACCGCCGACGTGGCCGCACTGCCCGCCGGCAAGGCCCCGCTGCTCGCGGTCTCCGCCGCGCCCTCCGGCGGCTCGGGTTCCTACGCGGCGACCTCGCTCTCGCCGTCCGCCTCCTGGCAGGTGGCCGGCCAGACCGGCAGCTTCACCTGGCAGTACCCGCTGCGCGTGCCGCCCGCCGTGGCCGGGCCCTCCCCGCAGCTCGGCCTCGGATACAACTCCGGTTCCACGGACGGCCGTACGGCCTCCAGCAACAACCAGACCTCCTGGATCGGTGAGGGCTTCGACCTCAGCGCCGGCTACATCGAGCGCGCGTACCGCTCCTGCACCGAGGACGGTCACGACGAGGCCGGGGCGCAGAAGTACGACCAGTGCTGGCACTCCGACAACGCCACCATGAACTTCGGTGGCCGCGCCGGTGAGCTGGTCAAGAAATCCGCCAACGAGTTCCGGCTCAAGCAGGACGACGGCACCCGCATCGAGCGGAGGACCGGAGGCTTCAACGGCGACGACAACGGCGAGTACTGGCTGGTCACGACGGTCGACGGCACCCGCTACTACTTCGGCAAGGGCAAGCGCGAGTCGGCCGACACCGAATTCACCGGCGCCTCCTGGGAGGTCCCGGTCTTCGGTGACGACAAGGACGAGCCCTGCCACGCCGACACCTTCAAGGACTCCCGCTGCCAGCAGTCCTGGCGCTGGAACCTCGACTACGTCGTGGACGTGCACGGCAACTCGATGACGTACTACTACGGCACCGAGACGAACAAGTACGACACCGTGCGCGGTGACAAGGTCGTCGGCTACGACCGGGGCGGCTATCTCAAGCGGATCGAGTACGGCGAGCAGGAGGGCAAGGAGAACACCACCGCCGCGCCCGCACAGGTCGTCTTCACCACCGCTGAGCGCTGCACCGGCGCCGCGGCCGACTGCGAGCCCGGCGACCTGAAGGAGTCCACCGCAACCCGCTGGCCGGACGTGCCCTTCGAGCAGATCTGCACCAGCGACACCGAGTGCAAGGACCAGTGGGCGCCGACCTTCTTCACCCGCAAGCGGCTGGCGAAGGTCTCCACGCAGGTGCTCCAGTCCGACGGCAAGACGTACAACGACGTGGACGTCTGGGAACTCGCTCACAAGTACCAGAGCGCGAACACCACCGCCTCGCCCGCCCTCTGGCTGGAGTCGATCACCCACTCCGGCAAGGACGGCGCGAACAAGCTGCCCAAGCTCACGTTCTTCGAGCGGCAGGACGCCAACCGCGTCGACACGGGCGCCGACGACCGGCTCCCGATGTACAAGTGGCGCATCCGGGCCATCCAGTCCGAGACCGGCGGCACCATCTCGGTGAACTACAAGCCCACCGAGTGCACGCCCTCGACCCTCCCCACCCCCGAGACCAACACCAAGCGCTGCATGCCCTCCTTCTGGTCGAAGGAAGGCACGATCGGGGAGAAGGAGGACTGGTTCCACAAGTTCGTCGTCGACTCGGTGGTCGAGGACGAGGTCACCGTCACCGGCCCCAACAAGACGACGTCGTACGACTACAGCGGTGCCGCCTGGCACTTCGACGACAGCGAGCTCGTCAAGACCAAGAAGAAGACCTGGAGCCAGTGGCGCGGCTACCGCACCGTCACCACGAAGGTCGGTGACTCCGCCAGTAAGCAGCTGCGCACCGAGACCACCTACCTCCAGGGCATGGACGGAGACCGGGAGAACGACTCCGGCGGCACCAAGCCGGTGACGGTCACCGCCACCGACGGCACCAAGGTCCGTGACGACGACCGCCACCAGGGCTTCCAGCTGGAGCAGCGCACCTTCAACGGCACCGCCGAGGTCAGCGGCACCGTCAGCACCCCCTGGAAGTCGGCCGCCACGGCGTCGGAGGGCAGCGACGACGCGACCTTCGCCGCGGTCAAGTCGACGAAGACCCGCACCGCCCTGGACGACGGCAAGTTCCGCCGCGCCTCCATCGAGCACTTCTACGACTCCTACGGCATGCTGGAGCGCTCCTCCGACTCCGGTGACCTCGCCGACCCGGACGACGACACCTGCACCACCAACACGTACAACCGCAACCTCGCCGCGAATCTCCTGACCCTGCTCAAGCGGGTCGCGGTCGTCCCCGTCAACTGCGATGACGGCGCGCCCACTTCGTACAAGGGCGAGGCGATCTCGGACGTCCGCACCTGGTACGACGACCCGGACACGTACGGGACCACGCCGACCAAGGGCGATGTCGTCAGGAGCGAGAAGGTCAAGGGGTACGCCACCGACGGCACGCCCCAGTACGTGACGACCTCCACCGCCAAGTACGACACCCACGGCCGCGTGACGGAGTCCGCCGACCAGCAGAGCGTCGCGACCAAGACCACGTACATACCCACCACCGGCGGCCCGGTCACCGGCATGAAGGTGGTCGACCCCGCCGGCAACAGCACCACGTCGACCGTCGACCGCCGCTGGGGCCTGGTCACCGCCACGGTCGACGCCAACAACCAGCGCACCGACCTGGAGTACGACGCCCTCGGCCGCCTGCTCAAGGTCTGGCTCCCGGGGCGTGCCAAGGCCACGGACACCCCGAGCCTCGAATACGCCTACCTGGTCCGCAACAACGGCCCGGTGGTCACCACCACCAAGTCCCTGCTCCCCAACGGCTCGGTGGCCACCAGCCACCAGCTCAGCGACGGCCTGCTGCGTTCCCGTCAGACCCAGACCCCGGCGGCGAACACGGGCCGGGTCATCTCGACCACCGAGTACGACAGCCGTGGGCTGGCGACCAAGCAGATCGGTCCGTTCTACAACTCGGCCGCCGTGAGCACGACCTTCGTGAACGTCGCCGACGCCTCCGAAGGCACGCCGCGCGAGACGGAGACGGCGTACGACGCGGCGGGCCGTCCGACGGACGAGATCTTCCGGGTGGCGGGCACCGAGAAGTGGCGCACCAAGACGGCCTATCACGGTGACCACACCACCGTGGATCCGCCGACCGGTGAGACCCCGACCGCCGCGTACACGGACGCCCAGGGCCAGACCACCAAACTCCTCGAGTTCAAAGCGTCTTCGCCCACCGGCGACGCGGACACCACCGCGTACACCTACGACAAGGCGGGCCGCCTGTCCGAGGTGAAGGACGAGGCCGGGAACGTCTGGTCGTACGAGTACGACGTGCGCGGCCGGCAGCTCAAGGCGGTCGACCCGGACGCGGGTACGACGGACATGACGTACAACGATCTCGACCAGCTCAAGACGGTCAAGAACGACCGTGACATCACGCTCACCTACAGCTACGACAAGCTCGGCCGTCAGCGGTCCCTCTACAACGGCGACACCAAGCTGACGACTTGGGAGTACGACGGCGCAACTGTCCCCAACGGCAAGGGGCGGCTGGCCTCGGCGACCAAGTGGGTCGGAAACAACGGGTACACGTCGGCGGTCGACGCTTACGACGCCGGGGGCCGTCCGACGAAGAGCTCGGTGACGATCCCCGCCTCCGAGGGGAAGCTGGCCGGCACCTACTCCACCACGGCTTCCTACAAGCCGGACGGGTCGGTCGACGACGTAGGCCTCCCCGCGGCCGGTGACCTCCCCGCGGAAACCGTCACTACGGGCTACACCGCCACCGGTCTGCCGTCCTTCACCCTGGGCGGCACCACCGACTACGCCCGCGAGACCCGCTACTCGAACTATGGCGAGGTCCTCCAGCTCACCCTCGGCACGGCCAGCGCCGACAAGTACACCTGGCTCACCAACACCTATGAGGAGGGCACGCGGCGCCTGGAACGCGCCCGCACCGACCGCGAGATCGTCTCGACCCCCGACTCGGACATCACCTACGGGTACGACGACTCCGGCAACATCCAGAAGATCGCGGACGCGCCCGAGGGCAAGACCGCGGACGTCCAGTGCTTCACGTACGACTATCTGCGTCGGCTGACCTCGGCCTGGACCCAGACTGCCACCGCCTGCGCGGCGAGCGCCGGCGAGGCCACGGTCGGCGGCCCGGCACCGTACTGGCACTCCTATGAGTACGACGCGGCGGGCAACCGCACCAGCGAGGTCCGCCACGCGACGGGCACCACGGGTACGGCGGCCATCACCCAGACGACCACCTACACCCCCAACGGCACGGGCCACGCGCCCTCCCACGCGCTGAAGTCCGCCGAGGCGCGGACGGTCACCTCCGCCAAGGACGTCACAGCAGCCCAGGCCTTCGAGTACGACGAGACGGGGAACACCACTCGGCGTACCAAAGCGGCGACCGATCTGTCCCCGGCGGTCGACCAGAAGCTGACCTGGGACGACGAGGGCCTCCTGGCCGCGGTCACTCCTTATGCGTCCGGTGTGCTGGACGAGGCCAACCAGACGTCCTTCGTCTACGGCGCCGACGGAAGCCGGCTCCTGCGCAAGGAGAAGGGAGCGGTCACCCTCTATCTCGGGGCCCAGGAAATCCGCCTGGACACCGGCAAGAGCACTCTTACCGGTACCCGTTACTACTCCCACGGCGGTCAGCAGATCGCCGTACGGACGGCAGCGGGGGTGACCTGGCTGATCGGCGGTCAGAACGGCACCGCCGAAATCGCCGTCAAGGCCGCCGATTCGGCGCTGGTCCAACGCCGCACGCTTCCCTTCGGTGAGGTACGCGGCACCAAGCCGGCCGCGGGTGCCTGGCCGGGTGACAAGTCCTTCGTCGGCGGAACGGCCGACGCGACGACCGGCCTGATCCATCTCGGCGCGCGGGAGTACGACCCGGCCACCGGGCGCTTCGTGTCCGTCGACCCGCAACTGAACCTCGACGATCCGCAGCACCTCAACGCGTACGCGTACGGCCGGAACAACCCGCTGGTCTTCCCGGACCCGACGGGTCTGTACTGGGGCGAGTCCTGGATCAGCCCGATCGGCCACGGCGCCCTCGATGTCGCGGGACTGGTGCCCGGCTTCGGTGAGCCCGCCGACCTGATCAACGGCCTCTGGTACACGGCCGAGGGCAACTACGTCGACGCCGGCCTCTCCTACGCCTCGGCGATCCCGCTCGTGGGCTATGCCGCGAGCGCGGCCAAGGGTGCCAAGTACGTCAACAAGGCCGTCGACGCCGCAGACGCGGCGACGGACGCGGTCAAGGCGGCCGACAAGGTCAAGGACGCCACCAAGAACGTCGACAACGTGACGCCGCCGTCCACACCCAAGCCGAAGCCGAAGCCCGAGCCGGCCCCTCCGGCCAAGGCGAAGAAGGCTCCCGAGGCCAAGAAGGGCGACTCCGGCGGAAAGAAGAACGACGGAGCGGAGAAGAAGTCCGACAACGGGGGCGGCAAGGACTCCGATGGCCCCGCCCAGGGCTGCTCGGTGGACAACAGCTTCACACCCGGCACCGAGGTGCTGATGGCCGACGGCTCCACCAAGCCCATCGAGAAGATCGACCTCGGCGACAAGGTCCGGGCCACGGACCCCGAGACGGGCGAGACCAGCGTCCAGACCATCACCGCCGAGATCAAGGGCAACGGCGTCAAGCATCTGGTCGAGATCACCGTCGACACCGACGGTGCCAAGGGCCCGGTGAAGGACACGATCACCGCCACCGACGGGCACCCCTTCTGGGTCCCCGAACTCGGCGAATGGGTCGACGCCACCGACCTCAAGAGCGGCCAGTGGCTGGAGACCAGCAGCGGCACGCTCGTCCAGATCACCGCGGTCAAACGCTGGACCAGCCAGCGGGCTACCGTCCACAACCTCACTGTCAGTAACGTCCACACGTATTATGTGGTGGCGGGGGCTACGCCGGTACTCGTTCACAACTGCGGTGTAGACCCCCAGAGTGCTCCTGGAGGGAAGAACGGCGCTGCCGTTAGCATCAAGCAGGTGAAGATGGCACTCGGCAGGGCTGACATGAGTGTTGCCCAGTACGACATCGTGCACGTGCCAGAGATCCGCACCGCTGGAGATGGCCTGCCTGCTTACGGAAATAGTCCGCACGACGGTAATGGAAGGCCGAATCTGGGCCCGCGAGGACGTCCGGTGATCCAGATCTCCAACATGGGACTGGCGGATATGGATACGGCTGTGGCCACGATCTTCCACGAGATCCACCACCACCGGATGTACGCCACTTGGCCAGGCTCTATGGGTGGAACAGAGTCCGCTGCGGAGACATTCGGGCAAGCTATGCTCGGCGTTTTCAGGCGAAGGACGGGTTCATGATGCAGGTAACGCGCTTCACGCCCTCGGAAATCGAGGCTCTCGGGAGAGAGCGGAATTTCCTCCGAGACCAGTCAGAGTGGCTTTGCCCTTCGTGCGGAGAGGTCTCGGTTCGCACCTACCTCAGAAATACACAACACGCGAATCGTCCCGCTGTGATCAGCTACACGTGGTGTGCTGCTTGCCGCAAGATGTCTGGCTCAACCGGTCCTCTGCCACCCGGTCTGATCATCTCGGATCCGTGGCGGGAGTTGGACCCGGCAGCGTGGGATCAGTTCGACACGAGCCTGCCCAGGCTCTTCGCTAGGCTCGACCGGCTATGGGAGGACGGCGTGCTGCCACAAAGCGTCGCCTGGACGCGGAAGTAGAGCGCCGATCACGCCGTAACACGAGCAAACAGAAGCCCCGCCAAGTGACTCCTGGCGGGGCTTCTGCGTGGTGTGACGGCAGTAGTTGACGGCAACGTCAACGGACGGGAGCAGGGCCGGGTGGCGGTTCATCGCTGACGATCCTGGCTGCCTCGGCACCGGTCGGGCCGTCTAGGGTGGTGCCGAGGGTGTCGATGGCGTCACGCTGGAGGCGGAGTCGGACGTGGGCGTAGACGGTAGCGGTGACGCCGATGTGGGCATGGCCGAGGAGTTCCTTGATTACGACGAGTTCGACGCCTCGTTCCCAGGAGAAGGGTGGCGGTGGAGTGTCGAAGGTCGTGGAAGCGGATGTGGCGGAGTCCGGCCTGGCGGAGCAAGGCCTGGAAGGTGCGGGTGAGGTTGGTCTGCTTGATGGGCTGGCCAGTGCCGCCTGGCCGCCTGGCCGAAGACATCGAATTTCCTGAGCACGTAACGCGGAGCCGAATGCGGTCCGAGAATTGCGATCGGTGTGGGCGATCGGGGACCCTTCTTCGTGAATTTCTCGCTGCGGAACTTTTCGAAATGTCTGATCCTCTTCGAAGGTGAGGTCGCTCGCTCTGCGGACGAAGTTGATCCAGAATTTCTGGAGGAACTTACCGGCCTGTTGGTCACGCTGATCGCAGAAGTCGATCCGCCGACCTTGGAGGATGACCCCGGGTTTTGGCGTTCTATTCTCTTTGACGTGGCTATCGGCGACTATGCGAGCTCCGAGGCGTGACGCTCTCATTCGTAGCCACGAATGGTGATGAGTCAGTGGTCAATGGTGAAGGGAAAACAGGCTGACCTGAGCCTGGTGGGCTGAATTATCGAGGGCGAGGTCGTAGCGGCTTTCTGCGGGGGCGTCATCGTGGACGCGGGGCTGTCGCGGGTGGGGCTCATCGACGTTCCTGCATCGACGATGACGACAACTACCGGGTAGGAGAACGGGTTTCCTGTTTCCTGGACTGGCTTCGGCGAGAGGAAGGGTAAGTTCATCCTGAGACCGCCGGCGCAGGAGCCTCTCGCTGATTGGCTGCGAAAGGACGGGGAGCGGTAGGGCTTCCCCTCCTGATCCGGCGGGTCGACGGGTTGCTGACTGGTCAACGCCCGACCTGCGCTTGGTCGAGATACCGGAGTGGCCCCGGGAGTCGTTTCCCGACGGAGTCAGGCAGGGTGACGCCCGCTGTCGCCGACCCCCCACCCCCACCCCCACCCCGACGCCCCCGTCCCCCACCCCCATGTCGCCGACCTCACACCCCCACCCCCCAGTCCCCGCAAGGCTGTTGCAGACCTCACACGTTTGTGTGACCTCTCGTACAACCATTCGCACCATCCTGTGAGTCAAGGATGCGAGCGTGCCGGGGGCGCGCTCGTATCGCTTCAAGGGGATGGGAAGCCTTCATGACTCACCGGATATCCCGGCGTGCCCGTGTGCTCGCGGCCGGGCTCGGCGCCGGCCTCGTCGTGCCGCTCGTCGCGGCCGCGGCGCCGGCATCGGCCACCGGCGCGACGCCGGCCTCGGCCACCGCGGCGGCCACCGCCGCGGCGCAGGTCAGCTGCACGTCGGACAAGGCGGGCCTCGCCGCCAAGCTGCAGCGGGACATCACCGCGGCGCTCGCCAACCGCTCGGGCACCATCGCCGTCGGGCTGCACGACCGTACGACCAACACCACCTGCACCCTGCGGAGCAGCACGGCCTTCGACTCCGCCAGTGTCGTCAAGGTGACCGTCCTCGCCACGCTGCTGTGGGACGCCAAGAAGCACAACCGGCTGCTCACCCAGCGGGAGAGCGACCTCGCCACCGCCATGATCACCAAGTCGGACAACGACGCGACGAGCACGCTGTGGCGGCAGCTCGGGGTCACGAAGGTGAAGGGCTTCCTGACGGCCGCCGGGATGACCCAGACCAAGCCCGGCGCCGACGGCTACTGGGGTCTCACCCAGATCACCGTCCGCGACGAGCAGAAGCTGCTCGGCCTCGTCACCGCCAAGAACTCCGTGCTGAGCGACAACTCCCGCGCGTACATCCTGAAGCTGATGAACAAGGTCATCTCCTCGCAGCGCTGGGGTACGCCCGCCGGGGCGCCGTCCGCCGTCTCCGTGCACGTCAAGAACGGCTGGCTGTCGCGCTCCACGCACGGCTGGCGCGTGCACAGCGTCGGTACGTTCAACGGCGGCGGCCACGACTACACCATCTCCGTGCTCACCCACGGCAACAGCACCATGAACTACGGGGTGACCACCATCCAGGGCGTGGCGAAGGCCATCCACAAGGACCTGGTGCCGGTCACCGCCAGTGCGCAGCGGTACACGCCGACGGCCACCCCGCAGGAGGCGTTCGTGTCGGTCCCCGCCGGGGGCTGACGCGACGCCCGTCTCGTGAACTGTCCTTCACTGAGCGCCCAGCTCAAGCTCAAGCAGGCGCAGCTCAAGCTCAAGCAGGCGCAGCTCAACCCTGCGCTACGGCCGCCCCGCGAGGGCGCGATTGTTGCGGAGGGATGAAATCCGCTCCGCCGGACGTTGGTGCAATCCGGCGGAGTGAAGATCTAAGGAAGGCACCGGGCGTGACAGGGCAGCAGGGGGAGAAGAGCGGCTGGGCACGGCGGCTGGCCGGGTACGCGTGGCGGTACCCGAAGGACGTCGTGCTCGCGCTCGGCGCCTCGCTGGGCGGCATGGCCGTCATGGCCCTGGTCCCGCTGGTCACCAAGGTGATCATCGACGACGTCGTGGGGGACCACAGCAGGGGTATGGCGCCCTGGGCGGGCGCGCTGATCGGCGCCGCGGTCCTCGTCTACGTCAGCGCCTATATCCGCCGCTACTACGGCGGCCGGCTCGCCCTGCACGTCCAGCACGACCTGCGCACCGACATGTACCGGACGATCACCCGGCTCGACGGCCGGCGCCAGGACGAGCTCTCCACCGGTCAGGTCGTGGGCCGGGCGACCAGCGACCTCCAGCTGATCCAGGGCCTGCTCTTCATGCTGCCGATGACCATCGGCAACGTCCTGCTCTTCCTGATCTCGCTCGGGATCATGGCCGCGCTCTCCCTGCCGCTCACCCTGGTCGCGCTCGCCGTCGCCCCCGCCCTGTGGTTCGTCGCCAAGCGCAGCCGCTCCAAGCTGCACCCCGCCACCTGGTACGCGCAGGCGCAGGCCGCCGCCGTCGCCGGAGTGGTGGACGGCGCCGTCAGCGGCGTCCGCGTGGTGAAGGGCTTCGGACAGGAGGACCAGGAGACCGGGAAGCTGCGGGAGGTCGGGCGCCGGCTCTTCGCCGGGCGGCTGCGCACCATCCGGCTGAACGCCAAGTACACCCCCGCCCTCCAGGCCGTGCCCGCCCTCGGCCAGGTCGCCATGCTCGCGCTCGGCGGCTGGCTCGCGGTCCGCGGACAGATCACGCTGGGCACCTTCGTCGCCTTCTCGTCGTACCTCGCCCAGCTCGTCGGACCCGTCCGGATGCTCGCCGTCGTCCTCACCGTCGGACAGCAGGCCCGGGCCGGCGCGGAGCGCGTCCTGGAGCTCATCGACACCCGGCCGTCCATCGAGGACGGCACGAAGGCCCTGCCGGCCGACGCGCCCGCGACCGTCGAATTCGACGACGTGTCCTTCGGATACGAGGACGGGCGGCCGGTCCTGGACGGGCTGAGCTTCGAGATCCGGCCGGGCGAGACCCTCGCCGTCGTCGGCTCCTCCGGCTCCGGCAAGTCGACGGTCTCGCTCCTGCTGCCCCGCTTCTACGACGTGACGCACGGCGCCGTCCTCATCGGCGGCCACGACGTCCGCGAGCTGACGACCGAGTCCCTGCGCGCCGCGATCGGGCTGGTCCCCGAGGACTCCTTCCTCTTCTCCGACACCGTGCGCGCCAACATCGCGTACGGCCGTCCGGAGGCGAGCGACGAGGAGGTCGAGGCCGCCGCCCGCGCCGCCCAGGCCCACCGCTTCATCGCCGAACTGCCCGGCGGTTACGACACCAAGGTCGGCGAACACGGACTGACCCTCTCCGGCGGCCAGCGCCAGCGCGTCGCCCTCGCCCGCGCCCTCCTCACCGACCCCCGCCTGCTCGTCCTCGACGACGCCACCTCCGCCGTCGACGCCCGGGTCGAGCACGAGATCCACGAGGCCCTCGCCCAGGTCATGGAGGGCCGCACCACCCTCCTCATCGCGCACCGCCGCTCCACCCTGAACCTCGCCGACCGCATCGCCGTCCTCGAAGACGGGCGGCTCGCGGACATCGGCACGCACGACGAACTCCAGGAACGCTCTCCGCTGTACCGGCGGCTGCTCACCGACCCGGACGAGCTGGGCGGCGTCTCGCCCGGCCACGCCCGGCCCGCCGAGCCGCAGGAGGACACCTCCGTACGAGACGAGCTGGACGCCGAGTTCGACGCCGAGCGCGGGGTCACCCCCCACCTGTGGACCGGCGACCGCGAGCCCAAGGACAACGCGCTCGCCGGGATGCCCGCCACCCCCGGGCTCCTCGCCCAGGTCGAGGCGCTGCCCCCGGCCACCGACACCCCCGGCATCGACGAGGCCCGCGCGGTCACGCCCGAGGAGTCGTACGGGCTGAAGCGGCTGTTGCGCGGCTTCGGCAGGCCGCTGCTCATCAGCCTCGGGCTCGTCGCCGTCGACGCGGGCATGAGCCTGCTGCTGCCCGTGCTGATCCGGCACGGCATCGACCAGGGTGTCTCCCGGCTCGCCCTCGGCGCCGTGTGGGCCGCGGCCGTGCTCGCGCTGATCACCGTGCTCGTCCAGTGGACGGCGCAGATCGGCGAGACCCGGATGACCGGACGCACCGGCGAGCGGGTCCTGTACTCGCTCCGGCTGAAGATCTTCGCGCAGCTCCAGCGGCTCGGACTCGACTACTACGAGCGGGAGTTGACCGGGCGGATCATGACCCGGATGACCACGGACGTGGATGCCCTGTCCACCTTCCTGCAGACCGGCCTGGTCACCGCCTTCGTCTCCGTCGTCACCTTCTTCGGCATCATGGTCGCGCTGCTGGTGATCGACGTGCAGCTGGCACTGGTCGTGTTCGTGACCCTGCCGCCGCTGATCATCGGCACCTTCTTCTTCCGCCGGGCGAGCGTGAAGGCGTACGAACTCGCCCGCGAGCGCGTCTCGTTGGTCAACGCCGACCTCCAGGAGTCGGTGTCCGGACTGCGGATCCTGCAGGCCTTCCGGCGGGAGAGCGCGGGCAGCCGGCGGTTCACGGAGGGCAGCGACAGCTACCGCCGGGCGCGCATCCGGGGGCAGTGGCTGATCTCGGTCTACTTCCCCTTCGTGCAGCTGCTGTCGTCGGTGGCCGCGGCCGCCGTCCTGATCGTGGGCGCGCACCGGGTCGACGCCGGCACGCTCACCACCGGCGCGCTGGTCGCGTATCTCCTCTACATCGACCTGTTCTTCGCGCCCGTGCAGCAGCTCTCCCAGGTCTTCGACGGCTACCAGCAGGCGACCGTGTCGCTGGGCCGGATCCAGGAACTGCTCCAGGAACCGACGTCGACGAAGGCCGCGGACGAGCCGCTCGACGTGCTCTCGCTGCGGGGCGAGATCGCCTTCGAGGCCGTCGACTTCGCGTACGGCAGTGACGAGGAGGCGATCAGCGGGGTGGACCTGCGGATCCCCGCCGGCCAGACCGTCGCCTTCGTCGGCGAGACCGGCGCGGGCAAGTCGACCCTCGTGAAGCTGGTCGCGCGCTTCTACGACCCGACGGGCGGGCGCGTCACGGTCGACGGCACCGACCTGCGCTCCCTCGACCTCACCTCGTACCGGCACCGGCTGGGTGTCGTGCCGCAGGAGGCGTACCTCTTCCAGGGCACCGTGCGGGACGCCATCGCGTACGGCCGGCCGGACGCGACCGACGCCGAGGTGGAGGCGGCGGCCCGCGCGGTCGGCGCGCACGACATGATCGCCACCCTCGACGGCGGCTATCTGCACGAGGTGGCCGAGCGCGGCCGCAATCTGTCCGCCGGGCAGCGGCAGTTGATCGCCCTGGCGCGCGCCGAGCTCGTCGACCCGGACATCCTCCTTCTCGACGAGGCCACCGCCGCCCTCGACCTGGGCACGGAGGCCCTGGTCAACCAGGCGACCGACCGGATCGCAGGCCGTCGTACGACCCTGGTGGTCGCCCACCGGCTGACGACCGCCGCCCGCGCCGACCGGGTCGTGGTGATGGACCACGGCCGGATCGCGGAGGACGGCACGCACGACGAGCTGCTCCAACAGGGCGGTCTGTACGCCGAGTTGTGGCGAACCTTCGTCGGGGCGGCCGAGCCGGGAGAGCCGGTCGGATCCACCGCCTGAGCGGCCGGAGGCCCGTCGGTTCCCATGCCGCGGTGGCCGAGATCGATCGTCTCCGTGGCCGGTTGATCACCTGACAAAAAGGTGAAAGCGCCGTAGAGCGCGCGAAACCCCCGCGTCTACGACGGCGCAACCATCCGGCATACGTCCTGCGTCCGTACACCAGTACGCTGATCGCGGCGGGAGGGACGAGAGTGGACAGTGGTGCGATACGCCGACGCGTGGCGCTCGGCATGGCCGTGCTGACCGCGTCCGGGCTGCTCGTGCTCGCCGGCCCCGGCAGCGCGGAGGCGGCCTCCTACTGCTCGGGCCGCAAGGTCCGCACGCTGCCCTTCGACACCGGCTCCGTGCACGTCTACAAGCGCAGCGGTTACGTGTGCGCGGTGACCTTCCCCAAGAAGCAGGGGGCGCGCAAGACCATGTCCGTCAGCGTGCAGGCGCGCGGCAGCCGCCCGGTCACCGACAAGGGGCGCTACACGCACCACGCCGGTCCCGTCACCGTGCACGCCGGACACCGCTGCGTCTGGATCAGGGGCTCCGTCGGCTCGGGCTCGGTGAGCTCGGGCTGGATCCTCTGCTGACCGCGCCCCCGACCCCCGGCCGATCACGCCGGGCGCGCCGATCCGGGCCCGCTGATACCGGACAGATCCACGCCATGTCTCACAGACTTCTCCAACCTCCCCTGGTGCGCCGGGTGTTGCTCCGCTAGGTTCCGGCGGACATCCGCGTAACTCCAGGGGAGGGTGCATGCGCAAGGCGCTCAGATGGCTGCTGGCGCTCACGGTGCTCATAGGCACACTGAGCACGGCCGGGGCGGCCACCGCCGCCCAGCCGGAGGCCACCGGCACCACCGGCACCACCAGTACGGACATCAAGGACCAGCTGCTCGCGATACCGGGCATGAGTCTGATCGAGGAGAAGCCCTACCCGGGTTACCGCTTCTTCGTCCTCAACTACACCCAGCCGGTCGACCACCGGCACCCGTCCAAGGGCACCTTCCAGCAGCGCATCACCGTGCTGCACAAGGACACCTCGCGCCCGACGGTCTTCTACACCAGCGGCTACGGCGTCTCCACGGCTCCCAGCCGCCGTGAGCCGACCCAGATCGTCGACGGCAACCAGGTCTCGATGGAGTACCGCTTCTTCACTCCCTCCCGGCCCGAGCCGGCCGACTGGACCAAGCTCGACATCTGGCAGGCGGCCAGCGACCAGCACCGCATCTTCAAGGCCCTGAAGACGGTCTACCGGCAGAACTGGCTGGCGACGGGCATCTCGAAGGGCGGCATGACCGCCACGTACTACGAGCGCTTCTACCCGCGCGACATGGACGGCGTCGCGGCGTACGTCGCCCCCAACGACGTGAAGAACGACGAGGACTCGGCCTACGACCGCTTCTTCACGAAGGTCGGCACCAAGGAGTGCCGCGACAAGCTGAACGCGGTGCAGCGCGAGGCGCTGGTACGCCGTGGACCGCTGGAGAAGAAGTACGCGGCGTACGCGGCCGAGAACGGCTACACCTTCAGCACCGTCGGCAGTCTCGACAAGGCGTACGAGGCGGTCGTCCTCGACTACGTCTGGGGGTTCTGGCAGTACGCCGAGCCCGCCGACTGCGCGAATGTGCCGGCCGACGCCGCGCACGCCACCGACGACGCGATCTGGGACTCCGTCGACACGATCTCCGGGTTCTCCGCCTACACCGACCAGAGCCTGGCGACGTACACGCCGTACTACTACCAGGCGGGCACCCAACTGGGCGCGCCCACCGTGCACTTCCCGTACATCGAGAAGAAGCTGATCCGCTACGGCTACCAGCCGCCGCGGAACTTCGTGCCGCGCTCCATCCCGATGAAGTTCCAGCCCGGGGTGATGCGGGACGTGGACTCCTGGGTCCGCAGCCACGCCCGGCACACGGTCTTCGTCTACGGCCAGAACGACCCGTGGGGCGCCGAGCGCTTCCGGGTCGGACCGGGCGCGCGGGACGCGTACGTCTTCACCGCACCGGGGATGAACCACGGCGCCAATGTCGCGGGCCTCGTCCCGGACCAGAAGGCGCTGGCCACGGCCCGCATCCTGGACTGGGCGGGAGTCGCCTCGGCGGCGGTCCAGTCCGACCCGGCGGCGGCCAAGCCGCTGGCCCGGTACGACGCGAAGCTCGACCGCCAGGAGCCGGACCGCGAGCCGATGCTCCGCCCGTAGGCACCGCTCGGTTCGGCCCCGCCGGAATCCCCGGCGGGGCTCCGGGCCGTCGCGGTGGGCACGTGTCCCTGCCCACCGCGACGGCCCGTCTCCCGGAGTCCTGACGGCGCGTCACACGGGCCGGGCGCAGCCCACCGAGCGGCTCCCGCCCAGCCGGACGTACAGAACCGTGACGGACGGGCACTGCGACCGCTCGCCGACCGCCGAAGTCACCTTGTACTCGGGGGGTTTCCCGCCCTTGCCGTCGCAGGCGGTCTCCCTGACCTGGCCCTTGCCGGAGCTGTAGACGCAGTCGCCGACGATGGTGCGCGGCCCGCCGCCGCCACCGGGGTCCCCGGGATGCGGCGGCTCCAGGTTGCGCATACAGGCGTAGCCCTGCGGGACCGCCCCGTCGCCGTCCTCGTCGGCGGCCGGCTTCGTCTCGCTGATGTGGAGGACGAAGTCGGTGGTCGCCGGGCACACCGGGCCCTGCGCCACCTGGCCCTCATGACGGGCGACCACGCGCGCCGCCGCCCGCTCACTCGTACAGGGCACCTCCGTGAAACTCGTCGTGCCGAAGGAACTGCACTCGTGGATCGCGAGGAACACCGCCCCGTACCCGGTGGGCCGCGTCGATGCGGCCGCCTCGTCGGGCGGGCTGCCCGCGGCGCCGGGGGAGCCCGCGGAGCCCGACGACTGGCATCCGCAGAGCAGCACCACGGCCAGCACACAGCCGGACAGCGCACGCAGGGCACGCAGCGCACCCAGCGCGCCACGCGGGACAGGCGCGCCACCCAGCGCGCCACGCGGGACAGGCTCGGCACGCGGCGCCGGCACAGCACGTAGGACCCGCATGGCAACCCCCCGATGCACCCCGCCCAGCGTGACCCGCCGCAGCGGGCCACGTCAGGCGTACCGGGTGCATTGCGCCAGTTGGGGGCGGTGCCCGGGGAGCGCTGCGTAGGGGCTAGTACGACAGCCCGTACCCGATCGGATACAGCACCTGCGTCGGGTCGTCCGTCCGCTGCACCGGCACCGGCAGTTTCCCCTTCGGGGCGACGGTCCCGGCGATCACCCGCGCCGCCGCGCGCAGTTCGACGTCCGTCCACGAGTACGCGGCCAGGCAGGCGCCGACGGACGGCAGCTGGGCCACGTCGTACGGGTTGCGGATGGCGACCGCGATCACCGGGACGCCGGTCGCGATCAGCCGGCTGACGAGGGTCTTCTGGGTGCTGGTCGCCGACACGTTGTACGTGCCCACCACCACCGCGTCCTTGCCCTGCGCCGCCGCCACCGCCTTGTCGATGGTCGCCTGCGAGGGCGCCGTACCGGTGGACAGGGCGGTGGCCGTGAAGCCGAGCCCGGTGAGGGCGCCGGCGAGCACGGTGGTCGGCGGACCGTCGGAGCCCGACGGGGAGGCCGGGTCGGCGCCCACGACGAGGACGTTCTTCCGGGTGCTTCGGGAGAGCGGCAGCAGGCCTTCTTTGTTGACCAGCAGCGTGGTCGTGCGGTCCGCGATCCGGTCGGCCGCCTTGAGGTGCGCCGGGATGCCCACCGTGCGGTCGACGCCGCGGTCGGTGACGTACGGGTTCTTGAGCAGGCCCAGCTTCGCCTTGAGGCGCAGGACGCGCAGGATCGACTCGTCGAGGCGGGCCTCGGTCAGTTCGCCGCCCCGCACGGCCCGGAGGACCGCGTTCCAGGCGGTGTCGATCGAGGGCGGGTTGAGGAGCTGGTCGACCCCCGCCTTCAGGGCGAGTACGGGGACGCGGTCGTCGCCGTACTTCGTGCGGACGCCCTCCATGCCGAGCGAGTCGGTCACCACGACCCCGTCGTAGCCGAGTTCGCCGCGCAGGATGCCGGTGAGGATCGGGGAGGAGAGCGTGGCCGGGTCGCCGGAGGGGTCGAGCGCCGGGACCATGATGTGCGCGGTCATGATCGAGTCGATGCCGGCGCGGATGGCCGCCCGGAACGGCGCGGCGTCCAGCTTCGTCCACAGCTCGCGGCTGTGCTCGATGACCGGGAAGCCGAAGTGGCTGTCGACGGCGGTGTCGCCGTGCCCCGGGAAGTGCTTGGACGTGGCCGCGACGCCCGCCTCCTGATAGCCCTTCACCTGGGCCGCGACCATTCCGGCGACCGCGTCCGGGTCGGCGCCGAAGGACCGTACGCCGATGACCGGGTTGGCCGGGTTGACGTTCACGTCGGCGTCCGGCGCGTAGTCCTGGCGGATGCCGAGCGCGTGCAGTTCGGCGCCACCGATGCGGCCGGCCGTGCGGG
This sequence comes from Streptomyces sp. NPDC058274, assembly GCF_042881375.1. NCBI lineage: Bacteria > Bacillati > Actinomycetota > Actinomycetes > Kitasatosporales > Streptomycetaceae > Streptomyces > Streptomyces sp. NPDC058274. Next base: position 107,364 of record NZ_JBHVXW010000006.1, read on the forward strand.
CGTCCGACCGGGAGCCGCCGGCGCCGAGCGCCATCGCGCCCGGGAAGGGCGTCGCGGGCTTGCCCACGCGTGCCACTATCCCGTGCTCCTGGTCGGTGGAGATCAGGACCGGCAGTCCGCGGGGCTGGTCGAGGGAGGCCTTCTGGATGCCGTTCGACAGGGCCGCGATCTGGTGCGGATCGCGGGTGTTGTGCGCCCAGGCGAAGTAGATGATGCCGCCGACGCGGTACTTGGCGACCAGTTCGGCGGCTGTCCTGACGCCGATCTCCTTGAGGTTGGCGTCGATGTCCGCCTGGTCGGGCGCGGTGGCCGAATGGCCGTACACCCGCATCACGAAGAGCTGGCCGACCTTCTCCTCCAGCGTCATACGGGAGATGAGGCCGCGCAGCTTCCTGTCGTCGTGCGGGCCGGTGACCCTGCCGGTGGCGGCATACGCGCCGGGACCGGCGGCGAGTGCGGCGGTGACGCCCGCCGTGGCGGTGAGGACGGTGCGTCTGGACGGTCTTGCGGTGCTTCCCGTGCCGGAGTCGCGCACGTGCGCTCCTTCCCTCATGAAGGAAACTTCCGAGGAGTCACGAATATCCGGGAAGTTTCTTCCAGTCAAGGGTGTGCACAGTAACCCGGGGAGGGGCCGTCACCGGCGCTGTTGGAGGGGGGCGCGCCGGTGACGGCCTGCTGCCGGCCGCAGGCGGCGGAGAGGGTAGGTCAGCGATCGCAGCCAGCAGCGAGGCCGACAACCGCACGGCGGTGACTCATCCGGCAGCTCCCCGCTTGGACGTACCGGCGGGGGTCCGGGTTCCGTCGACCGGCCGTCGGAGCACAAGTCGGTACGGGGGTGACGGGGGTGACGCGCGGGGTGGGCGTGGGCGGCGGCCACCCCGGTGGGCGACGGTCCGTGAACCACGGGCGACACGGCTCGGCCCGCCGGTCCGGGGGAGTGGAGCCCGTGCGTTCCGGGGAGTGGAGCCCGTGCGTTCCGGGGGGTGAAGCCCCCGTGGGTTCAGTCCGCCCCCTGCGCGGCCGTGGTTCCGTCCGCCCCGTCGGCCGAGACCCCGGCCCAGTGGTCCTGAAGGGTCCGGACCGTTTCCGCGATCGCGGGCCGCCGCGCGGCGCCCGTACGCCACAGCGCGTACAACCGCCGTACCGGCATGGGGTCGAGAGCCACCCGCACCACCCCCGCGGGCAGCGGTCCCCGCCCCAGCCGGGGGATCAGCGCGATACCGAGCCCCGCCCCGACCAGCGCGACCAGCGTGGGGTTCTCGTCGGCCTGGTGGACGATGTCCGGCTCGCAGCCCGCCGCCCGCAGCGTCCGCACCAGCCAGTCGTGGCAGACCCGCCCCGGCGGCTGGCAGATCCACCGCTCACCCTTGAGGTCGGTCCGCCGCACGGCGGCCCGGCCGGCGAACGGATGCCCCGCAGGCACCAGCAGATCGCACAAATCGTCCCCGATGACGGCCTGTTCGACCCCGGGCGGAGCCGGAAGCCGGGCGATGTCCCAGTCGTGCGCGACCGCCACGTCGACCGCTCCCTTGGCGACCAGGTCGACGGAGAGATGCGGGTCGACCTCGGTGAGCCGGGTGTCCAGCAGAGGGTGACGTCGCGCCAGGTCGGCGAGCACGCCGGGCAGCAGCCCGCGTGCGGCCGACGCGAACGCGGCCACGGTCAGCCGCCCCGCGGGCAGCCCGCGCCGCTCCTCCAGGTCGGTCTCGGCACGCTCGACGAGGGCGAGCAACTGCTGTGCTGTGGCCGCGAGTTGCTCGGCCTGCTCGGTGAGCCGGACCCCACGCCCCTGGCGTTCGAGGAGGACGGTCCTCGTCTGCCGTTCCAGCTTGGCGATCTGCTGGGACACGGCGGACGGTGTGTAGCCGAGCGCGGCGGCCGCCGCCCCGACCGTGCCGTGGACGGATACGGCGTGCAGGGCGCGCAGACGCTGGAGATCGAGCACGGGAGCCTCCGGAGCAGACGGGCACCCCACCATACGTAAGCAGCACTACATCCATCCATGCAGTAATCCGCGCTGGTGCTACACGTTCCGCTCCCGGATGCTCGATCGCATGCGTCCCGCACACCTCACCCTCGCCGTCCTCGTCGCCGCCGTCTGGGGCGTGAACTTCACCGTCATCGAGATCGGCCTCGCCCACTTCCCGCCCCTGCTCTTCTCCGCCCTGCGCTTCCTGGTCGCCGCCCTGCCCGCGGTCTTCTTCGTCGGCCGCCCCAAGGTGGCCTGGAAGTGGATCGTCGCGGTGGGCCTGGTGCTCGGCGTCGCGAAGTTCGGCCTGCTCTTCATCGGGATGGACGCCGGCATGCCCGCCGGTCTGTCCTCACTGGTCCTGCAGATCCAGGCGGTCTTCACGGCCCTGTTCGCCTTCGCCGCGCTGGGCGAACGCCCCTCCCGCGTACGCGTCCGGGGCATGGCGGTCGCACTGTGCGGGGTTGGCCTGGCGGCCGTGGACGAGGGCGCGGGCGGCCCGCTCGGCGCCTTCGCCCTGGTCATCGCGGCGGCGGCCTGCTGGGGCCTGTCCAACGTCCTCACCCGCAAGGCGTCCCCGCCGGACGCGCTGAACTTCATGGTGTGGGTCAGCACCGTGCCCGTACTCCCGCTGCTGTTCCTGTCCCTGCTGACCGAGGGCCCCGACCGGGATCTGGCGGCGCTGCGCTCCCTGGACTGGCAGGGGGCCGGCGTCATCGTCTACGTCGCCTGGATCACCACCGTCTTCGGCTTCGGCGCCTGGGGCCGGCTGCTGCACCACCACCCCGCGTCCACGGTGGCGCCCTTCTCCCTCCTGGTCCCGGTCTTCGGGATGTCCTCCGCCGCGCTGTTCCTCGGCGAGTCGATCAGCCCGCTGCGCTGGGCCGCGGCCGCGCTGCTGGTGGGCGGGGTGACGCTGACGTCACTGCCGGACGGCTCCCGCCTCTCCGGAATTCGCATGACACGGCGGAGCGCGTCTTCGACAATGGCCGCCCGGGAGGCCGACTCCCCAGGCGGCGAAGGGGCACGACACAGTGGGGTTCAAGCTTGAGGGGCCGGTTCTCGAAGGTGCGCTGGTGCGCCTGGAGCCGCTGGCGGGCCGGCATACGGCCGACCTGGCGGTGGCGGCGGAGGAGGACCGCGGATCGTACGACTTCACCTGGGTGCCCAGGGCCGCCGAGGTCCCTGCGTACATCGACGTGCAGCTCGCCCGGGCCGCGACGGGCCAACTCGCCCCGTACGCACAGGTGGAGCGGGCCTCGGGACGGGCCGTCGGGGTCACGGCCTACTGGGAGCCCCGGTCGTGGATCGCGGAGGACGAACTGTCCGCGATCGAGATCGGCTTCACCTGGCTCGCGCGCTCGGCGCAGGGCACCGGGCTCAACGCCGAGTCCAAACTGCTGCTGCTCCGCCACGCGTTCGAGAACTGGGGCGTGGCCCGCGTCGACCTGAAGACGGACGCCCGCAACGCCCGCTCCCGCGCCGCGATCGAAGCCCTGGGCGCCCGCTGCGAAGGCGTCCTGCGCAACTGGTCCCGCTCCTGGGCCCCGGGCGAGGACGGCCGGCTGCGCGATTCCGCCATCTTCTCCGTCACCGCGGACGAGTGGCCCGACTGCCGGACCCGGCTCGAGACGCGGGTGTCCGCGGCCCTGGCGCGCGGGACCGCCCGGCCCGCCCGGTCGACGGGCGACCGGACGGCATCCGCGTAGCTTCCGGCGCCGGGCGGGCCGGCCGGAGTGGTGCCGGTGGCGCCGGGCGGGCCGGCCGGAGTCGTGCCGGCGGCGCCGGGAGGCCCGGCTGCTGTCGTGCCGGTGGCGCCGGGCGGGCTACGTCGACTCGTTCAGGAGCCGGGCGGGGCTACGAGGTTCGGGGCGGCGGGGTTACGCCGACTCGTTCAGGAGCCGGGCGAGGTGGTCGTGGCCCGGGGTGAGCAGCCCCTCCAGCGGGGGCGCCGCCTCGTACCAGCGCTTCTCGTACTCCCAGCACAGCCAGCCGTCCCAGCCCTCGCGGGAGAGGAGTTCGACGCATTCGGTGAGCGGGAGGACGCCCGCGCCCAGGGGCAGGGGCGTCGTGTCCTCGGCGGACGCGATGTCCTTGACCTGGACGTAGCCGAGGTGCGGGGACAGCGCGGCGAACGTGGCGGACGGCTGCTCGCCGCCCAGCCAGGTGTGCATGATGTCCCAGAGGGCACCCACCTGGCGATGGCCGACCGGGCCGAGCACGCGGATCGCGTCGGCGCCGGTGCGGTGGGAGTCATGGGTCTCCAGCAGGATGCGGACGCCGAGCCCGGCCGCGATCTCCGCGGCCGTGCCGAGCCGCCGCGCTGCCGTCGCGTCCGCCTCCTCCGGGCTCCGCCCGGGATCCCCGCCGGGGAAGACACGGACGAAGGGCGCGCCCAGGTCGCGGGCCAGTTCCAGGAGGTCGCGGATCTCCGCCAGTACGGCGTCGTCGTCGCCCGGCGCCGCGACCCGCGCGTATCCCGCGAGCCCGAGGAGTTCGATGCCGGACTCCTTGAACCGGGCCGCCACCTCGGCCCGTTCCGCGAGCCCGATTCCCGGGTGCACCGGTTCCTCCGGGTGGGCGCGCAGCTCCACACCGTGGTAGCCGTGCGCCGAGGCGAGCTCCAGGACGTCGGAGATGGGGAGGCCGGGAACGCCGAGGGTGGAAAAGGCCAGTTTCACGAATCGCACCTCGCTACGGAGTGCCGGGCGCGGTGGCCCGGCGGGGAGCCGGCGGCAGTCCGGCCGCAGGACCGGCCCGCCGCACGGCGGCATGGGGGGACTGCGTCCCACGGATCCCGTCGCACGGCGGCGCGGAGGGACCGCGTCACTCGGACACAGTGCCCCCGGGCAGCGGGCTCCGCGGGACAGCACAGCATGGCCGGACCCTACCCGCCCCGCGCCGGTCCATGACCGTCACTGCGCGGTGCCGTGCAGATCCAGACGCCAGTCCTGACCGATCAGATCCACCCCGAAGGAACGGTGGGGCTTCTCGGCCACCAGGACGAACCCCTGGCGCTGGTAGATATGGCGGGCCGCGCTCAGTACGTCGTTCGTCCACAGGAGCAGTTCCCGGTAGCCGACGCCGCGGGCGAAGTCGACGCACGCCCGCACCAGCCGGTCGCCGACCCCCAGCCCCCGCGCGGCCGGGTCGACCAGGAGGAGCCGCAGCCGGGCCGCGCCGGGTGCCTCGTCCCGTACACACATCACGCACCCCACCGCCGCGCCGTCGGCCTCCGCGATCCACACCCGCTCCAGATGCGGGTCGTGGTCCTCCGCGAAGTCCGCGACGATCCGGGCCACCAGGCCTTCGTAGTCCGCGTTCCAGCCGTGCTCCGCTGCGTACACCGCGGCGTTGCGCTGCACGATCCAGCCCAGGTCGCCCGGGCCCGGCTCGCGCAGCACCACGTCCTCGCGGCGCGGGGCGCGGCGGTCCGCCAGGATCGTGCGGATGGTGCGCATCGCCTCCGCGAGGCGGGGGCGGTCGCGTGCCGGGACGGTGGCCAGCAGCGAGCCGACCGATTCCCGCGAGCGCTCGTCCAGCAGGTCGGCCGCGTCCCGCCCGCGCGCGGTGAGCGTGACGCTGCGGCGGCGCGGGTCGCGCGTGGACCGGGTCCGCTCGATCAGGCCGTCCCGCTCGAACTTGGCGAGGATACGGCTCAAGTAGCCCGCGTCCAGCGAGAGTTCGGCCCGCAGATCCGCGGCGTCCGTCCGCGGCGCGTGCGCGAGCTCGTACAGCACGCGGGACTCCGTGAGCGTGTACGGGGCGTAGAGGTGGCGGCCGTAGTCCAGCGCGCCGATGACGTTCGTGTAGAAGCGGTTGAACGAGCGGATGTCCTGCACGGTCATGGGTACCTCGCGCTGCGGGTTCGGACGGGCTCCTGGGGCTGCGGGTCGGTCCGGGCGACTCCGGGTCGGTCCGGGTCGGTCCGAGGGCCGTGGCCCGGTCCGGCGTCGCGCTGGATGGTTGACTCAGTCAGAGATATCGGTTCGAGCGTACGACTCGCCCGGGGGCGGCGTCCAGGGTGGCGTCCGGTGCCGGTGGTTCAAGGGGGCTAGTCGATACAGAACTCGTTGCCCTCGATGTCCTGCATCGGGATGCACGCGTCATTGCCGTCATACAGCGTTCGTACGTGTACCGCGCCGAGCGGGACCAGTCGTGCGCACTCGGCCTCAAGAGCGGCGAGGCGCTCTTCCCCCACGAGTCCGGTGCCGACCCGCACGTCAAGATGCAGCCGGTTCTTGGCGGCTTTCCCTTCGGGGACGCGCTGGAAGTACAGTCGCGGGCCCACGCCTGAGGGATCGATGCAGGCGAACCATGCGTCCTGCCGCTCCGGTGGCAGCGAATGCTTGAAGTCCGCCCAGGTGGCGAACCCCTCCGGTGGCGGCGGTACGACGTACCCCAGCACCTCGCACCAGAAGCGAGCGAGACGCTCGGGTTCCGCGCAGTCGAAGGTGACTTGGAACTGCTTGACCGATGACATCGGCGCACCCTACCCGCACAGGCATTCCCGCCGGGTGCCCATGCAGGCAGGGGAGCGGGCCCACCCGGGCGGCACCCCATGGGCGTCGGGCTCAACGGGCCGTAAGGAAACCGCCGTTCCCCATGGCGCCGGGCCCAACGGACCGTAAGGAAACCCCCGTTCAGGAACGCGGCGCAGCGGTGGACGCGCGGAGCGTCAGGTCGGCCGGGACCACGGCGATCCCGCCCGGCGGCGGTTCCTCCCGGCCCATGGCGAGCCGCCCGGCCCACGCCCCCGCCTCGGCAAGAGGCAACCGCACGGTAGTGAGCGCGGGCACCACGTCGATGCTGAAGGGAAGGTCGTCGAAGCCGGCCACGGAGACGTCCCCGGGGATGTCGAGCCCCGCGTCACGAAGAGCCGCACACGCTCCGAGGGCCACCGTGTCGTTCGCGGCGACGACAGCCGTCAACGACGGATCCCTGCGCAGGAGTTCGAGCGTGGCCTCGTACCCGGACCGACGGTCGTAGCTCCCGTGCACCGTACGCTTCGGATCGTCCTCGACCCCGTGCGCGGCGAGCGCGTCCTGATGCCCCTCCAGCCGGTGCCGCGTGGTGGTCCGCTCCTCGGGCCCGGTGATGTAGCCGATGCGCCGGTGGCCGAGCCCGATCAGATGCCCGGTCAACCGCTGCCCACCCCCGCGGTTGTCGAAGGTGAGCGCGATCGCCTCCGGCGCCTCGGGCACCGGCGGCCGCCCGCAGAGCACGACCCGCGTCCCGGCCTCGGCCAGCTTCCGCAGCTTCGTCGCGACCGCCGCCCCGTGGTCCGCGTCCTCGACGGCACCGCCGGTCAGCACCACCGCCGCGGCGCGCTGCCGCTGAAGGAGGGTGAGGTAGGTGAGCTCGCGCTCCGGGGAGCCGCCCGTGTTGCAGACGACGGCGAGCCGCTCCCCGCCCGCGCGTCCGCCCCCGATCACCTTCGAGGGCTGCTGATGCGAGGCGGACCCGAAGGGCCCGCCGATCTCCGACTGGATCGCGCTCGCCATGATCCCGAAGAAGGGGTCGGCGATGTCGTTGACCAGGATCCCGACCAGGTCGGAGGTGGCGGCGGCCAGCGAACTCGCCGGCCCGTTCAGCACGTAGTCCAGCTCGTCCACGGCCTGCAGCACCCGCTCCCGCGTGGACGCGGCCACCGGGTAGTTCCCGTTCAGCACCCGCGACACGGTCGCGGGCGAGACCTGCGCGCGCGCCGCCACGTCCGCCAGGGTCACCGTCATCTCGTCGTTCCTCCGGTCACGCGTCTCTCGGTCGTACTCAGGCCGACCGCGGGCTGGGGGCCCGGATCCCGTCGGCCGCGCGAGGGCGTACGGCCGTGCGGGGTGCGCCGCGTGACCCGGTCGAGGGACTCGCGCCAGGCGCAGCCGTACGGCACCGAAGGGGACGCCGACCATCGACCATGCCCCCGAACGCGGCCATAACCCCCACATCCCCGCCGCGCGACCGTACCTCTTGTCCGCCCCGCCGAACATCTCGACCGCACGGTCTTGTCCGATCCGCTGCACAGGAGCTAGCTTCGCACTCGTATAGAAAGCGCTTGCTGTGACGCTCGGGGCCGTGGGCGTACGCGGCGCCGGACGCGTACGAAGGGAATGACGTGACTCGCAAGACGGTGCGTATCGCCATGAACGGCGTGACGGGGCGCATGGGCTACCGCCAGCACCTCGTCCGTTCGATCCTCGCCCTGCGCGACCAGGGCGGCCTCGACCTCGGCGACGGCACCGTGCTGTGGCCCGAACCGGTCCTGGTCGGGCGGCGCGAGCACGCCCTGAAGGCCCTCGCGGAGCGGCACGGACTGGAGCACTGGTCGACGGACCTGGACGCGGTGCTCGCCGACCCGGCCGTCGACCTCTACTTCGACGCGCAGGTCACCTCCGCCCGCGAGGAGGCGATCAGGAAGGCGATCGCCGCCGGCAAGCACATCTACACCGAGAAGCCGACCGCGACCGGCCTCGACGGTGCCCTGGAGCTGGCCCGCCTCGCCCACGGGAAAGGCATCAAGCACGGCGTCGTCCAGGACAAGCTCTTCCTCCCCGGCCTGCTCAAGCTCAAGCGGCTCATCGACGGCGGCTTCTTCGGCCGGATCCTCTCGGTGCGGGGCGAGTTCGGCTACTGGGTCTTCGAGGGCGACTGGCAGAGCGCCCAGCGCCCGTCCTGGAACTACCGCGCCGAGGACGGCGGCGGCATCGTCGTCGACATGTTCCCGCACTGGGAGTACGTCCTGCACGAGCTGTTCGGCCGGGTCCGGTCCGTGCAGGCGCTGACCGCCACCCACATCCCGCAGCGCTGGGACGAGCGGGACAAGCCGTACGACGCCACGGCCGACGACGCCGCGTACGGCGTCTTCGAGCTGGAGGGCGGCGCGGTCGCCCAGATCAACTCCTCCTGGGCGGTGCGGGTGAACCGCGACGAGCTGGTGGAGTTCCAGGTGGACGGAACCGAAGGCTCGGCGGTCGCCGGTCTGCGCAACTGCCGTGTCCAGCACCGCAGTTCGACCCCGAAGCCGGTGTGGAATCCCGACATCCCGGCGACGTACTCCTTCCGCGACCAGTGGCAGGAGGTGCCGGACAACGCCGAGTTCGACAACGGCTTCAAGGCCCAGTGGGAGCTCTTCCTCAAGCACGTCTACGCCGACGCCCCCTACCGCTGGGACCTGCTGGCCGGCGCCCGCGGTGTCCAGCTCGCCGAACTGGGCCTCAGGTCCTCGGCCGAGGGCCGCCGTCTCGACGTACCGGAGATCCAGCTGTGACGCTCCGACTCCCCGACGGACAGGGCGGGTTCCGCTCCCACACCCCGCGCTCCGCACCGCCGGCCCGCTCCGCCGGCCCGCCCCTCACCTCCCGCACGGTCTTCTCCGCCGCGCATGTCGTCGCCGACCCGTACGCGGACACGACCCCCGACTCCCCGGCCGCCGTCGACTGGGAGGCGACCCTCGCCTTCCGGCGCCATCTGTGGTCCCACGGGCTCGGCGTCGCCGAGGCGATGGACACCGCGCAGCGCGGTATGGGCCTCGACTGGTCCGGCGCCGCCGAGCTGATCAGGCGGTCCGCCGCCGAGGCGAAGGCGGTCGGCGGCCGGATCGCGTGTGGGGTGGGCACGGACCAGCTCGTCGCCGGCTCCCTGGCGGAGGTACGGGCCGCATACGAGGAGCAACTCGCGCTCGTGGAGGGCACGGGCGCGCAGGCGATCCTCATGGCATCCCGGGCCCTGTGCGCGGCCGCCACGAACGCCGAGGACTATCTCGCCGTGTACGGCCATCTGCTGAGGCAGTCCGCCGAGCCGGTGATCCTGCACTGGCTGGGCCCGATGTTCGACCCGGCGCTGGAGGGCTACTGGGGTTCCTCGGACCTCGACATCGCGACCGACACCTTCCTTGAGGTCATCGCCGCCCACCCCGACAAGGTCGACGGCATCAAGGTCTCCCTCCTGGACGCCGACCGGGAGGTCGAACTGCGCCGCCGGCTCCCGCAGGGCGTGCGCTGCTACACCGGTGACGACTTCAACTACCCCGAGCTGATCGCCGGCGACGAACAGGGCTTCAGCCACGCCCTGCTCGGCATCTTCGACCCGCTGGGCCCGCTGGCCGCCGAGGCCGTGCGCGTCCTCGACACCGGGGACGTGAAGGGATTCCGCGAACTCCTCGATCCCACCGTCGAGTTGTCCCGCCACCTCTTCCGGGCGCCGACCCGCTTCTACAAGACGGGCGTCGTCTTCCTGGCCTGGCTCGCGGGCCACCAGTCCCACTTCACGATGGTCGGTGGCCTGCAGTCGGCCCGCTCCCTCCCGCACTTCGCGCGCGCCTACGAACTGGCCGACGGGCTGGGCCTGTTCCCGGACCCGGAGCTGGCCGAGTCCCGTATGAAGAACCTGCTGACCCTGTACGGAGTGACCCAGTGAGCACCGACGACCTCGCCCGGTTCAGCATCAACCAGATGACGGTGAAACAGCTCTCCCTGCCCGAACTGGCCAAGGCGTGCGGCGAGTTGGGGATCGGATCCGTCGGCCTCTGGCGCGAGCCCGTCCAGGCGTACGGCCTCGACGCCACCGCCCGGCTGGTCCGTGACGCGGGGCTCACCGTCACCACCCTGTGCCGCGGCGGCTTCCTCACAGCTCTCGACCCGGCCGAGCGCGCCCGCGCCCTGGACGACAACAGGGCCGCCATCGACGAGGCCGCGACGCTGGGCACGGACACGCTGGTGCTGGTCTCCGGCGGGCTGCCGGAAGGCTCCAGGGACCTGCACGGCGCGCGCGAGCGCATCGCGGACGCGCTGGCGGAACTGGGCCCCTACGGCGCCGAGCGCGGCGTACGCCTCGCCATCGAGCCGCTCCACCCGATGTACGCCGCCGACCGCTGCGTGGTGTCCACCCTCGCCCAGGCCCTGGACCTCGCCGAACGCTTCCCGGCGGACCAGGTGGGCGTCACGGTGGACACGTACCACATCTGGTGGGACGACACGGCACCGGCGCAGATCGCCCGAGCGGGTGCGGCCGGACGCATCCACACCTTCCAACTCGCCGACTGGACCACGCCGTTGCCCGAGGGCGTCCTCACCGGCCGCGGCCAGCTCGGCGACGGCGCCATCGACATGCGTCAGTGGCGGGGGTACGTCGAGGCCGCCGGGTACGACGGGCCGATCGAGGTGGAGCTGTTCAACGACGGGCTGTGGGCGCGGGACGGGCGCGAGGTGCTCGCGGAGACGGCGGGGCGCTTTGTGGAGCATGTCCTGTAGCTGGGGGCGGGTGCGGGGGCGTTCACTCCTGCGTCGGGTGCCGGGGTCGGGTGCGGGGGCGTTCACTCCTGCGTCGGGTGCTGGGGGCGGGTGCAGAGGTCGCTCGCCCCTGCTTCGGATGCCGGGTTCGGATGCCGGGGTGGCCCCCGCGTCGGATGCCGGGTTCGGATGCCGAGGTGGCCCCTGCTACGGACGCCGGGGTGGCCCCTGCGTCGGATGCCGGGCGAGCCGGTGGAGCGTCGTCGCCCGGGATCCGGCGCGGCGCCCAGGTCTTTGCCCGGCTCCGGGGTCGTGCCTCCTTCTCCGCCCGGCTTCGGCCGTCGTGGCTTCTCCTTCGCCCGGCTTCGGCGTCGTGTCTACTTCTTCGCCCGGCGCTTTGTCAGCACGGTCAGTACCACCGGGATCAAGAGCTCGATCACCCTCGTCACGGCGGGGGCCGGCAGGCCCGTCTTCTTGGCGACGGCCTGCGCGACGGGCTTGCTGACCTTGGCCAGCATCCCGGCCAGCAGACCACCGCCCGCGACTCCGCCCAGTCCGCCCAGGGTCACCACGCCCTGCAGGGGAGCCTCCTCGGGAGGTGCCGCCGCGGCCTCCTCCTGTACGCCGCCGGACAGCTCGGACACCGTCGTCCCGACCACCTGCCGGGCCCCTGCCGCATCCGTCCCCAGCACCCCGGCGATCTCCTGGAGCTTGTCGTCACCCAGCTCGTCGAGCACGTCCTTCTGCAACGAAGGAGAGGTTTCTTCACTCATGCGGCAAACGCTACGTCTGTCCATATCTGTCGGCACGCCGAAAAAATCTGGGAAGAGCGTGCAACCCTTCGGGCAACCCGTGGGTCTAGCTTGGCATCAGGACTTCTGGAGGGGGATCCGGGGGGATCGCGGGGGTTCTGATGTGGAGGGGAAAGCCGAGGGAGCCCGGTCGACGGACCGGGCCCCTTCGAAATTCGTCATCGTCACCACGGACGAACGGCGCGCCGGCCGCAAGAGCCCGCGTCCAGTGGTCTTGCCTGGCCCCGGTACTGCCTTGCCTTGCCCCGGTAGATCAGCGGCACGGCCACGGGTCGCCCGGCGGCGACCAAGGGGCCTCACCTTCTCCCACCTGCACGATTCAGTCCTTCCTCGTGCCGGATACCGGTGATGCCGATATCTGCAATTGCTCCAGCGGTTGCCGCCTCGGCCGCACCCTGGCCGCCTGTAAGGCCCGCGTAGACAACGCTCGCAACGGTGAGCCCGCTGCCCAGGTTTTCCAACGTGCCCAAAGAAATTAGCCCGTTGGGGGTCGATGCGCCCGAGACCGCGTTGCTCGCGATGGTGCCCGCTGCCCACCCTGCGGCGAAGCGCACGGGCGAGCTGCTGCGGCCCGTCTCTGTGTGCGCGGAGGAAACTCCTCCCGGCCCTCGGATTGTCTATCCGCCAACTGCACTGATGCCAGCTGATTGGCACTCCACGCGATAGCGACGCATTCCAGCTTTCAGGGTGCCTCCGGGCTCGCGGTTGAATCCCGTTCCCACGCCGGCAGTTGAGGTGCCGCCAGGCCGAGGCCCGTAGTGGAAGTAGGTGTCCCCCAGCCGGAGCGAGTGCGCGGCCTTCATTTTCTACGGCGCCCGCGCAACAAGCAGTAGGACACCGCGGCGATCGCCGCGAAGACCAGGATGAAGATCAAGGCATCCTGTCCATTGTCCACAGGAGAATATTTTCCGCTTGCTGCAAGGTCCAGGGCGTGCATTCAACGTCTCCTTGCCATCTACACGAAGAGTAAAGATATTCCGGAGCAAAGGAAGAGCGCAGAGAGCGCCGCACTGAGGGCGCCGCAGAGACAACTGCTGCGCTTCTGCGCGCGTGCCGCCCACCACTGCCTCGGTGTTCGACCCCATCGACCGCTGCGGCGAGACGTCGGCCATGGTTCGCCGACTGGGTGCACTGTCTCGTGGGCCTCGGGCGAGGGACTTCGGCTACATCCCGGGGCACTGCACAGCCCTACCGCTGCACCGGCAAATACCAGGATCCCTCGAGCCTCTACCACCTCTGCGCCCGCTATCACGACCCCAACATCGATTCACTCAGGCGAACCGGTCTCCGGCCATCCGCATCGTCGGGATCAGTACGGTGTGCGAAACCGGATCCGAATCACCGTGTTAGGAGCGATTCTTGCGATGAGCCAAGAAGGCGAAGCCCGCCAAAACAACTCCGCTGACTGCGGCGATCACTCCAAGTACGAGCGGAACAGCATCGTCAGTAGCCGTTCCTGCGACGCCCGCGCAGATTCCTCCTACGATCAAGGCCGCAGAGAAGATTCGCACCCCTCTGATTGCGTCATCCATCGATGCACCCTTCCGCCGCACTCGTAGGAGAACCGTTGGGCCGAGAATGATTTCCCGACCCAACAGCGATCTAGGGAGGCCGTGGCCTCCTATTCACTTTGAGCGCCGCAGGACCAGGAGGCCCCGCGGTTCCTCCCGACTACGCGGTTTACCCATTCCTCGTGCCCTTATTCGCCCATACGCCCACAAAGAACATGTACGCAAGAAGAATTAGCAGCATAAATATTCCGACGGCCAATCTCTCTCCGTACGGCATATCGCTCATCCACTGAGTTACTGGCCATGCAAGGATCCCCAGAAAAACCAGCCCCAATAGGAACACGCCGAGCCGAGTCGAGTATTTCTCCATTCGTTGTCGCTCCTCTGCTGTGTGTGGGACGCCGGGACGCCCCCCACACGTGACTCCTTGGCTTCACTTTGGTCTGTTCATTTACCTATCCGGCGCACTATGCCTTCAACACTAAGCCGAGGGGCCCGATCGACGGACCGGTCCCCCTCAAAACCTGTCAACTTCACCATGGGCGATCAGCAGTGCGGCCGAAAGAGCTGGCAGAGCGGCGTCAGCTCCGTCCTGGATTGCCCCGTGTTCACGCAAGGACAAGAGCTATGAAGGCGAGCCACAACAGGAATGCAATCACTCCTATGACCTTCGCCGTCCGTTTCTGCTCTGGACTGGGTGTTCCCCGTTTCCACCGTGAGTACAGGATGCTGCCCGCGACCAGCGCTAGACCGCACGCGATGACGAGTGGCTCATACCCGTCGGGTATGGCGTCGCGGGCGAGTACGTATCGAGTCTCCATCGATCACCATCTTCTGTTCGGTTTGCGGAGGTCGGGCGCTTCACGCCACACCCCCCACTAACAGTCAGACCTTTCCTTCTGCCCACTCCCCGAATCCTTCGCCAATAGCCGCACAGCCGACCGTGCCTGCCGTGCTTCCTCCCGCCGTCTCTGGAGCCGACACCACCAGGACAAATTCGCACGTGGCCGGGGCAGCTTGACCGCCGACATATCCAACGGCTTTCGCTCTAACGGTCTGCCAGTCCCCGCGTTTGGCGGCCTGTATGCCTTCAAGGGCATCGACATCGCGCACTTCATGGCTGGTCTTCCCCTCGAGGCGGCCTCACGTGCCCGTTGGCTCGACGGACAGCAGCCCACCCGCCAGCGGTGGCGGACGCTGGTCACCACTCGCCGCGATCACCTGCACGTCCCCCGGTGACACATGCCCGCAGCCCCGCCGGACGGCGGGGCTGCGGGCATGTGCGCTGTTGCGTTCAGGGGGTGAGGTTTTTGCTGTCTCACTCCGGTTTCAGTGGTTGCCCTTACGTCTGGCCAGCGCGGCCATGACGGCCAAAACCACTCCGCCCGTGATCGCCACTGCCCCGAAGATAATGGGAGGTGTGTCGCCAGTCGCAGCACCAGCAATGCATCCGCACACGCCAGCTATTATCGCAATAACCGAGAAGATCAGCGTTTTCCGAATCGCTTCCTGCATCATGCATCTCCTCGTCGCCCGCCTTGCGCATTCTTCCGATTTCGGTGCTTGCTGCTTGCCGGAATGTCCGGGCCGAGGCAACCCGGCCCAGACGTTGATTCACGCCACCGGTGTTACCCGTATGTGATGATGTCAGTGTTGTGGTACGGACCTTCCTGCGGCACCCAAAAGCGTCCGAAACAAGTCGCGTGCGACCGCGACCGCGACCGCGACCGCGACGGCGACTGCGACTGCGACTACGAGGCCGGCGCCGACGACGACCGACCCTCGCACTGACCCGCCGCCCGCGCCCCGGAGCCATCCCCGACAAAACCGCCTAAAAAAACACCCCGCACCGCAGCAGCACATTCGCATACGGCCGTGCCTCTCCCGTGCGGACGATCAACCGTGCCCCGGCCGACAGGGACTTGAGCTTCTCGTGGGGGACCAGTTCCAGTGGGGGCAGCCGCGCCTCCAGCAGCGTCGTCGCCGGCGGGTTCGCGGTCCGGACCTCCGCCGCGGCCGTCGCGCCCTCCACCACCAGCTCCGCGAGCAGCCCGTCGAGCACCTCGGCGAACGACGGCACCCCGGCCCGGAAGGCCAGGTCGACCACGCGCGGCCCCGCCGGTATCGGCATGCCGGCGTCGCACACCAGCACCCCGTCCCCGTGCCCCAACTCGGCGAGGGCGCCCGCCAGATGACGGTTCAGGATTCCGGCCTTCTTCACAGTGCCGCGACCTCCTCGGCGGTGGGGAAGGACACCTGGGCGCCCTCCTTGGTGACGGCGGCGGCCCCGACCCGGGCCGCGTGCGCCGCGGCTTCGGCGAGCGGCGCGCCCGCGCCCAGCCGCCAGGCCAGCGCCGCGGTGAACGCGTCCCCCGCCCCCGTGGTGTCCACGGCCGTCACCTTCACGGACGGAATCCGGGCCGTCCCCTCCGCGTCCGCCACCAGCGCCCCCGCCGCGCCGAGCGTGACGACGACCGACCGGGGACCGAGACCGAGCAGCGCCCGCGCCCAGTCCTCGGGCACCGGGCCCGCCGACTCGCCGAGCAGGACCCGGGCCTCGTGCTCGTTCACGATCAGCGGGTCGCAGGCGGCCAGCACCTCGGCGGGCAACGGCACCGGAGGCGACGGGTTCAGCACGAAGCGGCTGCCCGGCGCCAGGTTCCGTACGACCTCCACGACCGTCTCCAGCGGGATCTCCAGCTGCGCCGAGACCACCCGGGAGGCGCGCAGCAGACGCAGACTCCTGGCGGCACGGATGTCCGCGGGTGTCAGCCGTCCGTTCGCGCCGGGCGAGACCACGATGCTGTTGTCCCCGGACGGGTCCACGGTGATCAGGGCGACCCCGGTGGGCGCCCCGCCGACGAGTACGCCCGCGGTGTCGACCCCGGCCGCCCGCTGCGAGTCGAGCAGCAGTCGTCCGTGTCCGTCGTCGCCGACCCGGGCCAGCAGGGCCGTACGGGCCCCGAGCCGGGCGGCGGCGACCGCCTGGTTGGCGCCCTTGCCGCCCGGGTGCACGGCGAGGTCGGAACCGAGCACCGTCTCCCCGGCGGCGGGCCGCCGCTCGACCCCGATCACCAGGTCGGCGTTGGCCGATCCCACGACCAGCAGGTCGTAGTCGTACATCAGCACACTCTTTCCGTACGTCGACGGAGGCGGACCTCCGTACGTTCCTGGGGGAGTCACCCCCGTACGTCGATGGGCCGGTCCCGGGACGACGTGTGCCGGAACCGGCCCGGCCCGGCCGGCGGCACAGCGCGGCCGAGCCGTAGAAGCGGAGCGGCGCCGGCCGGTCAGCCTCCGAAGCCCGCCACGTTCTTCGAGGTCACCACCTTCACCGGCACCTTCACCGTCTTCTGGACCGTCTTGCCCTCGGCGGCCTTGAGCGCGTTCTCCACCGCGATCCGGCCGAGCTCCTTGGGCTGCTGGGCCACCGAGGCGTACAACGTGCCCGCCTTGACCGCCGACAGTCCGTCCGGGGTGCCGTCGAAGCCGATGACGGCGACCGACTTGCCGGCCTTGGAGCCGAGCGCCTTGATCGCGCCGAGCGCCATCTCGTCGTTCTCGGCGAAGACACCCTGGACGTCCGGGTGGGCCTGGAGCATGTTCGTCATGACGTCGAGGCCCTTGGTGCGGTCGAAGTCCGCGGGCTGTTTGGCGACGACCTTGATACCGGGGTAGTCCTTCAGACCCGCGGCGAAGCCCGCCCCGCGCTCCCGGCTGGCGGACGTGCCCGCCTGGCCCTGCAGGATCGCGATGGTGCCCTTGCCGCCCAGCTTGTCGGCGAGTGTCTTCGCGGCGAGCTTGCCGCCCGCGACGTTGTCGGAGGCGACGAGCGCGGCCGTCTCGGCCTTGTTCACGCCCCGGTCGACGCCGACGACGGGAATGTCCGCCTTGTTGGCGGCGCGTACCGAGGGGCCCGCCGCGTCCGAGTCCACCGGGTTGACGATGATCGAGCCGAGGCCCTCGCTGGTGAAGTTCTGCAGCTGGTTGGCCTGCTGGGAGGCATCGTTCTGGGCGTCCGTGACGGTCAGGTCGGCACCGAGCTTCTTCGCCTCCTCCTGCGCACCCGCCTTGATCTGGACGAAGAAGGGGTTGTTCAGGGTCGACAGGGACAGGCCCAGCTTCTGGCTCGTCGTGGCGGAACCGTTGTGCAGGAACGACATCGCGCCCACCACGGCCGCCGCGACCACGGCCGCGATCACATAGGTGGCGGCCTGCCTGCCCTTGCCGCCGCTCGACGTACCGGCGGCCACCGGAGTCGCCCCGGCTTTCCGCCGCACGGTGTCGAGCAGCACCGCCAGCGCGATCACGACACCGATGACGACCTGCTGCCAGAAGGCGGACACGGAGAGGAGGTTGAGGCCGTTGCGCAGCACCGCCAGGATCAGCGCGCCGATCAGCGTGCCGGACGCCTTGCCGGTGCCGCCCGCGAGCGAGGCGCCGCCGATGACGACCGCGGCGATGGCGTCGAGCTCGTAGCCCTGGGCCGCCTGCGGCTGCGCGGAGGAGAGCCGGGAGGCGAGGACGATGCCGGCGGCCGCGGCGAACAGCCCGGACAGCGCGTAGATCGCGAGCTTCTGCTTCTTGACGCGGAGTCCGGAGAGACGGGCCGCCTCCTCGTTGCCGCCGATCGCGTACATGGAGCGCCCGATGTACGTACGGCCGAGGACGACCGCCGTGATCAGCCCCATCACGATCATCACCAGGACGGGCACCGGCAGCCAGCCGCCGAGGGTGTCCCCGAGGTGCGAGACGGAGGAGGGGAAGGCGATCGGGCTGCCCTGGGAGATCACCAGCGACAGACCGCGGCCCACCGAGAGCATGGCCAGCGTCGCGATGAACGGCGGCAGTTTCCCGTACGAGATCAGGACGCCGTTGACCAGGCCGCACGCGATGCCGGTGGCGACCGCGAGGATCACCGCTGTCCAGACCGGGACGCCCTGCGAAGTCGCCATCCAGGCAAGGACGGTGGCGGAGAGGGCGGCGACGGAACCGACCGACAGGTCGATGCCCGCCGAGACGATCACGAAGGTGACGCCGAAGGCGAGGATGGCGGTCACGGCCGCCTGGACGCCGATGTTGAGCAGGTTGTCCGTCGTCAGGAAGTCGCCGGACAGCGCCGACATCGCGACGACGAGGACGATGAGCGCGGTGAGCGCCCCGTTGTCGAGCAGGAGGCGGCGGACCGCCGAGGCGCCACTCGCGCCCGAGGTGCGCAGATGCGTGTCAGTGGCCACGGGGGGCCTCCTTTTCTGTGTTCGTGCTGACGGCGAGCGCCATCACCGCGTCCTGCGTCGCCTCGCCGGCGGCGAGTTCGCCCGCGATCCGGCCCTGGGCCATGACCAGCACCCGGTCGCTCATGCCGAGTACCTCGGGCAGATCGCTGGAGATCATCAGGACGGCGGCGCCGGCGGCCGTCAGTTCGTTGACGAGCTGGTAGATCTCGACCTTGGCGCCGACGTCGATACCGCGCGTCGGCTCGTCGAGGATCAGCACCTTGGTGTCGGCGAGCAGCCACTTGCCGATGACGACCTTCTGCTGGTTGCCGCCGGACAGGGTGCGCACCTGCTGACCGATCCCGGCCATCCGGATGCCCAGCTGCTGCGCGACCCGCGCGGCGGCCGCCCGCTGGCCCTTGAGGTCGACGAGCCCGCCATGGGTGGCCGCCCGCAGGGTGACCAGGCCCAGGTTCTCCTCGACGGAGGCGTCCAGGAGCAGACCCTGGCCCTTGCGGTCCTCGGGGACGAGCCCGATGCCCGCGGTCATCGCCGCGTTGACGTCGTGCCGGGGCAGCCGCGCACCGGCGACCGCCACCGACCCCTTGTCGTAGGGATCGGCGCCGAAGACGGCCCGGACGACCTCCGTCCGTCCCGCGCCGACCAGCCCCGCGATGCCGACGACCTCACCGGCCCGCACCTCGAAGCTCACGTCGTGGAAGACACCGTCCCGGGTCAGCCCCTCGACGGTCAGCAACGCGGCCCCGGCGTCGCCGCGTTCCCGCGGGTACTGCTGCTCGATCGACCGGCCCACCATCAGGCGGACCAGTTCGTCCTCGGAGGCGGACGCGGGCACCTGGCCGACGCTCCGGCCGTCCCGGATGACCGTGACCCGGTCTCCCAGGGCGGCGATCTCCTCCAGATGGTGGGTGATGAAGACGATGCCGACACCGTCCTCGCGCAGCGAGCGCACGATCCGGAACAGCTTCTCGACCTCCTCGGAGGTGAGCACCGCGGTCGGCTCGTCCATGATCAGCAAGCGTGCGTCGAGGCTGAGCGCCTTCGCGATCTCGACCATCTGCAGCCGGGCGATGCCGAGTTCACGCACCCGCGCGCGGGGCGACACCCGCACACCGACCCGCTCCAGGAGCGCGGCGGCGTCGGCCTCCATCCGCTTGCGGTCGATCATCCCGAAGCGGCGCGGCTGCCGTCCCAGGAAGATGTTCTCGGCGACCGTCAGATCGGGGACCAGGTTGAACTCCTGGTAGATGGTGGCGATCCCGAGACGCTCGGCGTCCTGCGCCCCGTGGATCCGCACCTCCCGGCCGTCGACGAGTACGCGCCCGGAGTCGGGGCGGTAGGCGCCGGAGAGCATCTTGATCAGCGTGCTCTTGCCCGCGCCGTTCTCGCCGAGCAGCACATGCACCTCGCCGCGGCGCAGATCGAAGTCCACGCTGTCGAGCGCGACGACGCCGGGGAACGTCTTGCGTATCCCCTCGATGCGCAGCAACTCGTCCTGGTCGCTCACGACTTGCTCCTGTTCCTTGCGGGGGACTCGCCGCACGAGCGGCGTACGACCAGCCGTGCGGGGAGGGTGACGGACTGCGGAGGCCGCCCCTCGATGCGGTCGGCCAGGGCGCGGACCGCGGCCCGGCCCAGTTCGCCGGTCGGCTGGGCGATCGCCGTGATCGGCGGATCGGTGTGCACGAACCACGGGATGTCGTCGAAGGCGGCGAGCGCGATGTCGTCGGGGACCTTCATCCCGCGCGCCCGGATCGCGTCCAGCGCGCCGAGCGCCATCAGGTTGTCGGCGGCGAAGACGACCTCGGGCGGCTCGGCCAGATCGAGGAAACGCTCGGTGGCCCGGCGCCCGCTCTCGGCCTGGAAGTCGCCCTGCCCTGTGTAGGCGTCGGGCAGCGCGAGACCGTACGCGCCGAGCGCCTCCCGGAAGGCCTCCACGCGCTCGCTGCCGGTGGTGGTCGCCGCCGGACCCGCGATGATGGCGAGCCTGCGGTGCCCGAGACCGTGCAGATGGGCGACGAGATCGCCGATGGCGCCGCGCCCGTCCGCCCGGACGACGGGTACGTCCACGCCCGGGATCCAGCGGTCCACGAAGACCATCGGGGTCCCCGCGCGCGCGGCGTCCAGCACTCCGGGGGAGCCGCCGTCGGCGGGGGAGACCAGCAGTCCGTCGATACGGCGGTCGAGGAGCGTACGGATGTGGTGGTCCTGCAGCTCGGGCCGCTCGTCGGCGTTGCCGATGATGACGCTGTAGCCGAGGGCGCGGGCCTCCTCCTCGACGGAGCGGGCCAGTTCGGTGAAGTACGGGTTGAGTACGTCGCTGATGACCAGGCCGAGGGTGCGGGTCTGGTCGGTGCGCAGGGAGCGGGCGACGGCGTTCGGGCGGTAGCCGAGCGACGCGACGGCGGCGAGGACACGGGTGCGCGCGGCGGGGCTCACGGACGGGTGGTCGTTCAGCACACGGGACACCGTGGCGACGGAGACGCCCGCCTCCGCGGCGACATCCTTGATGCTCGCCATCACCGCTCCACCTCCTCGTGGAATCGATTACACGGAGGATTGGAATCGATTACACGGGCGCTGGCAAGACCTTGAGACCGGATCGTGATGTTCCGGGCCGGGCGGGCGGCGGCCGGGCGGCTCAGACGGTCGGGCCGGCCGCCTCGGCGCGCTCCAGCCGGCGCCGGTACCGCACCCCGGGCGTCCCTGCGGCGACCTGGTGCCCCACGAGCGTGAACCCGTTCCGTTCCAGAACCGTCCTGGACCCCGTGTTCCCGACCGCGGTGCTCGCGGTCAGCTCGGTGAGGGATGCGCCGTTCGCACCGCATCCCGATGGTCGGTCGCCGCCGGTACGGACGGATCATGTCCAACCGGCCGGGAAGTCCGCCACAGGCGGCCGAGCGCCGGCTCGCCACCCTCGAAGGCGTCCTGGAGCGGACCCCACATCACCCATGGCGACCCGGGTGACTGAGGGGGGTGTGGGTCAGTCAAGGCAGAACTCGTTGCCCTCGATGTCCTGCATCACGATGCAGGACTCGTTCTCGCCGTCGGCACGCATCGTCCGCACATGTACCGCGCCAAGCGCGACCAGCCGTGTGCATTCGGCTTCGAGCGTGGCCAGGCGCTCCTCACCCACGAGCCCGATGCCAGCCCGCACGTCGAGATGCAGCCGGTTCTTGACGACCTTCCCTTCGGGAACGCGCTGGAAGAGCACGCGCGGGCCCGCACCCGAGGGATCACTGCACGCGAAGTAGGTGACCTGATTCTCGGGCGGCAGCGAGCGGTGGTACTCCTCCCACGTCGCAAACCCCTCCGGGACGGGCGGTACGACGTACCCCAGCACCTCGCACCAAAAGCCGGCGAGGCGCGCAGGTTCTGCGCAGTCGAAGGTGACCTGGAACTGTTTGATCGCTGACATCGGTGCACCGTAGCAAGGGGACTCCGGTCCGTATCTCCCGGCGTGGATGCGCATCGATCGCTGGAGTGCCGTGTGAGGGGGATCTGCCCTGTGGCCGGAGCCACGGCCGTTGCAGGGCGTCCCCATACGCACCCCATCGGGAGATCGCGGTCCCGCTGTCGGTGGCGGCCGATAGCCTCGCAGGGACCGTAGACACAGGATGAGCAGGTGGGGCTGTGCCCAGTAGGGGAGTTGACGCCAAGCGGGGCAGCCGTGAGGGTGTTTGTGAAGTAACTGGCGTCCTGGAGCGCATCACCTACGCCAACGAGGAGAACGGATACACGGTCGCCCGGGTCGACACCGGCCGGGGCGGCGGCGATCTGCTCACCGTCGTCGGCTCCCTGCTCGGCGCCCAGGTCGGCGAGTCCCTGCGCATGGAGGGCCGCTGGGCCTCCCACCCGCAGTACGGCAAGCAGTTCACGGTGGAGAACTACACGACGGTCCTGCCGGCCACCGTCCAGGGCATCCGCCGCTATCTGGGCTCCGGCCTGGTCAAGGGCATCGGCCCGGTCTTCGCCGACCGCATCACCCAGCACTTCGGCCTCGACACCCTCCAGATCATCGAGGAGGAGCCCAAGCGGCTCATCGAGGTCCCGGGTCTCGGCCCCAAGCGCACCAAGAAGATCGCTGACGCCTGGGAGGAGCAGAAGGCGATCAAGGAGGTCATGCTCTTCCTCCAGAGCGTCGAGGTGTCCACGTCCATCGCCGTCCGCATCTACAAGAAGTACGGCGACGCCTCGATCTCCGTGGTCCGCAACCAGCCCTATCGCCTGGCGTCCGACGTCTGGGGCATCGGCTTCCTCACCGCCGACAAGATCGCCCAGTCCGTCGGCATCCCGCACGACAGCCCGGAGCGCGTCAAAGCCGGTCTCCAGTACGCCCTTTCGCAGTCCACCGACCAGGGCCACTGCTATCTCCCCGAGGAGCAGCTGATCACGGACGCGGTGAAGCTCCTCCAGGTCGACACGGGCCTGGTCATCGAGTGCCTCGGCGAACTCGCGGCGCCCGCCGGGGAGGACGAGGAGCCCGGCGTCGTCCGGGAGCGGGTGCCCGGCCCCGACGGCGGCCCGGACACCGTCACCGCCGTCTATCTGGTCCCCTTCCACCGCGCCGAACTGTCCCTCTCCGCCCAGTTGTTGCGCCTGCTGCGCACCGACGAGGACCGGATGCCCGGCTTCCATGACGTCGACTGGGACAAGGCACTGGCCTGGCTCAAGGGGCGTACGGGCGTGGAGCTGGCCCCGGAGCAGGAGGCCGCCGTCCGGCTCGCGCTCACCCGGAAGGTCGCCGTCCTCACCGGCGGCCCCGGCTGCGGCAAGTCGTTCACGGTCCGCTCGATCGTGGAGCTGGCCCGCGCCAGGAAGGCCAGGATCGTGCTGGCCGCCCCCACCGGCCGCGCCGCCAAGCGCCTCGCCGAGCTCACCGGAGCCGACGCCTCCACCGTGCACCGGCTGCTGGAGCTGAAGCCCGGCGGCGACGCGGCGTACGACAGGGACCGCCCGCTCGACGCCGACCTGGTCGTCGTGGACGAGGCCTCCATGCTCGACCTTCTGCTCGCCAACAAGCTGGTCAAGGCGGTGGCCCAGGGCGCCCATCTGCTCTTCGTGGGAGACGTCGACCAGCTGCCCAGCGTCGGCGCGGGCGAGGTCCTGCGCGATCTGCTCGCCGACGGCAGCCCGATCCCGGCCGTCCGCCTCACCCGCGTCTTCCGCCAGGCCCAGCAGTCCGGCGTGGTGACGAACGCCCATCGGATCAACTCCGGGCAGCCGCCCCTCACTCAGGGCCTGAAGGACTTCTTCCTCTTCGTCGAGGGCGACACCGAGGAGGTGGGCCGGCTCACGGTGGACGTGGTGGCCCGGCGCATTCCCGCCAAGTTCGGCCTCGACCCGCGCCGGGACGTGCAGGTGCTCGCGCCGATGCACCGGGGCCCGGCGGGCGCGGGCGCGCTCAACGGCCTGCTCCAGCAGGCGGTCACACCCGCCCGCCGGGATCTCCCCGAGAAGCGCTTCGGCGGCCGGGTCTTCCGCGTCGGCGACAAGGTCACCCAGATCCGCAACAACTACGAGAAGGGGAAGAACGGCGTCTTCAACGGCACCGTGGGCGTGGTCACCTCGCTCGACCAGGACGAGCAGCGCCTGACGGTGCGCACGGACGAGGACGAGGAGGTGGCGTACGAGTTCGACGAGCTCGACGAGCTGGCCCACGCGTACGCGGTCACCATCCACCGCTCCCAGGGCAGTGAGTATCCGGCGGTGGTGATCCCGGTCACCACCAGCGCCTGGATGATGCTCCAGCGGAACCTGCTCTACACGGCGGTGACCCGCGCCAAGAAACTGGTCGTCCTGGTCGGCTCCCGCAAGGCCATCGGCCAGGCGGTGCGTACGGTGTCCGCAGGCAGACGGTGTACGGCCCTGGACTTCCGCCTCGCACCCCGGCCCCTCGTCTCCTGACCGCGGCTCCGGCCTCAGCGCCGCCCCTGGTCACAGCACCAACGGGAGGCATCCCAAAAAATGATCGATCAAATGAGTCACAAAGGTCACACACCACTTCCGGAACCAGGGCGAAGAGGGGCAGGATGAGCAGGTTGGCGGCACTGAGTGCCGCCAATAGGCCCAATGGTCGACCCCGAGTGCACTCTCCAGGGCCAAATGGGGGATGGTAGAGACAGTCAGGGCACCTCGAAGAAGAGGCACAACGTCGGTGAGGGATGACGTGAGCGACAACTCTGTAGTACTGCGGTACGGCGATGGCGAGTACACCTACCCGGTGATCGACAGCACCGTCGGCGACAAGGGCTTCGACATCGGGA
This sequence comes from Streptomyces sp. NPDC058274, assembly GCF_042881375.1. Lineage (NCBI taxonomy): Bacteria > Bacillati > Actinomycetota > Actinomycetes > Kitasatosporales > Streptomycetaceae > Streptomyces > Streptomyces sp. NPDC058274. Next base: position 132,383 of record NZ_JBHVXW010000006.1, read on the forward strand.
AGCTCCGCGCCCAGACCGGTCTGGTGACGCTCGACAGCGGATACGGCAACACAGCCGCCTATAAATCCGCGATCACCTACCTCGACGGCGAGGAAGGCATCCTCCGGTACCGCGGCTACCCGATCGAGCAGCTGGCCGAGCGCTCCACCTTCCTCGAGGTGGCGTATCTGCTGATCAACGGTGAGCTGCCGACCGTCGATGACCTCTCGACCTTCAAGGGCGAGATCACGCAGCACACCCTGCTGCACGAGGACGTCAAGAACTTCTACCGCGGCTTCCCGCGGGACGCCCACCCGATGGCGATGCTGTCGTCGGTGGTCTCCGCGCTGTCCACCTTCTACCAGGACAGCCACAACCCGTTCGACGAGAAGCAGCGCAATCTCTCCACGATCCGCCTTCTCGCCAAGCTTCCGACGATCGCGGCGTACGCGTACAAGAAGTCGATCGGCCACCCCTTCGTCTACCCGCGCAACGACCTCGGGTACGTCGAGAACTTCCTGCGCATGACCTTCTCGGTCCCCGCCCAGGAGTACGACCTGGACCCGGTCGTCGTCTCCGCGCTCGACAAGCTGCTGATCCTGCACGCGGACCACGAGCAGAACTGTTCGACGTCCACGGTCCGCCTGGTCGGCTCTTCGCAGGCGAACATGTTCGCGTCGATCTCCGCCGGCATCTCGGCGCTCTGGGGCCCGCTGCACGGCGGCGCCAACCAGTCGGTGCTCGAGATGCTCGAGGGCATCCAGAACTCCGGCGGCGACGTCGACACCTTCATCCGCAAGGTGAAGAACAAGGAAGACGGCGTGAAGCTCATGGGCTTCGGGCACCGCGTCTACAAGAACTTCGACCCCCGGGCGAAGATCATCAAGGCGGCCGCGCACGACGTCCTCTCCGCGCTCGGCAAGTCCGACGAGCTGCTGGACATCGCGCTGAAGCTCGAGGAGCACGCGCTGGCCGACGACTACTTCGTCGAGCGCAAGCTCTACCCGAACGTGGACTTCTACACGGGCCTGATCTACCGCGCCATGGGCTTCCCGACCGAGATGTTCACGGTCCTGTTCGCCCTCGGCCGCCTTCCGGGCTGGATCGCCCAGTGGCACGAGATGATCAAGGAGCCCGGCTCCCGCATCGGCCGCCCGCGCCAGATCTACACGGGCGAGGTCCTGCGCGACTTCGTCCCGGTAGAGGCCCGCTGACACCGGCCACCCCCAGCTTCACCAGTCCCACGGCGCCGCAAGGGTTCACGAACCCCCGGCGCCGTCGGCGTATCCGGCCCGGCCTACGGCCGTCTTTTCGCGTCACTGTCCCCACGGCGCCCTACAGCGAGTGAGCCGAAGGGGCGCGCCGTGTTGAGACGGCGAACGCGCGGAGGCCCGACGAAGGAGGGTCGAGCACGATCGCCGTCTCAACACCGGCTTTGCCGCCCCGGAGGCGACCCGAGCTACAAAAAAATACGGAAAGCGCCCCGCTGCCGGTCCCCCCACGGGCCGACAGTCGGGGCGCTTTCCTTGTCCCGGTTCGGATTCCCCCCACGGGATCCGGCCGGGCGTCTGTGGACAGCGCCTGAACCGCTGCGAGCAAAACGAGCAAAACTCTGTGTACTTCTGCGTCCTACGGTGCGGTCTGCCGGGACGCGTACGGACCGGGAGGGCCGCTCAAAGCTCCCCGGCGTACGTGCCCCGGCAACGCAATTCCGGGAACGTCCCCCAAGACATCCCCAGATGCCAGAAACGCCCCCCAAGACGTGTCTGACATCGCCAACTTAGACTCACGAACCCCTTCGATGGTTACGTTCACAGCACTGTGATCTGTGTCTCTTGCATATGTCCTGAAGATGCGCAAGAGCCCCGATATGGCAATCGGAGGCCAAGCGTAAGGAAGATGCGCGAGCCTTGTGAAGAGCTTATGTGAGCCTGCCGTTGGACTCTAGAGGGACTCTTACCCCGGCGTCATGAGAATGTCCTGAGCCGAAGGCTGTTCGTCACCACGAACACCGAGGAGAAGGCCATGGCGGCCCCCGCGATCATCGGGTTGAGGAGTCCCGCCGCGGCGAGCGGCAGCGCGGCCACGTTGTATCCGAAGGCCCACACCAGGTTCCCCTTGATCGTGGAAAGCGTCTTCCGGGACAGCCGGATCGCGTCGGCGGCCACGCGCAGATCCCCGCGGACCAGCGTCAGATCGCTCGCCTCGATCGCCGCGTCCGTGCCGGTCCCCATCGCGAGGCCGAGATCGGCGGTGGCGAGCGCGGCCGCGTCATTGACCCCGTCGCCCACCATCGCGACGGTCCGCCCCTCACCCTGGAGCCGCTTCACCACGGCCACCTTGTCCTCGGGCAGCACCTCGGCGACGACCTCGTCGATGCCGACGGCCCGGGCGACGGACCGGGCGACCGCCTCGTTGTCACCGGTCAGCAGCACCGGCGTGAGCCCCAGGGCGCGCAGTCGGCGTACGGCCTCGGCGCTGGTGTCCTTGACCGCGTCGGCGACGGTCAGCACGCCGATCGCCGTCCCGTCCCGGCCCACCACGACCGCCGTGCACCCCGCCGCCTCCGCCTCGGCCTTGGCGCGGGCCAACTCCTCGGGAAGCGCGTCCCGTACGAGCCGGCCCACCTGGACGTCGTGGCCCTCCACGCGGCCGCGTACGCCGAGCCCGGGCACGTTCTCGAAGTGCTCCGGCGCGGGAAGCGCTCCTGCGCGCTCCTGGGCGCCCGCGGTGATCGCCTGGGCAATGGGATGCTCCGAGGCGTGTTCCAGGGCGCCTGCGAGCCGCAGAAGGTCCTTCTCGGCGACGCCCTGGGCGACGTACACCTCCTGCAGGCTCATGCGGCCGGTCGTGACCGTGCCGGTCTTGTCCAGGACGACGGTGTCCACGCGCCGTGTGGACTCCAGGACTTCGGGGCCCTTGATGAGGATGCCGAGCTGGGCGCCGCGGCCCGTGCCGACCATCAGGGCGGTCGGGGTGGCGAGGCCGAGGGCGCACGGGCAGGCGATGATCAGCACCGCGACGGCTGCGGTGAAGGCGGCGACCGTGTCGCCCGTGACGCCGAGCCAGCCGCCGAACGTGCCGAGCGCGATCAGCAGCACCACCGGCACGAAGACCCCGGAGATCCGGTCGGCGAGGCGCTGTACCTCCGCCTTGCCGTTCTGCGCGTCCTCGACGAGCCGTGCCATCCGCGCGAGTTGGGTGTCCGCGCCGATCCGGCTCGCCTCGACGACGAGTCGCCCACCGGCGTTCACGGTCGCGCCGGTGACGGCGTCCCCGGCCGAGACGTCGACCGGTAGCGACTCGCCGGTCAGCATGGACGCGTCGACCGCCGAGGTGCCCTCGACGACGGTGCCGTCGGTGGCGATCTTTCCGCCCGGCCGTACGACGAAGTGGTCGCCGACGGCCAGCCGGGCCACCGGGACCCGTACTTCACGGCCGTCGCGCAGCACGGAGACGTCCTTCGCGCCCAGCTCCATCAGCGCCCGCAGGGCCGCTCCCGCGCGCCGCTTCGAGCGGGCCTCCAGATAGCGGCCGAGCAGGATGAACGCGATGACGCCCGAGGCGACTTCGAGGTAGATCGTCGACGAGCCGTCCGTGCGCGCGACGGTGAACTCGAAGCCTTCCTCCATGCCGGCCATCCCGGCGTCCCCGAAGAACAACGCCCACAGGGACCAGCCGAAGGCGGCGAGCGTGCCGACCGAGACGAGGGTGTCCATGGTGGCCGCGCCGTGCCGCGCGTTGGTGAACGCGGCCTTGTGGAAGGGCAGTCCGCCCCAGACGACGACAGGAGCGGCGAGGGTCAGCGCCAGCCACTGCCAGTTGTCGAACTGGAGCGGCGGGATCATCGACAGCAGGACCACGGGGAGGGCGAGCAGGGCGGAGACGGTCAACCGTTCGCGCAGCGAGGCCAGTTCGGGGTCCTCGGCGGGCGCCGCGTCCTCCTCCGGGGGCGCGGGCGGTGCCGGCTCCTCGGCCGTGTAGCCCGTCTTCACCACGGTGGCGATCAGGTCGGCGACCTGGACCCCTTCGGGATACGCGACCTTCGCCCGTTGTGTCGCGTAGTTCACCGTGGCGGTGACCCCGTCCATGCGGTTGAGCTTCTTCTCGACGCGGGCCGCGCAGGAGGCGCAGGTCATCCCGCCGATGGTGAGCTCCACCTCCGACGCGGGGGAGGCCTGCGTTATCGGGGTCTCGGGTGCTGCGGTGGTCATGTGTCCGGCTCCAGTCAATGAGCCGGGCCGTACGGAGCCAGTATCAGCTGGTCGGTACGGCCCGGTGTGGAGAAGAAGCTGTTGTGGGCCGCCGAGGTGCCAGGGTGGGCCTGTCTCCTAGGCCTTGCCGGTGAGCTCGAAGCCCGCCTCGTCGACGGCGGCGCGTACGGCCTCGTCGTCGAGCGGTGCGGCGGAGACCACGGTCACCTCGCCGGAGGAGGCCACGGCCTTCACGGAGGTCACGCCGGGGATCCCGGAGATCTCGGTGGAGACGGAGCCTTCACAGTGCCCGCAGCTCATCCCGCTCACCTGGTAGACGGTCGTGATGGAGCCCTGGGTGTCGGTCTGGGCGGTCATGGCGTTACTCCTCGTCGAGGCATGTGGGGCGTCGGTGCACGGGTGGGGCACCCGGGAATCCAGGGTCCCCTCCCGACGCTCTCCACACTATACCCCTAGGGGGTATTTCTCCAAGAGGGGTCCCGCCGGGCGAGCGAGCGCACCCAGGCGACGCCCAGCAGTGCCACGACGACCATGCCGCCCACCGAGAACAGCGTGAAGAGATGTTTCTGCTCGTCGGTCGGGGCCGGGATGTAGCCCACCCCGAAGAGCGCCTTGCTGAGCCCGGTACTCGTCAGCCGCGCCACGAGCCAGATCGCGATGCCGTGCGTCGAGTCCCACAGGGCGTGCAGCAGGGAGACCCCGAGGTAGGTGCCGAGCACCCGTCCGGTGAACTGGAACCGCCCGTTCGGGTGGCGGTGCGCCAGTAGTACGGCGCCGGCGATCGCCGTCCACAGCCCGTGCCCGAAGGGGGCGAGCACCCCGCGCAGGATCTCGGTCTCGAGCAGGGCGCGCAGGTCGATGCCCTGCAGGGAGACAGCCGCGTTGAAGGCGTACCCCGCGCTCTCCAGGGCCGCGAAACCGAAGCCGACGCTCGCGCCCAGTACGAGTCCGGCCCGCAGCCCGTGGATCCGCGGCCGGCGGCGCAGCACGAACATCAGCGCGGCGAGCTTCACCGCCTCCTCGATCAGGCCGACGCCGACGTACATCCACAGCGAAGGGTGCAGCAGGTAGTACTCCATCACCGACGCGCCGAGCACGCCGAGGAGACCGCCGGTCAGGAAGCAGCCGAGGATCACCTGGACGCCCAGGTCGCGGCCGTGCCGCTCGTACGCCCAGAGCACGAAGGTGACGGGGACGAGGAAACTGCCGAGCAGGATCAGGGTCGGCAGCAGGGTGGTGTTCTTCGTCGCGTACGTGACGAGCGCGGTCAGCGCCCACAGTGCGAGCCCGCCCCACAGGCACCGCCGCCAGAGGCCGGCGCGGATCGAGGGGTACGGGGGCGGGGGTTGCTGGGGGCCGGGAATACGGGCTCGGGGCGCGCCGGGCGGCGGAGACTGGGTCACGTCACATCCCTCGGGCTCGGGCTGGTTTGTCCGAACTTTATGCGAGAGAACCCTTATGTCGCAGTCCGAGGTGCCGGAGGGTCCCGGTGAGCCGGACGCGGAGGGGCGCGACCGGGACAAGGCCGAGGCGCGAGGCTAGCGTTCGCCGGGACGTTGATCTCCGGGCGGAGGGGCGAGGCACATGCGGGCAGTGGTGTTCGAGCGGTACGGCGAACCGGCCGAGGTGCGTGAGGTGGCGGACCCGCGGCCCGAGGAGCACGGGGTCGTGGTGCGAGTCGAGGCCACCGGCCTGTGCCGGAGCGACTGGCACGGCTGGATGGGACACGACCCGGACATCACCCTCCCGCACGTCCCGGGGCACGAACTGGCCGGTGTCGTCGAGGCGGTGGGCGGCCGGGTGACCTGCTGGCGCCCCGGCGACCGGGTCACCGTCCCCTTCGTCTGCGCCTGCGGAAGCTGCGCCGCCTGTGCGGCGGGCGACCAGCAGGTGTGCGAGCGGCAGACCCAGCCGGGGTTCACGCACTGGGGCTCCTTCGCGCAGTACGTGGCGCTGGACCACGCGGAGGTGAATCTGGTCGCGGTGCCGGAGGAGCTGTCGTCCGCGACGGCGGCGGCCCTCGGCTGCCGCTTCGCCACGGCGTTCCGCGCGGTGGTCGCGCAGGGGCGGGTGGCGGCGGGCGAGTGGGTCGCGGTGCACGGCTGCGGGGGCGTCGGGCTGTCGGCCGTGATGATCGCGGCGGCCTGCGGGGCGCGGGTCGTCGCGGTCGACGTCTCCCCCCGGGCGCTGGATCTGGCACGGAAGTTCGGGGCCGCCGAGTGCGTGGACGCGTCGGGGACCGGGGACCCGGCGGAGGCGGTGCGCGAGCTGACGGGAGGCGGCGCCCATCTCTCCCTGGACGCGCTCGGGGCTCCGGCGACCTGCGCCGCCTCGGTGAACGGCCTGCGCCGGCGCGGCCGCCATGTCCAGGTGGGGCTGCTCCCCTCGCCGACGGGCTCGACGCCGGTCCCGATGTCCCGTGTGATCGGTCTCGAACTGGAAGTGCTGGGCAGCCACGGGATGGCCGCGCACGCCTACCCGGGGATGCTGGAGCTGGTGCGGGCGGGCGTGCTGCGACCCGACCTCCTGGTCACGTCCACCCTTCCGCTGGACGCGGCGCCGGCCGCGCTGGCCGCGATGGGGACGGCACCCGGGCCGGGGGTGACGGTCATCGAGCCGTGGAGCTGACCGCGCCGGTGGGCCGGGCGGCGTCCGGTGCGTCCGGGTGCCCGCGATGCGCGTTCCACTCCGGGGCGAGGAGCGACATGAGGACCTCGTCGGTCCACTCGCCGTCCCGGAGTTGGGCCTCCCGTCGGACACCCTCCGTCACGAAGCCGACCTTCTCGTAGACGCGGCGGGCCCGGTGGTTGTGGCCGTAGACCTCCAACGCGATGCGGTGCAGCCCCAGTTGCTCGAAGCCGTGCCCGACGATCAGCCGTGTCGCCTCCGTCCCGATGCCGCGCCCGCGGCCCCGGGGCCCGATGAGGGTGCGGAAGGTGCAGCTGCGGTTGCGCGGGTCCCAGTCGTACAGGACCACTTCGCCGAGCAGTTCACCGGTGGCGCGGTCGGTCACGGCGAGATCCAGCCGGTCGTCGCTGTCACCACGGGAGCCGTACCAGGAACGCAATCGCTCCAGGGTGAGGTCGGTGGAGGGTTCGAAGGTGAAGCGGATGACGTCCGGGTCCTCGATGATCCCGGCCATGCCGACCGCGTCGTCCTCGGTGAACGGCCGCAGCACGGTCTTCGCGCCGGTGAGGACAGGCTTGTCGGAGAAGTTCATCTCCGGATTCTCGGCAGTCGGACGGCGTACGGACAAACGAATAAAGGGCTGTGCCCCGCACCACGGGATCAAGTGACGGGCGGGGCACAGGTCGCAGCGCGAGCGGGTCAGTCGTATCTGCGTCCGCGGTTGCCGGGACGGGAGGCGACCCAGGCCCGGACGGTGTCGGCGTACCAGTACGGTTTCCCGCCCTCGACGTGGTCGGGGGGCGGCAGCAGCCCGTGCTTGCGGTAGGACCGCACGGTGTCCGGCTGCACCTTGATGTGCGCCGCGATCTCCTTGTACGACCAGAGCCTACGGTCGGTCATGAGTGGCACCTCCCTACGCGCGCCGCAGCGGCGGCCGGGGGTGGCCGTCGGGGGAGCCGGGCGCTGCGCTGGCGATCACAAAGCCTGTGCCCGCTGAACGACACAGAGTGATCAGGAGGACGTGCCTGTCGCCCGGGTGTGACCCAAGACCCGCGTACACGCGACATGTGTGACAGAAGGGGGTTCTTTGTGACACGGGTGACGCAATCACCGCCGTGAGCGGCCCCCGCAGGGCGCGCAGACCCCAGCCCCGCAGGGCCTGCAGAACCCCGACGTCCCGCAGACCCCCTAAGCCCCGCAGGACCTGAGGAAGGACCGGGTGCGTCGGGCGATCGGCAGGGGCTTGTCCGGCGGGCACGGGTACATGTCCTGCTCGACGATCGCGAAGAGGTCGACGCCGAGCTGCTGCGCGGCGGCGAGCACGGGCTCCAACGCCGGTACGCCGGACGGTGGTTCGCACATGACGCCGCGGGCCACGGCCGGCCCGAACGGCACCTCGTTCGCCCGCACCTCGGCCAGGATCAGCGGGTCCACCTGCTTGAGGTGGAGGTAGCCGATGCGCTCGCCGTACGTCTCGATGAGCTTGACGTTGTCGCCGCCGCAGTACGCGTAGTGCCCGGTGTCCAGACACAGCGAGACGAGCGAGGAGTCGGTCGCGTCGAGGAATCGGGTGACGTTCTCCTCGCTGTCGATGTGGGTGTCGGCATGCGGGTGGACGACGATCCGCAGGCCGTAGCGCTCCCGCACCTCGTGGCCGAGACGCTCGGTCTGGGCGGTGAGATTGCGCCACTGGGTCGGCGTCAGCGTGCTGTCCTCCAGCACCGCGCCCGTCTTGTCGTCCCGCCAGAAGGAGGGGATGACGACGAGGTGCTCGGCGCCCATCGCCTGGGTGAGCGCCGCGATGTCGGAGACGTGCGCCCAGGTGGCGTCCCAGACGTCAGGTCCCCGGTGCAGCCCGGTGAAGACCGTGCCGGCCGAGACCGTGAGCCCGCGCCGCGCGGTCTCCTCCTTGAGGACGGCCGGATCGGTGGGCAGATAGCCGTACGGGCCCAGCTCGATCCACTCGTAACCGGACTCGGAGACCTCGTCGAGGAAGCGCTGCCAGGGCACCTGCTGAGGGTCGTCCGGGAACCAGACGCCCCAGGAGTCGGGAGCCGAACCGATCCGGATACGGGACAGTGAGGAGTGAGGTGACAACGACGTCATGAGCGTCAGCTTCCGACCGCTCAGGAGAGGTGTCAAGGGCTGGTCCGAATGTCTGGACAAAACGTTGACAGGGCTCCCCGCGCCGGGCTAGACCTGGGGACAGCCGAAGCGAAGGGAACTCGATGGCGTACGACCTGATCACCATGGGGCGGATCGGCGTGGACCTCTACCCGTTGCAGACGGGCGTGTCGCTGGCCCGGGTGTCGTCCTTCGGGAAGTTCCTCGGCGGGTCGGCGACGAACGTCGCGGTGGCCGCGTCCCGGCTCGGCCGGCGTACGGCGGTGATCACGCGGACGGGTGACGACCCCTTCGGCACGTACCTCCACGAACAGCTGCGCGACTTCGGCGTCGACGACCGCTGGGTCACACCCGTCGCCGGGCTTCCGACGCCGGTCACCTTCTGCGAGGTCTTCCCGCCGGACGACTTCCCGCTCTACTTCTACCGGCAGCCCAAGGCCCCCGACCTGGAGATCGACGCGCACCAACTCGACCTGGACGCCATCCGTTCGGCGCGCATCTTCTGGGTGACGGGCACCGGCCTGAGCGAGGAGCCCAGCCGTACGGCGACGCTCGCCGCGCTCGCCCACCGCGCGCGGTCCGGTACGACGGTCTTCGACCTCGACTGGCGCCCCATGTTCTGGGCCGACCCCGAGTCGGCGCGCCCCTTCTACACCGAGGCCCTGCGCCACACCACGGTCGCCGTCGGCAACATCGACGAGGTCGAGATCGCCACCGGCGAGCGTGAACCCCATGCCGCGGCCGGGGCCCTCCTCGAGGCGGGCGTCGAACTCGCCGTCGTCAAACAGGGCCCCAAGGGCGTCCTCGCCGTCCACCGCGACGGCACGTCCGCCGAGGTGCCGCCCCTCCCGGTGACGGTCCTCAACGGCCTGGGCGCCGGCGACGCGTTCGGCGGCTCCCTCTGCCACGGCCTGCTCGCCGGCTGGGAGCTGGAACACGTCATGCGGTACGCCAACGCCGCGGGCGCCGTCGTCGCGTCCCGGCTCGAGTGCTCCTCGGCGATGCCGACCCCGGACGAGGTCGAGGACGCGCTCACCGCGGGAGCGGTGCGGTGAGGGCGGGATCCGTCGGGGGAGCGCGCCACGAAGGGGACGACACCTCGCCGTACCGGGAAGGGGGCGACCCCACGCCGTACAGGGCAGGCCGCGACCCCAAGGCCGACGGGGCCGGCGGCGGCACCCGGGCCGACGCTGCCCGGGACCGCAAGGGCGTCGACCTGGCCGATCTCGTCCGCACCCGTGCTCACCACCCCGAGGCCATCGCCGAGGCCGCGGCCCGGCGCCCCCGCCGTCCCCTCGTCAACGACAGCGGCCGGCTGATGATCATCGCCGCGGACCACCCGGCGCGTGGTGCCCTCGCCGTGGGCGACCGCAAGCTCGCCATGGCGAACCGCACCGACCTCCTGGAACGGCTCTGTCTGGCGCTGAGCAGACCGGGCGTCGACGGCGTCCTCGCCACCGCCGACATACTCGACGACCTCCTGCTGCTCGGTGCCCTCGACCACAAGGTCGTCCTCGGCTCGATGAACCGGGGTGGCCTCGCCGGCGCGGCCTTCGAGCTGGACGACCGCTTCACCGGCCACCGCCCGCGGGACATCGAGCGGTTCGGCTTCGACGCGGGCAAGCTGCTGCTGCGGATCGACTACGACGACCCGGGTTCGCTGCGCACCCTGGAGTCAACCGCGCGGACCATCGACGAGATGGCCGAGCGCCGGCTCCCCGTGTTCGTCGAGCCGTTCCTCTGCCGGCGCGACCCCGCCACCGGCGCGCTGCGCAACGACCTGAGCGCGGAGGCCGTCACCAAGTCGATCGCCATCGCGAGCGGCCTGGGCGGCAGTTCGGCGTACACCTGGCTGAAGGTGCCCGTCACCGAGAACCCCGACGACATGGCCCGCGTCATGGAGGCCTCCACGCTGCCCGCCGTGCTCCTCGGCGGCGATGTCGGCGAGGACCAGGATCGCGCCTACGAGAAGTGGCGCGGCGCGCTCCAACTCCCCACCGTGCAGGGCCTGGTCGTCGGCCGCTCCCTGCTGTACCCGGCCGGCGGGGATGTGACCGCCGCGGTGGACACCGCCGTAGGACTTCTGTGAGGACAGGATGACGAGCAACGAGCTGTACGTCCGCAAGGGCGCGTCCGCCGGCCCGCTGTACGCCGTCGACATCGACCCCGAGCGCGCCGGCTGGACCCACAGCAGCCTGCGCGTCGTCGAACTCGCCCCGGGAGGCACCCATACGTTCACCACGGGTGACAGTGAGTGGATCGTGCTTCCCCTCAGTGGCGGTTGTACCGTGCGAACAGAGGACGAAGAGTTCCACATCCTGGGCAGGGACAGCGTGTTCAGCGGAGTCAGCGACTTCGTGTACGTGCCCCGCGACGCCCGGGTACTGATCGCCTCCGGTGCGGGAGGCCGCTTCGCCCTGGCAGGAGCGAAGTGCGAGCGCAGACTCCCCGCCCGCTACGGCCCCGCGCCGGAGGTTCCCGTCGAAGACCGCGGCAGCGGCACCTGCGCACGCCAGGTGCGCAACTTCGCCTCGGCCGACGCCTTCGACTGCGACCAGCTCATCGCCGTCGAGGTCATCACTCCCGGCGGCAACTGGTCCTCGTACCCGCCCCACAAGCACGACGAGAACCGGCCGGGGCAGGAGACCGAGCTGGAGGAGATCTACTACTTCGAGATCGACGGTCCGAACGGTTTCGGGTACCAGCGCGTATTCCCTTCGCGTGAGGGCGGATCCGACGTCCTCGCCGAGGTCCGCAGCGGCGATGCCGTCCTCGTCCCCGACGGATGGCACGGCCCCTCCATCGCCCAGCCCGGCCACACGATGTACTACCTGAACGTGATGGCCGGACCGGGCAAGGAGCGGGAATGGCGGATCTGCTTCCACCCGGAGCACACGGAGGGGTACCGATGACAGAGCCGACGGCGAAGGCGCCACGGACGACGACCCGGCTGACGGTCGCGCAGGCGCTGGTGCATTTCCTGGCCGCCCAGTACACGCAGCGGGACGGTGAGCGGCAGCGGCTGATCGGCGCCACCTGGGGCATCTTCGGCCACGGCAACGTGGCGGGGATCGGCCAGGCCCTCGTCGAGTACGGCGACGAGATGCCGTACCACCAGGGCCGCAACGAACAGGCCATGGTGCACGCGGCGGTGGGGTACGCGCGGCAGTCCAACCGGCTGTCGACGCACGCCGTCACCACCTCCATCGGCCCCGGCGCCACCAACCTCGTCACCGGCGCCGCCCTCGCGACGGTCAACCACCTCCCGGTGCTGCTCCTGCCCGGCGACATCTTCGCCACCCGCGCCGCCGACCCGGTGCTCCAGCAGCTCGAAGTGCCGTACGCGGGCGATGTGTCGGTCAACGACTGTCTGCGTCCGGTGTCGAAGTACTTCGACCGGATCTCCCGTCCCGAGGCGCTCATCCCGGCCGCGCTCCAGGCGATGCGGGTGCTCACCGACCCCGTCGAGACGGGGGCGGTCACACTGGCGCTGCCGCAGGACGTGCAGGCGGAGGCGTACGACTGGCCGGAGGAGTTCTTCGCGGAGCGCGTCTGGACCGTCCGGCGTCCGGCGCCCGACTCCGCCGAGCTGTCCGCCGCGGTCCGGGCGGTCCGCGAGGCCCGGCGGCCGCTCATCGTGGCTGGCGGCGGCGTCCACCACAGCCGCGCCGAGACCGCGCTGGCGGAGCTCGCCGGGGCCACCGGCATCCCGGTCGCCTCGACCCAGGCGGGCAAGGGGTCCCTGCGGTGGGACCATCCCCAGGACGTCGGCGGCATCGGCCACACCGGCACCGCGACCGCGGACGAACTCGCCCGCACCGCCGACCTGGTGATCGGCGTCGGCACCCGCTACACGGACTTCACCACCGCCTCGGGCACCCTCTTCAGCAACCCGGCCGTGCGCTTCCTGAACCTCAACATCGCGCCGTACGACGCCCACAAGCTGTCCGGACAGACCCTCGTCGCGGACGCGCGCGCCGGACTGGAAGAGCTCACCGAGGCCCTCACCCTGCACGGCCACCGCGTCGAGCCGGCGTACGTCATGGAGTACACCGACGACAAGGAGCGCTGGGAGTACCGGGTCGACGCCGCGTACGAGGCGGAGGACCCCGACATCCGGCCCACCCAGCCGCAGGTCCTCGGCATACTCGACGCGCTGGTGGACGAGGAGGACATCCTCATCAACGCGGCCGGTTCGCTCCCCGGCGACCTGCACAAGCTGTGGCGGGCGCGCTCGCGCGACCAGTACCACGTCGAGTACGGCTACTCCTGCATGGGCTACGAGATCCCGGCCGCGATCGGCGTGCGCATGGCGGCGCCCGGGCGTCCCGTGTGGGCGCTGGTCGGCGACGGCACCTATCTGATGATGCCCACGGAGATCGTCACGGCCGTCCAGGAGAACATCCCGGTCAAGGTGCTCATCCTGCAGAACCACGGCTACGCGTCCATCGGCGGGCTCTCGGAGTCGGTGGGCGGCGAGCGTTTCGGTACCGCGTACCGCTACCGGGCCGCCGACGGTACGTACACGGGGGCGCCGCTCCCCGTCGACCTGGCCGCCAACGCGGCCAGCCTGGGCCTGCGCGTCCTACGCGCGAAGACCGTCCGTGACCTGCGGGCGGCGCTGGCCGAGGCGCGGGCCGCGGACACTCCCACATGTGTCTACGTGGAGACCGAAACGGCAGACACAGTGTCGGGCGCGCCTCCGGCCCAGGCCTGGTGGGATGTACCTGTGGCCGAGACCGCGACCCGACCGTCGGCGGTCAAGGCGCGCGACGAGTACGACCGGCACGTCTCCACCCGACGCCGCCATCTGTGAGGGAGTTACTGGCATGACGAAGATCGTCAACCACTGGATCGGCGGGAAGCCCGCCGAAGGCGCGTCGGGTACGTACGGGCCGGTCACCGACCCGGCGACCGGCGCCGTCACCACGAAGGTCGCCTTCGCGACCGCCGACGAGGTGGACGCCGCGGTCGCCGCCGCCAAGGAGGCGTACGCGACCTGGGGCACCTCCTCGCTCGCCAGGCGGACCGCGATCCTCTTCAGGTTCCGGGCCCTGCTGGACGCCAACCGCGACGCGATCGCCGAGCTGATCACCGCCGAGCACGGCAAGGTGCACTCGGACGCGCTCGGCGAGGTCGCCCGTGGCCTGGAGATCGTCGATCTGGCCTGCGGGATCACCGTGCAGCTGAAGGGCGAGCTGTCCACCGAGGTGGCCTCCCGGGTCGACGTGTCCTCGATCCGCCAGCCGCTGGGTGTCGTCGCCGGCATCACGCCGTTCAACTTCCCGGCCATGGTGCCGATGTGGATGTTCCCGATGGCCATCGCGTGCGGGAACACCTTCGTCCTCAAGCCGTCCGAGAAGGACCCGTCGGCGTCGATGAAGATCGCCGAGCTGCTCGCCGAGGCGGGCCTGCCCGACGGCGTCTTCAATGTCGTGCACGGCGACAAGGTGGCCGTCGACCGTCTGCTGGAGCACCCGGACGTCGCCGCGGTCTCCTTCGTGGGCTCGACCCCGATCGCCCGCCACATCCACACCACCGCCGCCGCGAACCACAAGCGCGTCCAGGCCCTGGGCGGCGCCAAGAACCACATGCTGGTCCTCCCGGACGCCGACCTGGACGCGGCGGCCGACGCCGCGGTCTCGGCCGCGTACGGCTCCGCGGGCGAGCGCTGCATGGCCATCTCGGCCGTCGTGGCCGTCGGCGCGATCGGCGACGAGCTGGTGGCGAAGATCCGCGAGCGCGCCGAGAAGATCAAGATCGGTCCCGGCAACGACCCGGCGTCCGAGATGGGCCCGCTGATCACGGCCGCGCACCGCGACAAGGTGGCGTCCTATGTGAAGGGCGCGGCCGACCAGGGCTCCGAGGTCGTCCTCGACGGCACCGGATACACGGTCGAGGGCTTCGAGGACGGCCACTGGATCGGCCTCTCGCTGCTCGACCGGGTGCCGGTCACCTCGGACGCGTACCGGGACGAGATCTTCGGCCCGGTGCTGTGCGTCCTGCGGGTGGACACGTACGAGGAGGGCCTCGACCTCATCAACGCCTCGCCGTTCGGCAACGGCACCGCGATCTTCACCCGGGACGGCGGCGCCGCCCGCCGCTTCCAGCTGGAGGTGGAGGCGGGCATGGTCGGCGTGAACGTGCCGATCCCGGTGCCCGTGGGCTACCACTCCTTCGGTGGCTGGAAGGACTCCCTCTTCGGAGACCACCACATCTACGGCAACGACGGCACGCACTTCTACACCCGCGGCAAGGTCGTCACCACCCGCTGGCCGGACCCGTCCGAGGCGCCGGCCGGCGTCGACCTGGGGTTCCCGCGCAACCACTGAGCGTGCTCGGAACCGCCCGTGCAGCCGTCCGCAATGCGGACGGCTGCACGTTTTTTTAACGCCCCCGCAACGGTTCCCGTTCAGACGGGATGAAACGGGTGACGCAGGGGTTATGGCTGGCTGACCTTCGAAAGCAAGGTCACATTCGCAGAGATCTTGATGATTGCCACATGGAGGCGTCAAAGCCTGGGAAAGTGATGTGGCCTGGGTCGCTTCCCATCTGCGGATTCCGTAGGTAAACAGCCATTGACGTGATGGTTTTCGTCGGGGTTCCATTCAGCGCCGGGAGCGGACGAGAGATGTACGACACGAGCCGCCGGAGGCGATAACGCTCCCGCCCGAATCACCTGACGCACGAGTCGATCGGAACCGCTTCATGACCGACACGCTCCGCCCTGTCGAGACCGCCGTCCTGGACGCCGCCCCCACGGCCTCCGGCAGCCCTCAGCTCAAGCGCTCCATCGGAATCGTCGGTGGCACGCTGCTGACGCTCTCCTGCGTGACCCCCGCCTCCACGCTCTTCGTGGTCGTGCCCGATCTCTTCTCGTCCCTCGGTACGGCGACCGCGCTCACCATCGCGATCGGCTCGGTCCTCTGTATCGCCGTGGCGTTCTGTTACTCGGAGCTGGGCACCCTCATCCCCAGCGCGGGCGGCGAGTACGCCATGGTCTCGACGATGGCCGGCCGCCTCGCCGGCTGGCTGGTCTTCGTGCTCTCCCTGCTGGTCGTGATGATCGTGCCGCCGGTGATCGCCATGGGCACGGCGGACTACCTCGCGCCGATCGTGCACCTGAACCCCTCGATGGCGGGCGCCGGCGTGATGCTCCTGGCCACCCTCGCCGGCCTCCTCGACCTGCGCGCCAACGCCTGGATCACCGGCGTCTTCCTGGTCCTCGAAGTCATCGCGGCGGCCGTCGTGGCGGTCCTCGGCTTCTCGCACGGCGAGCGCGGGCTCGGCAGCCTCACCTCGATGCAGGTCGCGGGCTCCGGAGGCCACACGGACACCGTCACGGCCATGCTGGTGGTCTCCGGGCTCGCCATCGCCCTGTTCATCACCCAGGGCTTCTCGACCGCGGTCTACCTCTCCGAGGAGCTGGAGAACCCGCGCCGCAACGTCGCCCGCACCGTGCTCGCCACCCTCGCCATCTCGACGGTGATCATCCTGGTGCCGGTCGTCGCGATCACCATGGGCGCCCCGGACCTCTCGGCCCTGACCGGCGGCGACATCAGCAGCATGGTCACCGCCTGGTCCAACTCCGCCGTCGGTACGTTCGTCAGCCTCTGCGTCGCCCTCGCGATCATCAACGCGGGCATCGTCATGGTCATCCAGAACTCCCGCGTCCTGTTCGCCTCCGCCCGCGACAAGGCCTGGCCCGAGCCGGTCAACCGGGGCCTCTCCCGCCTCGGCCGCTTCGGCTCCCCCTGGGTCGCCACGCTCCTCGTGGGCGTCCCCGGCGCGCTCCTGTGCTTCGTGAACCTGGACACCCTCTACGGCGTCACGGGCGTCTCCGTCACCGGCATGTACCTGCTCGTCGCGGTCGCCGCGCTGCTCGCCCGGCGCGGCAAGCACGCCCACACCTCGGCCTGGCGGATGCCGCTGTGGCCCGCCGTGCCGGTCCTGCTGATCGCCGTCCTCGCCTACATCCTCAGCCAGCAGGAGGCCGGTTACCTGCTGTGGACCGGCGGCATCACGGCCGTCGCCACCCTGTACTGGGCCTTCTACCTGCGTCCGCGCCGCGAGACCCGCTGGCTGGTGTCGATCCCGGAGGACGCGCAGGACCAGGGCCTGTCCGGCGTCAGCTGAAGTCCCACGTCACCACGGTGCACGTGCCGTCGTCCTTGCCACCCGCGCTGCGGTAGGTGGCGAGGGCGACGTCGTTTCCGGTGTCGACGCCGACCCACATCCCGTAACAGCCGCGTTCGCGGGCGAGGGCGGCCAGCGTCCGGATCAGCGCGCGTCCGGTGCCCCGCCGCCGGAAGGGCCCGGCGACCGCCAGCTCATACAGGAACATTTCGGTCCCCTTGTCGGGGTGCACCGTCTCCACACCGCTCACGAAACCCACCGGGCCCTCCCCCTCCTCGTGGGCGAGGAAGAGATGGTGTCCCTGCGTGTCCAGGAAGCGCCGGGCCCACTCGGGCCGTACCGGGTGGTCGAAGAGGTGCTCGGCGGCGGCCAGTTCATCGACGGTGGTGGCGCGGCGAATCTCCATGGGGCGTTCGTACCACGGCTGCGGTACACGCGGCCGCGACCGTACTCCCAGGGGAGGGCGGTGGGTTCAACCCGGTGGCTGCATCGGTTGTCGGTGCGGGCCTTTACGGTTGACGCATGGATCTTCGACTGCCCCGAACCGCGCTGCGGGGGCCGCGCCGGTGGATCGCCGCCGCGGCCGCCGTGGTCGTGCTCGCCGGCGCCGGTACGTGGACGGCTGTCGCCTCGGACGAGGCCCCACCCGTGCACCGTGCCGACAGACTCATGTCCGTGGGTGACGGTGTGAGGATCGACACGTCGTACTTCACCGCGGGCTCGGGCCGCCGCCCCGCCGTGCTGCTGGCCCATGGCTTCGGCGGCAGCAAGGACGACGTCCGCAGCCAGGCGGAGCAGCTCGCCCGCGACGGGTACGCGGTACTGACCTGGTCGGCCCGCGGCTTCGGCAAGTCCACCGGCAAGATCGGGCTGAACGACCCCAAGGCCGAGGTCGCCGACGCCTCGAAGCTCATCGACTGGCTGGCCAAGCGCCCGGAGGTGCAGCTCGACAAGGCCGGCGACCCGCGCGTGGGCGTCAGCGGCGCCTCGTACGGCGGAGCGGTCTCGCTGCTCGCCGCCGGGTACGACGACCGGGTCGACGCGATCGCCCCCGAGATCACGTACTGGAATCTGGCGGACGCCCTGTTCCCGAACGGTGTGTTCAAGAAGCTCTGGGCCGGCCTGTTCATCAGCTCCGGAGGCGGCTGCGACCGCTTCGAGGCGCAGCTGTGCACCATGTACAACCGGGTCGCCGAGGCCGGGAAGCCGGACGCGGCGGCCCGCGCGCTGCTCGACGCCCGGTCCCCGTCCGCCGTCGGCGACCGCATCAAGGTGCCGACCCTCCTGGTGCAGGGCCAGTCCGACTCGCTCTTCCCGCTCGGCCAGGCCGACGCGACGGCGAAGGCGATCCGGGCCAACGGCGCACCCGTGGACGTCGACTGGATCTCCGGTGGGCACGACGGCGGGGACATGGAGACCGCCCGCGTGCAAGCCCGGGTCACCTCCTGGTTCGACCGCTATCTGAAGGACGACACGAAGGCGGACACCGGCCCAGCCTTCCGTGTCACCCGCACCGGAGGCGTCGACTCCACCGACGGCGCCGCGCAGTTGCGGGGCGCGAGCGGGGACACGTATCCGGGTCTGGAGAGCGGACTCCGCCCGGTCGCGCTGGCCGGCCGCGAGCAGAGCTTCCGGAATCCGGCGGGCGCGTCTCCGCCCGCCATCTCGGCCCTCCCCGGCTTCGGCGGGTCCGGCGGCCTGTCACAGCTCTCGTCCCTCGGCGTCGGCGTCTCGCTCGACTTCCCCGGGCAGTACGCGAAGTTCGAGTCCGCCCCCGTCGCCGACGACCTGCGGATCACCGGCTCCCCGACGGCGACGGTGCACGTGAAGTCGACCAGCGACGACGCGGTGCTCTTCACCAAGGTCTACGACGTCGGTCCTGACGGCACCCGGCAGGTGCTGCCCTCACAGCTGGTGACGCCTCTGCGGGTCGAGGGCGCGAAGGCCGGCAAGGACGTCCGGCTCACCCTGCCGGCCATCGACCACGAGGTGCAGAAGGGCCACCGGCTGCGCCTGGTCATCGCCTCGACGGACCTCGGTTACGCCTCACCGGTGAGCCCCGCGACCTACACGGTCTCCCTGAAGGGCGACCTCCAGGTGCCGACCGCCCCCGGTGTGACGACCGCGGCCGCACCGCTGCCCGGCTGGGTGTGGTGGCTGCCGCTGGCCGGCGCGCTGGTCGCCCTCGCCCTGCTGCTCACCGGCCGCCGGCGGACGAGCGCGGGTTCGCCCGATCCCGGGCTGGCCGAAGTCCCGCTCCAGATCACGGACCTGAGCAAGCGCTACGCCCGGTCCGCCGACCGGTACGCGGTCCGGGACCTGTCGTTCCGCGTGGAGAAGGGCCACATCCTCGGCCTCCTCGGGCCGAACGGCGCGGGCAAGACGACCACCCTGCGCATGCTCATGGGCCTGATCAAGCCGGACGACGGCGAGATCCGCGTCTTCGGGCACGCGATCCGGCCGGGCGCGCCGGTGCTCTCCCGGGTCGGTGCCTTCGTCGAGGGTGCGGGCTTCCTCCCGCACCTCACGGGCCGCGAGAACCTGGAGCTGTACTGGCAGGCCACCGGACGCCCGCCCGAGGACGCCCATCTCGCCGAGGCGCTGGAGATCGCCGGCCTCGGGGACGCACTGGCCCGCGCGGTCCGCACGTACTCCCAGGGCATGCGCCAGCGGCTCGCCATCGCCCAGGCCATGCTGGGCCTGCCGGACCTGCTGATCCTGGACGAGCCGACCAACGGCCTCGACCCGCCCCAGATCCGCGAGATGCGCGAGGTCATGATCCGCTACGCCGCGGCCGGCCGTACCGTCATCGTCTCCAGCCATCTCCTCGCCGAGGTCGAACAGACCTGCACGCATCTCGTGGTCATGGACCGGGGGCGACTGGTCCAGGCGGGCCCGGTGGCCGAGATCATCGGCTCCGGCGACACCCTCCTGGTGGGCACCGGTTCACGCGTGGAGGAGCCGGTGGTCGAGAAGGTCGCCGCGCTGCCCGGCGTGGTCTCGGCCGTGGGCACCGAGGACGGGCTGGTGGTCCGCCTCGAGCCCGGCGGCAGCGCACAGCGCCTCGTGGTGGAGCTCGTCCGGCTCGAAGTCCCGGTGGCATCGGTCGGCCCCAACCGCCGGCTCGAAGACGCCTTCCTCACCCTGATCGGAGGCTCCGCATGAGCACGCTCGTCGAGCGGACCGAGACGGCCGACGGGTACCGCGCGCGGCGGACACTGCCCCTGCGCGTCGAGCTCATACGGCAGTTGAAGCGGCGCCGCACCCTCGTCATGGGGGCGGTCCTCGGACTGCTGCCCTTCGTCCTCGTCATCGCCTTCGCGATCGGCGGCGAGCCGGGCTCGCGCAACGGCCAGGTCAGCCTGATGGACACGGCCACCGCGTCGGGGGCGAACTTCGCCGCGGTGAACCTGTTCGTCTCCGCCGGTTTCCTCCTGGTGGTCCCCGTCGCGCTGTTCTGCGGGGACACGATCGCCTCCGAGGCGAGCTGGTCGTCGCTGCGGTATCTGCTGGCGGCGCCCGTTCCCCGGGCGCGGCTGCTGTGGTCCAAGCTTGTCGTGGCGCTCGGCCTCAGCCTGGCCGCGATGGTCCTGCTGCCGGTCGTGGCGCTGGCCGTGGGCACGGCGGCCTACGGCTGGGGCCCACTGGAGATCCCCACCGGCGGCGCGCTGTCCACGGGCACCGCGGCCCAGCGCCTGCTGATCGTGGTGGCGTACATCTTCGTGTCCCAACTGGTCACCGCCGGGCTCGCGTTCTGGCTGTCGACGAGGACGGACGCCCCGCTGGGCGCGGTCGGCGGCGCCGTGGGTCTCACGATCGTCGGCAATGTGCTGGACGCGGTGACCGCTCTCGGCGACTGGCGCGACTTCCTGCCCGCGCACTGGCAGTTCGCCTGGGCCGACGCCGTCCAGCCGAACCCGGAGTGGGGCGGCATGATCCAGGGCACGGCCGTCTCGGTAACGTACGCGCTCGTGCTGTTCGCCCTGGCCTTCCGCGGTTTCCGGCGCAAGGACATCGTGTCGTAGGTCTCCGGAGGGTCACCTACCGGTCTCAACAGCCGCCTGTCGTGGCCGCTTTGAGATCCATCCGCAACACCCTGTAGCGCACATCCGGGCCCCCTCGGCCGTCACAGTCACAGACGACGGCGTCAGCCGACACAAGGGGGCACGGATGAAGCGGTACCGAATACGGCGGCTGCGCGGCGCGCTGGTCGCCCTCACGGCCGCGGGCGGCCTGCTGCTGTCCGCCTGCAGCGGGAGCGGCGGCAGCCACGACAACACCTCGGACCGCTCGGACAAGTCGGGCGGCCGTACGCTGCCGCTGCCCGCCCCGGGCAGGACCTCGGGCTCCGCCCAGGGGGATCAGAAGGGCGAGCAGACGGGTGACGCCGGCCGCGAGGTCGCGCCGGCCCCCGACTACCTCTCCACCTTCGCCCTGGACGTCGACACCGCCTCGTACGGCTTCGCCCGCCGCACCCTCGCCGACGGACGGCTGCCCGAGCCGTCGACCGTCCGCCCCGAGGAGTTCGTCAACAGCTTCCGCCAGGACTACGAACGCCCGGACGGCAACGGCTTCTCGGTCAGCGTGGACGGCGCCCGCACGGACGAGAAGGGCTGGTCGCTGGTCCGCGTCGGCCTCGCCACCCGGGCGGCGCACGACGAGGAGGAACGCCCGCCGGCCGCCCTCACCTTCGTCATCGACGTCTCCGGCTCCATGGGGGAGCCGGGCCGGCTCGACCTCGCCAAGGACTCCCTCGACGTGATGACGGACCGGCTGCGCGGCGACGACTCGGTCGCGATCGTCACCTTCAGCGACGAGGCCGAGACCGTCCTGCCGATGACCCGGCTCGACGGCCGGCGCGGCCGCGTCCACCGTGCCATCGACCGCCTGGAGCCCACCAACTCGACCAACCTCGGTGCGGGCGTGCGCACCGGTTACGACACGGCCGTCAAGGGCCTGCGCGAGGGCGCCACCAACCGCGTCGTCCTGCTCTCCGACGCTCTCGCCAACACCGGTGACACCGACGCGGACAGCATCCTGGAGCGCATCTCCGACGCCCGCCGGACGCATGGCATCACCCTCTTCGGCGTCGGCGTGGGCAGCGAGTACGGCGACTCCCTCATGGAGCGCCTCGCCGACAAGGGCGACGGCCACACGACGTACGTCTCGGACCGCGACGACGCCCGCACCGTGTTCTGCGAGGAGCTCCCGAAGAACATCGACCTCACCGCCCGCGACGCCAAGGCCCAGGTCGCCTTCGACCCGCGGACGGTCGAACAGTTCCGGCTCATCGGATACGACAACCGGCAGGTCGCCGACGAGGACTTCCGGGACGACCGGGTGGACGGCGGCGAGGTGGGCCCCGGCCACACGGTCACCGCGCTCTACCTCGTCCGCACCGCGCCCGGCGCCGCCGGCCACCTCGCCACCGCGAGCGTCCGCTGGCTCGACCCGGCCAGCCGCGCCCCGCACGAGGAGACGGGCCAACTGGAGGCGTCCTCCCTCGGCGACGACCTGTGGACGTCGTCCTCCCCGGGACTGCGGCTCGCCGCCACGGCCGCGTACTTCGCCGACGCCCTGCGCCAGGGGGACGACCGCTGGGAGCGCCTCCCGGGCAGCCTCCCCCTGAGTGAACTCGGCGCCCGCGCAGACGAGTTGGCGAACACGACAGAAGACAAGGCGGTACGCGGACTCGCCGACGCCATCGATACGGCGACCGGCCTGAGCGGGTGACTCAGACGGCGCCGGGCCGCCGCCCGGCGCCGTGCAGCAGCGTGTCGACGACGAGTGTCGCCAGGGTGTCGGGGTCGGGGTCCGGCCGCTCGTCGCCGTGCAGGGCCTCGCCGATCAGGGCGTAGTAGACGCGGCGGACCCACTCCAGGTCCGCGGCCGGGTCGAGCAGATCTTCGTCCCTGGCTCGTCCCAGGAGTTCGAGGCAGCGCGCCCCCAGCTGATCCCAGCCCGCCGCGGCGGCGCCGCCCTCATCGGTCGGCTGCCCCAGGGCGTAGCTCCAGGCCCCCTTGATCCGCAGCACGTTGGCGGTGACACGATGCAGCGCGACCAGCGGTGGCGTGGTGTCGGGCCGCGCGTCCTCGATGGCCTGCGCGAGCTGCCGTACGGCTGACTCGGCGAGCGCCTCGATCAGCGCCTGCCGGCTGGCGAAGCGCCGGTGGACCGTCGTCCTGGCCACCCCGGCGGCCTCTGCGATCTGCTCCATGGACGCGCCCGGATCGGCGGCGAGCACTCGCTCGGCGGCCTCCAGAATCGCGCGCACACTGCGCTCGGCATCGGCCCGCAGTGCTCGGCCCATGGACTCCTCCACTCCGTCGGTTCCTGACCCCACTGGACGTAGATGATACGCCCGAGTCGCCGTTCCCAGAGTATCTGCATCACAGATGTTGCACTTAACAAAATAAGAGCTACAGTTGTGTCTTAGTTAGGCGTTCGACTCGTCTTCACCCCGGCCTTCCGAAGGGGAACAGTCATGACCACCACATCCACCGCCCTCATCACCGGCGCCTCCTCCGGACTGGGTGCCGAGTTCGCCGCCCAGCTCGCCGCCCGCGGCCACGACGTGATCCTCGTCGCCCGCTCCCGGGACCGCCTGGAAGAACTGGCGGACCGGCTGCGTACGGAGTACGGCGTACAGGCGCACGTCCTGCCCCAGGACCTCGCCGAGCCCGAGGCCGCCGACCGGGTCGCCGAGGCCCTCGCCGCCCGCGGTCTCACCGTCGACCTGCTGGTCAACAACGCCGGCTTCGGCACCTGTGGCCGCTTCGAGGAGATCGACCCGCGCCGCGAGCACGACGAGATCATGGTCAACGTCGTCGCCCTCGTCGACCTCACCCACGCCGTGCTCTCCGGCATGCTGGAGCGCGGCTCCGGCGCCGTCCTCAACGTCGGCTCCACGGCGGGCTACCAGCCGTCCCCGTACTTCGCGGTCTACGGCGCCACCAAGACGTTCGTCCTCAACTTCTCGCTGGCGCTGCGCCAGGAGTACCGGCGTCGCGGCATCCGGGTCACGGCCCTGTGCCCGGGCCCGGTCGAGACGGGGTTCTTCGAGGCGATCGGCACCCGCAAGGCCGCGATGGGCTCGCTCTCCACCGCGCAGCCCGTCGTTCGTGCGGCCCTGCGCGCCCTGGACCGCGACCGCGCGTACCTCACCCCGGGGCTGGGCAACGCACTCGGCGCCCATCTGAACCCGCGCCGCCCGCGCACCCTGGTGGCGGCGATCGGCGAGCGCATCACACGCAAGGTCCTGGAGCCGGAGCAGAAGTCCGCCGCAACCGCGGCCGGCTGAACCGGCCCCGCACAACCCATTGAATTTCCGTTACGCATCGGTAAGTTGACCCCCGTTCAACACCCTGGGACCGGGAGTCGTCATGGGCGTACGCAAGGACCTGAAACGGGCACGGCAGCGCACCGATCTCGCGGCCCGCGGCGGGATCGAGCTGCTCAGGGACGACACCGGCACGGTCACCGAGGTCCGCGCCGGCCCGCTGGCCCCGGGGGTCACCACCGGCAGCACCGCCGACCTGCCCTTCACCAACGCCGCCGAGGCACCCGAGGCCGTGGTGCTGCGCCGCCGGCAGGGCGGCACCTGGCGCCCGGTCACCGCGGCGGCCTTCGCCCGCGAAGTCACCGCCACCGCCAAGGGACTGATCGCCGCCGGCCTCGAACCGGGCGGCCGGGTCGCCGTGATGTCCCGCACCCGCTACGAGTGGACGGTCCTGGACTTCGCCGTCTGGGCCGCCGGCGGCCAGTCCGTCCCCGTCTACGCCACCTCGTCCCCCGACCAGATCGAGTGGATCGTACGGGACTCGGGGGCCCGCTTCGTCTTCACGGAGACCCCGGAGAACACGGCCGCGGTGGCCACCGGCACCGCCGGCCATCCCGAACCCCCGCGCATCCGGGAGATCGAGGCCGGCGCGCTGCCCGAACTCGTCGCCCTGGGCCGGGACACACCGGACGACGAGCTCACCAAGCGCCGTGCCGCCCTTACCCCCGACACGGTCGCCACCATCTGCTACACCTCCGGCACCACCGGACAGCCCAAGGGCTGCGTCCTGACGCACGCCAACCTGCACGCGGAGGCCGCGAACACCGTCGAACTGCTCCACCCGATCTTCCAGGCGGTCACCGGCCAGACCGCCTCGACCCTGCTCTTCCTCCCGCTCGCCCACATCCTCGGCCGCTCGCTCCAGATCGCCTGCCTGATGGCCCGGATCGAACTGGGCCACTGTCCGAGCCTCAAGCCCGACGAACTGCGCCCCGCGCTACGGGAGTTCCGCCCCACTTTCCTCGTGGGCGTCCCGTATCTCTTCGAGAAGATCCACGACACCGGCCGCGCGACCGCCGAGAAGATCGGCCGCGGCGCCTCCTTCGACCGCGCCGACCGCATCGGCGTCCGCTTCGGCGAGGCCTACCTCAACAAGTTCCTCGGCCGCGGCAAGGGCCCGGGCCCCGGTCTCTACGCGGCCTGGGCCCTGTACGACCTGCTGGTGTACCGCCGTATCCGCAAGGAGCTCGGCGGCCGCATGCGGTACGCCATCAGCGGCGGCTCCCCGCTCGACCGCAATCTCAATCTCTTCTTCGCCGCGGCCGGAATCATCGTCTACGAGGGCTACGGCCTCACCGAGACCACCGCCGCGGCCACCATCGTCCCGCCGCTGACACCCCGTCCCGGCACGGTGGGCCTGCCCATCCCCGGCACCGCGATCCGTATCGCGCCGGACGGCGAGGTCCTCGTCCGGGGCGGCGTCGTCTTCGGCGCGTACTGGAACAACCCGGCGGCCACCGACGCCGTCCTGAGCGACGGCTGGTTCGCCACCGGCGACCTCGGCTCCCTCGACGAGGACGGTTTCCTCACCATCACCGGCCGCAAGAAGGACATCCTCGTCACCTCCGGCGGCAAGAACGTCTCCCCGGCAGTCCTGGAGGACCGGCTGCGCAGCCGGTCACCCGTGGGCCAGTGCCTCGTCGTCGGCGACAACCGCCCCTACGTCGCCGCTCTGATCACCCTCGACCCCGAGGCCGTGACCCACTGGCTCGCCGTACGCGGACTGCCCGCCGGCACCTCCGGGGCCGACCTCGTGCGCGACCCCCGCCTGCGCGCCGCCGTCCAGAAAGCCGTGGACTACGCCAACGAGGCGGTGTCCCGGGCCGAGTCCATCCGCGACTTCGCCCTGGTCCCGGGCGAGTTCACCGAGGAGAACGGGCTGCTCACCCCGTCCCTGAAAGTCAGGCGCCACGCGGTGACAGTGGCGTACGCGGACGAGATCGACGCCCTGTACCGAACCTGAGGGGGGCCGCCCGGCGGCGGACATGGGAACAGCGGGCCGCTCCGAAGAGCGACCCGCTGCCCGAGCTGCTGAGGAGATCAGCTGCGGTCGGCGCCGTTGCCCGACAGGACCGGGATGTTGTCCAGGATGTGCGACAGCGGCTCGTCGCCCTTGGCCTGGGTGGAGTTCTCGGTGCACTGCTGGTTCTGCGGGGCCGACAGGATCGGGATGTCCTGGACGGCGATCGGCACGAGGCCGACGAGCGAACCGATGTTGGCCTTGACCGGCAGGCCGACACACGGCTTGTTCAGGGTGCCCTGGACCAGCGAGAGCTGGGGGCTCATGTCGCCCTTGGTCGCCTGGTTGCCGTACTTCTGCTCGGAGCCATTGCCGTTGGCGGTGGTGACGCCTTCGTCGTTGCCGATCGCCAGCGCCTGGGGCGCGGCGGCAGCCGAAATACCGGCGATAGAAGCGGCAATGGCCGCGGTCGCCCACAGCTTCTTCATGTTGGTTCCCTTCGGAGAGCGGACTCCATTGCGGAGCCGCACGTTGATCAACAATGCGATGGAGGGTGTGGATGCGGGGTATGCCCCGATTGGCCCACAGGTTTCTCCGGGACCGGAGAGATGACGCGTCGTCGTTGACGCGACAGAGGCAGCGGGCCACCGGGAGACCGGCGACCCGCTGTCCGCGAGGCTGAGGAGATCAGCTGCGGTCGGCGCCGTTGCCGGACAGGACCGGGATGTTGTCCAGGATGTGCGAGAGCGGCTCGTCGCCCTTGGCCTGGGTGGAGTTCTCGGTGCACTGCTGGTTCTGCGGGGCCGACAGGATCGGGATGTCCTGGACGGCGATCGGCACGAGGCCGACGAGCGAGCCGACGTTGGCCTTGGCGGGCAGACCGATGCAGGGCTTGTTCAGCGAGCCCTGGATGAGGGCCATCTGCGGGCTCATGTTCCCGTACGTCGCCTGGTTGCCGTAGATCTGCTCGGCACCGTTGCCGTTGGCGGTGGTGACGCCGTTGTCGTTGCCGATCGCCAGCGCCTGGGGCGCGGCGGCAGCCGAGGCTCCGACGACGGAAGCGGCGACAGCCGCAGCAGCCATAACCTTCTTGATCACTTGCATGGTCCCTTCTGGAGTAACCCCGTCCACCGGAGCGACCTGGACAACTCGACCTGGGCCGCATGGTTGCTCTGATTCACCCCAATGGCCCAAATGAGGAACCGATTGCACGACATACGTGCGCGCGGAATTCTGCGGGAATTCAGATGAACTGAACGGTCCGACCGGGTGACGTCGCGAAACCAATCCCACCGTCCCCGGTTGAAGGGCGCAGGAACGTGTGTCTCCAGCCAGGAAAGAACCGGAGAAAAAATGTTCAAGAAGGCAATGGCCGCCGCTGCGGTCGCGGCTTCCGTCGTCGGTGCCTCGGCTGCCGCCGCCCCTCAGGCGCTTGCCATCGGCAACGACAACGGCGTCACCACCGCCAACGGCAACGGCGCCGAGCAGAAGTACGGCAACGCCATGTCGGACGGCTCCATGAGCTCGCAGTCCTCGCTGGTCCAGGGCTCGCTGAACAAGCTCTGTGTCGGCCTGCCGCTCAAGGCCAACGTCGGTGCGCTCGTCGGGCTTGTGCCGATCGCCGTCCAGGACATCCCGATCCTGTCGGCCCCGCAGGACCAGCAGTGCGCCGAGAACTCCACCCAGGCCAAGGGTGACGAACCGATCTCGCACATCCTGGACAACATCCCGGTGCTGTCGGGCAACGGCGCCAGCCGCAGCTGAACCGTCGCACCGACGGGATGGTCCCCGGCTCCAGCGAAGTGCGGAGCCGGGTCAGGCCCGGGCGGCCCGCCGAATTCGGCGCGGCCCGTCCGGGCCTTACTGCTCATCGAGGGCCGTGACGTCAATTCGGCGCGAAGCGTTCGAGTGAATTGCCAAACGTCTCACGTTCCGTAGTTTCTTCGGACGTCCGCTCCTCGTTCACAGCCTGCAGGTCGTGCTGCGAGCCGTACATAGCGGTGCTCGCTCGGTTTTGGCCGACACAGGGGCATGACCGCAGAGAAGGGAAAGCACGTGAAGCACAAGAAGAGCGCTGCTGTCGTCGCAGGCGCGATCATGGCCCTCGGGATGGCCGCTCCCGCGTTCGCCGACGCCGGTGCCGAGGGCGCCGCCGTGGGCTCTCCGGGTGTCCTCTCGGGCAACGTCGTCCAGGTCCCGATCCACGTGCCCGTCAACGTGTGCGGCAACTCGGTCGACGTGATCGCCCTGCTGAACCCGACGTTCGGCAACGTCTGCACCAACGACTGACGTCGCAGCGCATCAGCCGCACGGCTGAGTCATGCCGGCCTTGGACTGACCTAATCGGCTCCGAGGCCGGCTTTCCCACTTCTTCAAGCAGGAAGACTACGAGATTGCGACAGACCCTGAGCAGGGGAATGGTCGTGGCCGCGGCCGCGACGGGCATTCTGTCCATGTACGGCACCCCCGCGTTCGCCGACTCGCAGGCGAACGGGGGCGCGGCCGACTCGCCCGGTGTCGCCTCGGGCAACAACGTGCAGGTACCGGTGGGAGTGCCGGTGAACGCGTGCGGCAACTCCGTCGACGTGGTCGGCGCGCTCAACCCGTCCTTCGGCAACTCCTGCGCCAACGGATCGAGTTCCCACGGTCCCCACGGATCGCAGGGTGCTCCGCACCACTCCTCCCACCACGGCTCCGGTCACCACGGCGGGCCGGGTTACGGCGATTCGGGTTACGGCGGCTCGTACGGGCACTCCGGCTCCTCGACGCACGGCGGGACGCACGGTTCGCCCGGCGTCGGCACCGGCAACGACGCCGAGGCGCCGGTGGACGTACCGGTGAACGCGTGCGGTGACACGGCGGACGTGGTCGGCGTGGCCAACCCCGCCTTCGGCAACGAGTGCGGGAGCGGGCACGGGCCCCAGGGGTACGGCGAGGACACCCCGCCGCACCACCAGCCTCCGCACAGCCCGCCGCGCCACCACCCGCACACCCCTCCCCACCACCCCGCGCACACCCCGCCGAGCACCGGGCCCGGGGCTCCTCCCCTCACGCGGGCCATGACACCCCCGGGTGTTCCGCCCACCACCCGTGTGATGACCCCGTCCAGCACGCCGGTCGAGGCCGGACCCGCCCTGGCCCGCACGGGCGGCGACGACGTGCTGGCGGCCGCCGCCGCCAGTGCCGGACTGCTGATCAGCGGAACCGTGCTGTACCGACGAGGCCGGTCCGCGACCCGCCGCTAGGGTCTCTGTCCGCTGCTCCGGGTGCCGGACGCCTCGCGCCCGGCACCCGGGCCCGGTCAGCGCCCCGCCGCGTCCAACGCCCCCTTGGACGAGCGGAGTACGGGCGCCGGGACGCGCCCCCCGCGGGTCCCCGTGTGCAGCCGCCGCCGTACCCCGCGTACCAGCGTGCCCGCCGTGAACGAGGCGCCGTGCACGAACCGCATCGAAGGCCCGAAGCCCGCCGCCGTCAGCAGGCCTGCCATGAACAGGCCGGGGACCGAGGACTCGAAGTCCCGTCCCACCTGCGGCGATCCGTCCGCCACCGCGGCCAGGCTGCCGCGTACCTCGTCGGCCAGCAGTCCCAGCCGCTCGCGGGACGCCCGGAATCCCGTGGCCGCGATGACGTGTTCGGTGTCCAGGGAGGTCAGCTCGCCGCTGCGGCTCACCGACTCCAGCCGTACACCGCCCGGGATCCCGTACGCGGCCGCCACCTCGTGGCCCAGCAGCACCTCGACGGCCGGCTCGACCCGGTCGCGCACCCACCAGGCGCCCGCCGGGCCCAGCGCCGTCGCCGCTACGCGGGCGCGGGTGGTCTCCGGAAGCCGGCGGAAGAGGCCGGGCCGCTCGGCGTAGAACCAGTTGCGCCAGCCGGGGCCCAGACCGCTGTGCGGGGAGCGGGCCGAGCGCCACCAGGGACGCTCCCAGGGCGGCGGCACATCGTTCCAGTTCAGCCGGCCCGCACGGGCCAGGACCCGGACGCGGGTGCCCTGTTCGGCGAGCAGGGCCGCCGTTTCCAGGGCCGCCTGGCCGCCGCCGATCACCGTGACGTCCTTGCCGTGGAAGCGGGTGAGGTCGCTGTGGTGGCTGCTGTGCGAGACGTACGCCGGGTCCAGTTCGCGCAGCGCCGCGGGGACCTCGACGAACGGCAGCACGCCGACGGCCAGGGCCACCGCCCGCGCGTGCAGCACCTCGCCGTCCTCGGTGACCGCCTCGAAGCCTCCGGGGACGACGGCGATCCGCGTCACCGTGCGCTCGTCGACGTCGGGCACCGCGTGGCGCGCGAACCACAGGCCGTACGAGGCGAACATCTCCACCGGGATCGGCTCTCCGTGCCGGGCCTCGACGCCCTGCCCGGCGCAGTACACCTCCAGCCTCAGCCGGCGCTCCGGGTCCGACAGGTTCGACGCCCACGGCTCCGACTTGAGGAACATGCCGCGGGGCATGTTGTCCCGCCAGGAGGCCATGGGCCGGCCGAGGACGCGCAGGCTCAGTCCGGCGGCCGCGGCATGGGAGGCGATGGACAGGCCGTAGGGACCGGCTCCCACCACCAGCAGGTCGTACATCAGCAACTGCTCGCTTTCTCGTCATCGGTCAGGGGACTCGGGACGGCGGCGCCCAGAGGCATCCGCGCCTCCGCCGGGGGACGGACCGCGCCCAGCGCCCGGTCCAGCAGGCGTGCGGCCGCGTGACGGCTCCACAGGGCCCAGAGCGCGAACCCGGGCGCCAGGTCGTCGCGCGCGTGCCAGGCCAGCTCACGCCCGCCGGGCCGGGCGCGCAGCGCGGTGAGCGGGGCGTAGTTCTCCACGACGAACGACCGCCCCGGACGGGGGGCCGGGTCCGGCAGCGGACGGTGTGTCAGGTCCAGGTGCAGGGCGCGTACGACGTCCAGGCCCGAGGCGTCCGTGAAGAGCCGGAACTGGGCGCCGGGGCGCGGGTTGAAGTCGAGCAGGTGGTAGCGGCCCGTCGTGCCGTCCCGCCGGAAGTCGAGGTCGAAGATGCCGCGGTAGCCCAGCTCCCCGGTCAGCCGTTCGGCGAGCGCCTGGACCTGCGGGTTCGGGGTCCAGCGCCCGACCGTGGTGAGGCCGGCGCCGGGCGGCCAGGCGCGCTGCTTGCGGCCGGGGCCGCCCGCGCGCACGGACCCGGACCGGTCGGCGTACCCGTGGAAGAACCAGTCGCGGTCGCGCCCCGGCGGCACGAACGCCTGGAGCAGCAGCCGGCTGCCCGCCTCCGCCGACCGCAGATACAACGTCTGGGCCTCCTGCGCGGATCCCAGGACCACCGTGCTGCGCAGTCCCGTTCCGGCGGGCATCAGCCAGGGGCGGCTCCACTTGGCCACCACCGGCAGCCCCAGCCGCCAGGCCGCCGCGGCCGCCTGGGCCGGGCTGTCCGGGATCAGCGTCACCGGGTGCGGCACGCCGAGCCGTTCGCAGACGGCCGCCAGTTCCGCCTTGTCGGCCACGCGCTCGGCGAGGGGGCCCGGCTGCCGCGGCAGCAGATAACCGGGGCTGAGCCGCTCGCGCAGATGGCCCACCGCGACGGCACTCGCGTCGTCCATGGGAATCAGGACGGCCGGGCGCGACACCCGCGCGGCCACCCGGTGCAGTGCGGCGGCGATTTCTCCCGGAGACGCTCCGGGCGGGGGCGGCGGATGCAGCCGGCTCACAAAACGCGATCTCTGTACGGGACTTCCGGCGGAATCGGCGACCACGTGCACTTCCACACCCGCCCGGCCGAGTGAGCGTACGGCCCCCAATGTTCCGTGGTGAAAGGGATTCCGGTCGATGCGCAGGAGGACGGCGGGGACGCGGGTGTCGAGAAGCGACACGGATATTTCCTTCAGGTCGGTTCACCCGTGCGGGCGATCGGGGCACTCGAAGGCCCGATCCCCGGTTGGCGGAATGGACATTTATATGACTGAGTGTCAGTAGACGGAAGAAGCATGACGGAAGAGCTCGACGGAGAAACTGCGGAAAGAGCGGAGAGAGGAGCAGGTATGGCCGCACAGCAGCACAGGCCCCGCCGGTCGGGGTTCGTCGCGGCCGCGATCGTCGCGTCGCTCGCCCTGGCATCGGGCCCCGGATACGCCCTGGGTCAGGGGGCCGTGGGGGTCGGTGACCCGCCGGCCCCGGTGCCCGCCTCGGTGGCACCCACTCCGGTGCCGCCGACACCGCCCACCGACCCCGTGACCCTCCCCGCCCCGGTCACCCCGCCGGCCGTGACGACCCCGCCCTCCCCGGAGCCGAAGCCCCCGGCGCCGCCCGCGTTCGGCGCCTACCTCGACTACGGGCCCCGGGGTGTGGCCCGGATCGCCGAGCTCAGCCGCTGGCTGGGCGGCGCCGAACTCCGCGTCGGGCACACGTATCTGCCGGGCGACCGCTGGAGCAACATCGAGGGCCCGCCCGGCTTCCTCGACGTGTGGGCGGACTGGCGCCGCGAGAAGGACGACCGGCTGCTGGTCCTCAACGTCCCCATGATGGAGCGCAACGAGGAGGGTGTCTCCGACTCCGGGGTGCGCGCGCTGCTGCAGCAGGGCGCGGCCGGCGCGTACGACAAACACTTCCGCGCTCTCGCCGAGCGGCTCGTCGACCTGAAGGTGCCGGACACCGTCATCGTGCTCGGCTGGGAGATGAACGGCATTACGTACACCCATCGCTGTGGTCCCGACCCGGAGGCCTGGAAGAAGTACTGGAACAGAATCGTCACCACCATGCGGGCGGTGCCGGGCCAGAAATTCCGGTTCGACTTCACGCCGAACCGGGGCCGGGACGCCATTCCCTGGACGCAGTGCTATCCGGGGGACGACACGGTCGACATCATCGGCATGGATTCGTACGACCAGCCGCGGGGACTGACGTTCGACGAACAGGTGAAAGAGCCGTACGGCCTTCAGGCGCACGTGGAATTCGCGAAAGCCCACGGCAAGGCCATTTCCTATCCCGAATGGGGGCTCTTCCGCAACGGCGACAATGGCACGTACATGCGCCGCATGCTCGCGTGGATGGACGAGCACAAGCCGCTCTACAACACGCTGACGGACTATTGCCCGCACGGCGTGTGGCAGTGCGACGACAACCCCACGGCGGCGCAGATCTACCGGTCCGTGCTGTCCGGCCGCACCGACCCGGCTCCGGTGCCGTCCACACCGCCGGCCACGCCCAAGCCGCCCGCCCCGCCGACGAAGCCCCCGACGACCGTGCCCGCGCCCGACTGCTCGCCGGTGCAGCTGGGCGACTGGGTCGAGTACTGGCTCGGCGGGAGGCTCTGCCTCCGGTTCGACTGGTGGTCACGCAACCGGTGACCCCCGAGGGGTGAACCGCGGTGGGGGGGGGGGGGGGGGGGGCCCCCCCCCCCCCCCCCCCCCCCCCCCCCCCCCCCGCCCACATGAAGTGGCCGCCCCCGGCGGGGCCCCCCCGCGGCC
>NZ_JBHVXW010000006.1:166194-243326 GCF_042881375.1 Streptomyces sp. NPDC058274
GGTCTTTGTGGGGGGGGGGGGGGGGCCCGCCGGGGGTTTTGAGGGGGGCCCCCCCCCCGGCCCCCCCGGGGGGGGCCCCGGGGGGGGGGGGGGTCTTACCCCCCCCCCCCCCCACCGCGCTCCCTCTCCCGCCACCGGAGCACCAGATCCTTGGCCCGGCCGCGGGCGGCGACACCGAGGGCGACCGCCGCCATCAGCGGGGCCGTCCGCCGCCGGGCGAGCAGCAGCCGCTGGTTGACGACCTCCTCCGGCCGCCAGCGGGACTTGTACGGTTCGTCGCCGCGCAGCAGGCTCAGTACCTGCCGTTCACCGCTGACCGCCTCCTCGGCGCAGGCACTCAGCAGCATCGTGGCGACATCCGCCTTCAGCTCCCGCAGCCGGGGGTCCGCGCCGTACAGATAGCCGCCCGTCAACCGTGGTGACATCAGCGTCAGATCGACCGCCATCACCGTGCCGTCGATACGGAACTCGGTCACCATGGCGTCGCCGGAGCGGACCATCCGGCTCACCGACCGCACCAGGTGCTCGGCGAACCGCGGCCGGACATGCTCGGTGGTCACCTTGCGGCCCCGCCACTGCAGTTGGTGCAGCTCCAGCAGCCTGCGCAGCGCGGTGTCCACCTCGTCGTGCGGGACCACGCGGTGCTCGATGCCGAGTGCGGTGAGCTTGCGCAGCTTGGCGCGCGCACGCTGGGCGCGGGACGGGGGCAGCCGCTCCAGCAGCTCGTCCATCGGGCGGGCGGGCAGCTCCAGACAGACCGAGTCCCGCACGCGCCGCCGCGGGCCGCTCCACCGCGCGTGGATCCGTTCGACCGCGGCGCCGGGCCGCACCTCCCGGAAGTCGATCAGGGCACCGCGCGCCGCGCGCGTCAGCGCCTCAGCCAGCGCGGACGCGGCCGGCTCGGCGTACTCGTCGTCCAGCAGCACGTCCCCGTAGTCGGAGATCGCCCCGCCCAGCGGCACCAGGGCGGGCAGCGGAGCGCGTACGCGCATCAGGGGCGCGGCGGCCCGCAGTTCACCGCCGTCCCTGACCACGACGAGGGCCAGCCTGCCGCGGGTGCCGTACGAGAGCCACCAGGAGTGCAGCCAGGCGTGGCTCTGGAACGGGGTGGCGGCGGAGCACCGGCGGTACAGCCGGCCCCAGGCGGGCGCCAGGTCCGCGAACTCGCGCTCGTCGGTGACGAGTTCGGTGACCAGTTCGCTGCCGCGAGCCACGCCGGCGGTGGCGTCGGAGGTGGTGTCGGAGGCCGGGCCGGGAGCCGGGATCGGCCGTGCTCCGGCGGCGGGCTCGGGGCCGGGATCCGCCGCCGCCCCCGCTACGGTCTCCGCGGCCGAGGCGCTGCCGGGCCCGGTGTTCACCCCCGCGGCCTGCCCGGCCTTCACAGCGTGCCGTGGGCGTCGGCGGCGACGGCCGGGCTCGGCACGGACGCGGCGCGCGTGGCGTCGTCCGTCGCCCGCCGGGGCCGTACGAGCAGGGCGAGGCCGCCGAGCAGCCCGCCCGCGCAGACACCCACCAGTCCGGTCACCGACGTGGACGCCGACGACGCCGCGGCCGGCTTCACGGCGCGCGAGAACTGCAGGAGCTCGACGTTGGTGCTGCTCTTGGTGTCGTTCGCGTGCTGGGTCAGTGAGCGCGAGACGGCGTTGGCCATGTCGGCGGCCAGATCGGGGCGCGAGGAGGTGGCCGAGACGGCGATCATCGGGGCATCCGGCGAGGTCGCGGTCTGCACGCTCTGCTGCAGCGTTGTCATCGGCACCCCCGCCCAGACCTGCGCGTCCCCGAGCACCGCGAGCTGCGTGGCCACCCGGCCGTACGCCTGCGCGAAACCGAGCGCCGACGCCGGGTCCGACTTCGCGGTCGGTACGGCGATGACGTAACTGGTGGCGGTGTACGTCGGAGGCGTCAGCACGCCGTACGCGCCGCCGGCCAGGCCGCCGAGCAGGGCGCCGGCCGCGAGCAGGGACCACGGCGGCAGGGTCCGCACGCGGGACAGGGCCCCGGCCGCCCGGCCGGTCGGGCGGTGGGGTCCGGTGTGGTTGTCGGTCATCAGGAACTCACTCCCAGAGGGGTGCAGGAGACGGCGGCCGCGTACACGTCCATGAGCTGGGCGGCGCTGCGGGTGATGCAGTAGTGGTGAGCGGCTTCGGGGGCGGTGCGGGGCCGGGGGCCCTCGGCGCGGACGCGCGCCAGGGCCCGGGCGAACGACTCCGCACCGCCCTGGACGCGCCGCGCGCCGAGCGCGGCGCCCGGGGGCAGGTCCTCGATCGCCGGGCAGGAGACGTAGAGCACGGGCAGCCCGGCGGCCAGGGCCTCGACGACGGCGAGGCCGAACGCCTCCTCCGCACAGGGCGAGGCCAGCGCGTCCATGGCCGCGGTCAGCGACGGCAGATCGGCCCCGGGGAAGCCGCCCGTCGGACGCTCGCCGGTGAACAGGACACGGTCCGCGACGCCCGCCTGCTGCGCGGTCCGCCGCAGGACGCTCTCCTCAGCGCCGCCGCCCACCAGCAACAGCCAGTAGTCGGCGGGGAGTTCGGCGAGCGCGCGGATCAGGACGTCGAACCGCTTGCCCGCGGTCAGCCGGCCGACGCCTCCGACGACGTACGCCCCGTCCGGCAGCCCGAGCCGCCGGCGGGTGCGCTCGCGCAGGACCGGGTCGAAGCGGAAGCGGTCCAGGTCGATGCCGTTCGGCACGACCTCGATGCGCGGCGCAGGGACGCCCCAGCGCCGCAGCCGGTCGGCGACGGTGGGGGAGACGGCGACCGTGGCGCTGCCGAGCCGTTCGCTGGCGAGATACAGCGCGCGGACGCCCGCGCTGAGCGCGCGCCCCTCCATCTGCGAGTCGCCGAGGGAGTGTTCGGTGGCGACGACCGCCTTCACACCGGCCAGCCGCGCGGCGATCCTGCCGTACACGCAGGCCCGGTAGAGATGGGTGTGGACGAGGTCGTAGCCGCCCGCGCGGATGATCTTCACCAGCCGGGGGAGGGCGGACAGATCGCGGTTGCCGGTCATGCCCAGGTGGATCACCTGGACGCCGTCGTCGGCGAGGCCGTCCGCGACACTGCCCGGGTTGGTGAGGGTCACCACGTCGCAGTCGACCGGCAAGTGCCGCAGCATCAACCGCAGTTGCTGCTCGGCACCGCCCACACCGAGGCCGGTGATGACGTGCAGGGCCTTCATCAGACCCCCTCGACGGGGCGTCGGCGCAGCCGGTGGAGCCGGTGCTTGAGCAGCAGGCGTACGGCGGTGTCGTTCTGGCCGATGTGCACGCGGGGGAGGGCGAAGGGGCCGGTCAGGGGGCCGGGGTCGATCGCGCAGGCGTAGCGGTAACCGGCCGCCCGTACGGCGTCGACGGCCCGCTGGTCGAGGGTGCCGTACGGATAGCAGAAGCCGTCGATGTGAGCACCGATCAACTCGGAGAGCAGTGCTCTGCTTTCGCTGACCTCGGCGTGCAGGACCGCGTCGTCGGCCCGGGTGAGGTCGACGTGGGTGAGTCCGTGCGAGCCGATCTCGATGCCTTCCGAGGCGGCGGCGACGCGGATGCCCTGCTTGTCGAGGAGGGGCTTGCGCGGGCCGAGCGGGTCCCACGCGTTCTCGCCGCCCAGCCGGCCCGGCAGCACGAAGAGGGTGGCGCCGCAGTCGTGCCGGAGCAGGACCGGGAGGGCGCCGGTGACGAAGTCGGCGTACCCGTCGTCGAAGGTGAGACCGACCAGGCCCTGTCCCTCGCCCCGGGCGCGGGCGGCCAGCAGCTCGGACATGCCGACGCCCCGCAGGCCCCAGCCGCGCAGTCGGCCCAGCTGCTCGTCGAGGCGCTCGGGCGAGACGGTGATGCGGTACGGGTCGTCCGAACAGTCGCCCACGGAGTGGTACATCGCCACCCACGGGGGTGCCTCGCGGCGTCCGGTGGCCGGTCTCGCGCGGTGCGTGACGGGTCTTGGGGCGTGGCTGGTGCGGTCAGCGGAAACGGACATGCGGAAGCCTTCGGGTCGCGGAACGGAGGGCGGGTGCGACGGCCTGTGCCTTCAGGGCCCAGGCCAGCAGGACGAAGACGACGGTGACGGTGGTGCCGCCGACGACGAGACCGAGGGCGGGGGAGTCCACGCGGCTCGCGCAGAACGTCCCCACGGCCGCGGCCGCCGCCGCGGCGCGCACCGGTTTGCCGATCTCGGCGACGACTTCCCGGGTGCGGATCGGCACCCCGTGCCGTCCCATGCCGGCCAGCAGGAGCAGCGCGGAGAGGGTGATGCCGAGGGCGTTCGCGGCGGCGATCCCGCACACGCCCCAGGGCCCCACGGCCCACGCGCCGATCCAGGAGGTCGTGACGATCCCCGCGGCCATCGCACCCAGCGGATACCAGGTGGGCCGCCCCGCCGAGAAGTACGAGCGGACGAGCGCGCCGACGAGGGTGTGACCGAGCAGACCGAGGGCGTACACGCGTATCACGGCGGCGGTGGCCGCGGTGTCCTGCGCGGTGAACGCCCCTCGCTGGAACAGCAGTTGGATCAACTGCGGCGCACAGGCGACGACCGCCGCGGCGCCGAGCAGCACCGTGCAGGACACCAGCGCCAGATCGCGCTCCACCCGGGCCCGGGCCCGCTCGGTGTCGCCCTCCGCGATCGCCTGCGCCACCACCGGGAAGGTGACGGTGCACAGCATCAGCGACAGCACCATCGGCATCTGGGCCACTTTCTGGGCGTAGTTCAGATGCGAGATGGCCCCGGCGGGCAGGGACGAGGCGAGAAAGCGCTCGATGAGGACCTGCGACTGCCGGCACAGCGCGAAGAGGAGAACGGTGGCGACGAGCGCGAGGTCCATGGGACGGGCGGCGGGGTCGGCGCCGGTTCCAGCGCGGGTTCCGGTGGTGGCTACGGGCTGGTCGTGGGTGGCGTGTTCGGGAGGCGGGAGTTGGTCGTGGGGGGCGTCCTGGGTGGTCGTCCGCTCGGCCCGCGGGTCGTCCGGCGTTGCGGTCGGCTCGACTCGAAGGCCGTCCGGCGTGCGGGGCTGCAGGGTTCGGGAGTCCTCCCGGGCGGCGGTCGGTTCGGCCCGGTGCGCGTCCGGGGTTCCAGCCCCCGGCGTCCTCCGCAGCTGCCGCCACAGCGCCGGCAACTGTGCCGCCACCATCAGCGCGCCGCCCACCGCGACACCGACGGCCGCCGACCGCACGCCCCAGCGCCCGCCGAGGACGAACATCGCCGCGATGATGCCGGTGTTGTAGGCGACGTAGATCGCCGCGGGCGCGACGAACCGGCGGTGTGCGCGCAGGGCCGCGCTGCAGTACCCGGCGAGCCCGAAGCTCAGTACGCAGGTCGCCGTCAGCCGCGTGCAGTCCACGGCGAGCCCCGGATCGGGCAGCCCCGGAGCCAGCGCCTTCACCAGATACGGCGCCCCGGCGATCATCAGCGCCGACACGGCCGCGAACGCCAGCGACAGCCGCGGCAGCGTGGTGGTGACCATCGCGCGGACGGGATCGCCGGCGGCCCCCCGCGCCCGGCGCGCCACGGCCCGGCTGAACATCGGTACGAGGACGAAGGCCAGCCCGTCCTCGATCAGCAGCGTCGCCGCGAACTCCGGCACCGTCCAGGCGACCAGGAAGGCGTCGGTGTCACTCCCGGCCCCGAACAACCGCGCGAGTGCCTGGTCCCGGCCGAGTCCGAGCAGGGCACCGGCGATCGACAGCCCCACGGTGACGAGTGCTGCCTTGGCGAGAAATCCGCGGGGGGCGGAGGTACCGGCCTCGGCGCGCTCCCCGGCGCCGGCGCCGGACCCACCCGGACTCCGGGGCGGACCGGCGGGCCCTTGCGCACCCGAACTCCCGGGCGGATCGGCCACACCATGCGTGCCCGTACTCCGGGGTGTGTCGACGGCGCCGGGCGTGCCCGTACTTCGGGGTGTATCGACGGCGCCGGGCGAACCCGCACTCCGAGGCGTATCCACGGCCCCGGGCGAATCCGCCCCCGCTCCCGCCCCCGCTCCCGCCCCCGCTCCCGCCCCGCTCCGCGTCCCAGGTACCGCGGCCGTGCCGTCGGCCTGGGGAGGTGTCGCCGTCATCGCGCCGCGGCCTCTCCCGAACAGTCCACGGCCGCACCGGAACGCGCGGCCTCCTCGCCCGGCCCGTCCGCGGCTCCGACCGGCGCCGCGGACGCGGGATCAGCCAGCGCCCACCAGGCCACGAGCCCGAAGCACACGGCGGTCAGCGCGGTCGAGGGCCCGCCGATGTCGCCGTACACGAAGTCCACCAACTGCCAGATGAGCAGCCCGCACGCGACGAGCGCACAGTCGAGACCGCGCGCCCCGCCGCTCCCCGGGCCGTTGGCGGCCGCCACGTCGAGACCGCCGCTCCCAGGGCGCGCGGCCGCCGCGTCTGACCCGCGGCTGAACCCCGGAATCCCGACGGCCCCCCGCTCAAGTCCGCGGAGCCCGCCGAGCCCGCCGAACGCACCGTCAGCACGGCCCGCTCCGCCAGGCGCCGACTCGGGCTCCGGCCCCGGTGCCGCCGCGTCGGACCGCCGTACCCGTACGAGCCCCCGCACCCCGCACAGCAGCAGCGCCAGCCAGCTGCCTCCCAGTGCCAGCAGCCCTGCCAGCCCCTGTTCGCTCAGTACGAGCAGATACATGTTGTGCGGGGAGAGCAGCGGCTGCTTGCGGAAGGCGGCGCCCGCGCCCTCGGTGTCGCTGCCCGACGACAGCGCCAACGAGGCGTGTCCGTCCCGGTGTTCGGGGAAACCCTTCAGCCCGACCCCGGCCACCGGGTGCTGCCGCCACATGCCGACGGCGGCCGCCCACATCGTGTAGCGGTCGGTCACCGACTGGTCGGGCGCGTCCGTGACCTGCGTGATGCTGCTGATCCGCTCCTGGAGCATGGCCGTACCGATGCCGAATCCGCCCACGAGGACGACGCACGCGGCGGCGACCACCGCGAGCACCCGCACGGCGCGCCGCATCCCGGCCAGCGCCAGCTGCGCCACCACCGCCACGGCCGTGGCGATCCACGCGCCCCGGCTGAACGACAGCGCGAGGGGTGCGAGGAGCAGCAGCGCGCATCCCACCGCGGCGGCCCGCTGCCGCGCGGGACCGGCACCGAGCGCCAGCCCGACCGCGCACACCAGCCCGAACGCCACCACGGTCGCCATCCCCATGACGTCCGCGGCCCCGAACGTGCCGACGGCGCGGATCTCCTCGCCCATGTACGAGGCACCGGTCCCGGTCGCGTACTGGTGCACGCCGATGGCCCCCTGCCACAGCGCCAGACCGACGAACGACCAGGCGAGCAGCCGGAAGTCGCGCCGGTCCCGGACCAGCAGCACCACCGCCGCCGGGACCAGCACGAAGATCTGCAGATAGCGGACGAGACCGGTGAGCCCGGCCCCCGGCGAGGCCGCCCCGACCGCCGCGACCGCGAAGCCGACGACAGGCAGGCCCAGCACCACGGCGGCGGCAGGGGACAGCGGGCGCCGCCGCAGCCGTACGAGACGCAGCGCGCACCACACCACGACGAGTCCGGAGACGGCGTCCGCGGGCGTCGCACCGCCCTCCCCGCCGGGCGCGACCGGCAGCGCGAGCGTCGCGATCACCGCCACCAGGGGCAGTACGGGCGTCCACCTGAGGGTCACCGGCTCAGCTCCCCGTCGGACGGACGAGCGCCGCGGCCGTGCGCAGCAGGATGCAGATGTCCTGCCACAGCGACCAGTTGTCGATGTACGCGTTGTCGAAGCGGCACCGGTCCTCGATCGAGGTGTCGCCGCGCAGCCCGTGGATCTGGGCGAGCCCGGTGATGCCGGTCCGCATCCGGTGCCGGGCCGCGTAACCCGGGTACGCCTGGCTGAACTTGCCGACGAAGTAAGGCCGTTCAGGTCGCGGCCCGACCAGGCTCATGTCGCCCCAGAAGACGTTCCACAGCTGGAGCAGCTCGTCCAGCGAGGTCCGGCGCAGGAAGCGGCAGAACGGGCTCATCTCATGCTCGTTCGCCACGCTCCACCGAGTCGCCGCCTCGTGTGCGTCGACCGGGCGGTGCGTACGGAACTTCAGCAGGGTGAAGGGCCGCCCGTCCTTGCCGATGCGCTCCTGCCGGAAGACCACTCCGGGCCCGTCCGTCAGCCGCAGCACCACCGCGCAGACCAGCAGTACGGGGCCGGCCGCCAGCAGCAGCGACCCGGAGACCAGCACATCGAGCAGCCGCTTGCCGACACTGCCCCGGGGCCCGGCCACGCTGAGGCGCCGGCAGGCGAACCCGGCGAGCCGCTCACCGCGCATGTCGTACGACGGCGAGTCCGCGTCGACGTCCCACAGCACGCAGCCCGACTCGCCCAACGCGCGCAGCAGCGGGGCGTGGTCGGCGCGGCGTCCGACGACGAGGACGGCCTGGACGCCGTTCTGGATGAGCGCCCGCTGCACCTCCTCGCCCGTGGTCAGCACCGGCAGCCCCTCGCCGCCGCCCGGCTGCCGGTCCACGATGCCGACCGGCCGTACCCCGGACCACGGATGCCGCAGGAAGGCCGCGGCCACCCGCTGAGCCGTACCGGCGGGACCGATCACCAGGGCCGCGACGGGACGGCGGACCAGCGCTCTGCGCCGCCGCCAGTGCACGGCACCGCGGCCCAGGCAGCTCGCCGCCGACTGCAGGACGCAGCCCAGCGCGAGGGTCCGCGCGGACAGCGCGTGACCCGGGGAGTGCGCCGCCACCAGGGCCGCCAGCAGGCACCAGGCGACCGCGATCCGCGCGCAGACGGCGGGCAGTTCGTCCAGGACGGCGGGCACGGCGGCGGTCCGGTACAGCGACGCGCGCGCGTTCAGCCCGAGTACGGCGGCCAGCAGCAGACCGGCGAGGAGCGGCCGTCCCTGCGTCTCGGCGAGCGCCAGACACGCCAGCAGCCCGGCGCCGGCGTCGACCAGGGGCAGCGGCAGCCGCGAGGCCCGCCGCACGGAGGTCCGCCGTCCGGCGGGAAATCTGAAGCCGTCGGCGGCCTCGCGCGGAGGGATGACCGAGACGGGCGAGAATCCGTGCTCCCGTGGCTGTCCGCCGGGGGAGGGAACGGTGCTTTCCGCAGTCACGAGTGGATGGACTCCCTGCACTCGGTGGGTTCCCCGCTCGGGGCGTGCTCCGCGCGCTCGGCGTGCCCGGCGGGCCGCGCGGCGAGCAGTTCGCGGTACACGTCCGCGACCGCTTCGGCCGTGTGCCGCACGTCGTGCGTGGTCAGTACGTGGCGTCGCCCCCGCCGGCCGAGCGACTCGCGCAGCGGGGGATCGGACAGCAGGCCGCAGAGTGCGTCGGCCAGCGGCCCCGCGGCTCCGGGGGGCACCAGACACCGGGCCTGGACGTCCGGCGGCAGGCTCTCCCGGGCGCCGTCCACATCCGTGACGACGACCGGCCGCCCGCATGCCATCGCCTCCAGCGGCGCCAGCGCCATGCCCTCCCAACGGGACGGCAGCACCACCAGATCGGCGGCCCGGTACCAGGGCACGGCATCGGGGGCGGCCCCGGCGAACAGCACCGAGTCCGGCGCGAGAGCCCGCAGCCCCTCGGCATCCGGCCCGTCGCCCACCAGCACCAGCCGGGCGCCGGGCACCCGCCGGGCCACCGAACCCCAGGCCTCCAGCAGGACGTCCTGCCCCTTCTGCCGGCACAGCCGCCCCACGCAGACCACCAGGGGCGCCGCCGGATCGACCGCCGCGAGCAGCGGAATCCCGGCCCGTACGGCCCCTGCCGCCGCGGGGCAGAAGCGTGCCGGGTCGACGCCGTTCGGGATCACCCGCCACGGGGCGGCCACTCCGGCCCGCTCCCCGGTCGTCCGCTCCGCCTCGCTGACGCACACCACCCGTGAGGCCCAACGCGCCCCCCGCCGCTCCCACTTCAGCGCGAGCGCGGCGGTGACCCCGCCGACCGCCTCGAACGACCAGGCGTGCGGCTGGAACACCGTCGGTACCCGGCCGCGTACGGCCAGCCGGGCGGCCAGCCCCGCCTTCGCGCTGTGCGCGTGCACCACGTCCGGCCGTGTCTCCCGGACGATCCGGCCGATCCGCCGCACCTCCCGCGCCAGCGACGGCCCCGGCGAACGCGTCGCCCGCCACGGCCGTACGTCGCCACCGAGCGCCCGGACCGCGTCGGCGAGCCCTCCGCCGTCCGGACACGCGACGGTGACGTGCAGTCCGCCGGCGAGCTGAGCCCGCGCCAGGTCCAGGACCACACGGGCCACCCCGCCGTCCTCCGGCTGGGTGACGTGCAGGATCCGCGTCGCAACGGCGGTCGATGACAGTGGCATACGCGGTTCCTCGCTCACGGACGGCGCCGGCGGGCGCGCGTCACTGCTTGGCGTCGACGGCGACGAAGAGTGCCCCGACCCAGGCCGCGTCCCGCTGCGCAACGAGCCGGAAGACCAACTGGTCACCACCGCGCCGCAGCGCTCTGCTCAGGTCGAGGACGTCGGAGTCGTAGCCGAGCGTGTTCGGGTACGCGGGAATCCGCCCCGCGGACGCCGTCCCCGGCTCACTGATCGTCGAATTCAGTACGTCGTCACGAGGGTTGGCCGCGTCGCTCAGCACGGTCGCCCCGCCGCGCCCGGTCGACACCGTCAGCGAGTCGCCCCTGCTCCCCGCGTCGCCGTTGTAGGCCACCAGCCCGGCGCTGCCGCGACCGCGCTCGGCGATCCGCAGCCCGCGCAGCCGCACCACCTGCTCCGCGCCC
The DNA here is from genome assembly GCF_042881375.1 of Streptomyces sp. NPDC058274. Taxonomy (NCBI): domain Bacteria; kingdom Bacillati; phylum Actinomycetota; class Actinomycetes; order Kitasatosporales; family Streptomycetaceae; genus Streptomyces; species Streptomyces sp. NPDC058274. The sequence goes on from NZ_JBHVXW010000006.1 coordinate 176,870, forward strand.
GGCGCGAGCGCGTCGAAGCCGTCCCACACCGCCAGCTGCCGCAGCGGCTCCGACTCGTGGTCGTACGCCACCACCAGCGTCCAGCCGCCCCAGGCGCCGGCGGCCGAGCGGCCCATCGCCACATTGACCTGGGCCACCGTGTACAGCCCCGAACCACTCGCCCGTACCAGCCCGGTGACGTCCGCCGAGGCCTGGAAGGCGTCCGCGCCACGGGCCACTCGGTGCCCGACGACGGTGTCCGCGAGCACCGGCTTGTAGTCCCCGCCGGGCTCGGCGACCAGCACCCGCCCGTTGTCCTTCGCCGGCTTCTGCTCACCCACCCGCAGATTGCCGCCCCAGTACAGCCGTGCGTACGAGACCCGCGCCCCCTCGGGCAGACGGACCTCCGCGCGGCTGGAGTTGTAGGTGTTCGGGTCCTTGTCGACATCGATGTAGAACATGTCGAAGTCGCCGTTCGCCGCCGCCCTGCCCTCGCGCGCCGTGGCACACGAGGGCGCCGGCGCACGCGTAAGGACTGCCGTACGGCAGGTGATGGAAGAGTTGGCCGCCCGGACGATTCCACCGTGCCGCAGCGCCTGATACCGCTGGGTGAACGTGAGGCTCTCCGCCTCCGCGGCGGACGGCGCTGCCCTCGCGGGACCGCCCGGCACCCAGAGCGCGGTCAGGGCCAAGCAACCCACCATCGCACGGCGCAGCAGACGTCCCGGGGAAATACGCATGACCGGCGTTGCCCTTTCGGGGTGAAAAGGATCTGGATCAGCAGACGGACAAAAATGTGCAGATCACATGGGTGCCGCCTCGACTCCCCCGACTGTTTCCCGTGGATCCCAGCGGCCTCAGGAGGAGCGCAACTCTAGCCCGCTATCCGTATTTATCGGTGAAACCTGACAAGTGTGTCGGAATGGTGAAGCAAGGGACTTTGCGACATCACCCCTTTGGAGGCACAACCCGCGCGTGCGCCGCGCGTTGACACAACGCCGGGCATCCCCGCCCGGATGTTGTGTCGACCTCCAAGGAGCACCTCTCCATGTCGCGTATCGCGAAGGGCCTGGCCCTGACCTCCGTTGCCGCCGCCGCTGTGGCGGGCACCGCCGGCATCGCCGCCGCCGACAGCGACGCGCACGGCGCCGCCGCCCACTCCCCGGGCGTGCTGTCGGGCAACGTCCTGCAGGTTCCGATCCACATCCCGGTCAACGTCTGCGGGAACACCGTCAACGTGATTGGTCTGCTGAACCCCGCGTTCGGCAACCAGTGCGTCAACGACTGACGCAAGCTCGGACCCTTCTGCCGGCCGTCCTCCCCAACGGGAGGGCGGCCGGTCCGCGTTTGCCCCGAATGGGCGGAGGGGGTATCCGCGCCCCCGCACGGCTTCTCACCAGGGACGACGTCCGCGGCAACGGCGCCAGGCGGCCCTTGGGCGCGCTCGCTCGGTTGCAGGTGGCGATCACCGCTTCCACGGTGATCACAAGCTTCACGCCACCATCGAAAGGAATCTCCATGCGTGCACTGTCCGCACGGCGCCTCGCGTCCTCCGCGCTCTGCGCCACGCTCCTCGTCGGGATCGCCGCTCCGGCCGCCATGGCGGCCGACAGCGACTCCGCGCGTGGCCGCACAGCTTCGGCGGCGCCCGTTCCCGGCGCCGACGGGCTCCTGTCGCAGGTCACGGCACTCGCGGGCGTCGGCAGTGTGCTGACCCCGGTCACCGACCTGCTCAGTGCCGTACTCAAGGCCGACAAGGGCCAGCTCTCGGCCGACGAGGTGACCAAGCTCGGCGACGCCGCGAAGGCCGCGATCGCCAAGGCAGCCACGGCTGCGCCGGCGACGCCGCCGGCCGCCCAGACGCCCGCCAAGCCCGCGACGCCCACCACCCCGACGCTGCCCGGTCTGCCGGCGCTGGGTGCCCAAGGCCCGCAGGGCAAGGCCGTGCTGGACAGCAAGGCCGACGCGGTCACCGACCTCCAGACCACGCTGGAGAACCTGCTCCAGGCCATCACCTCGGGCGACGTCAGCAAGGTCGTCCCGGCGGTCACCGGCGTACTGACCGGTCTCGTCAACGTCGTTGTCTCCACGGTGGTCGGCAGCGGGCTGCCCGCCCCGAGCCTGCCCGGTCTGCCGGCGCTGCCGAGCACGTCCGGTGTCCCGGCGACCGGTCTGCCGTCCTGATCACGGCGACCGCTGTCTGAGGCGAAGCAGTCGCCATCCAGCCGCCGGGCCGGCCTCTTCAAAAGGCCGGCCCGACGGCTGTTTTATATGAGAATGAGACGCGCCGTTCATTCGGGTGGGTTCCGGGAATTTTTCGCGGCCGTGGTTTCCGGTGCGTACAGGCATCGTTAACAGGACGCAGTGAGACCAGGCATGCGCAATGCCTGCGTGAAAATTCCCTCTGGCGACGTGAGTTGCCGAAGAAAGGAACACGATGAAGTCCCTGAAGGCCGCCGCTGTCGTCGCCGGGTCCCTGGTCGCCGCGGGCGCCGCCGCCCCCGCTTTCGCGTACGACTCCTCCGCGTTCACGCCCACCAGCCTGAACGGCGCACTGGAGACCATCACCAGCCAGCGCACGCTCAGCCTGGACAACCTGCAGCCCCTGCAGCACCAGTCGGACGCGCTCAACACCGAGAACAAGGACTCCGTGCTCAGCAGTGTGAACGGCGCGACGGACGCCCTGAACTCGGCCGGCGGTCCCACCGCCCTCCTCGGCGGACTTCCCCTTCAGGGTTAATTACTTCATTCATTTCATTTCACCGCGTGTCCTTACGGAACGACTTGAGGGTGCGTCCATAGTCTGGGGCAAATCCTCAAGGAAAGGACCGACGATGAACACTGCCAAGAAGGCCGCTCTGCTTTTCGCCGCTGCCGGAATGGCCGCGGGTGCTGCCGCGGGCAGCGCGCACGCGGACGCCGGTGCCCAGGGTGCCGCGGTCAAGTCCCCGGGTGTGCTCTCCGGAAATGTCGTTCAGATCCCCGTGCACGTTCCGGTCAACGTCTGCGGCAACACCGTCAACGTGATCGGTGCCCTGAACCCGGCGTTCGGCAACGCCTGCGTCAACAAGTGACGTCGTACCGACGTTGACAGGGCCGATTCCGCATCCCGCGGAATCGGCCCTTCGCGTTGTGGCCGTTCGCGTTGTTCGAAAAGGGTCCCTCGTTCGTGTGATCGCCCTGCCCGGCATCACCCGGACGGGTGAGAACGCGGGCGGGCCAATTCGGGCCCGTCGATAGGGTTCCGCGGTGACCTCAACCTCAAGCGAAACGCGTCCTTTCCGCGCCGCCGATCTCGGCACGCTCGTCCTCATGGCCTTCAGCGGTGAGGCCCCCGACGGCGACATGCCCTACCTCCTCGCCTACACGCTGGGCGACGGCGAGGGCGGCCCGGAGGGCTCCACGGCCGCCGTCGTGGAACTGCTGCGCAACAACGGCCTGTCCGTGGGGGAGCAGATCGTCGACGGCGCCCGGCACCCGAGCCTGCCGCTGACCCTGCTCGTCGAGGCGGGCCAGGCCGTCGTCAACATGCCGTACTTCAACGCCCAGTGCACCGTCCCGCCGGAGTGGCTCGCCGCGATCGGCGAGCGCGGATACGCCTACTTCCTGTTCGCCACCCGCCCTTGGCCGGAGGCCGAGCCGGGCAAGCCCGTCGCGCCGGAGAGCCTGACCGCCTTCGCGGGTGACGAGGAGGTCCTGAACAGCGCGGCCCACGCACTCCTGCCCGCACGCAGCCTGCGCGGCTGATGGCGTCCGTCGCGGGGCGGACGGTGGGCGGCAGCCGCGCGTTCGCCCTGCTGCTGGTGATCACGGGTGCGGCCGGTCTGCTCGCCGCATGGGTCATCACCATCGACAAGTTCAAGCTGCTGGAGAACCCCGACTTCGTGCCGGGATGCAGCCTGAACCCGGTCGTCTCCTGCGGCAACATCATGAAGAGCGACCAGGCCTCCGCCTTCGGGTTCCCCAACCCGATGCTGGGGCTCGTCGCGTACGGCATCGTCATCTGCGTCGGCATGAGCCTGCTCGCGCGGGCCACCTTCCCGCGCTGGTACTGGCTGACCTTCAACGCCGGCACCCTCTTCGGCGTCGGCTTCTGCACCTGGCTCCAGTTCCAGTCCCTGTACCGGATCAACTCGCTGTGCCTGTGGTGCTGTCTGGCCTGGGCCGCCACGATCCTCATGTTCTGGTACGTGACCTCGTTCAACGTACGGAATCAGTTCCTGCCCGCTCCGGGCCGGCTGAGGGCGTTCCTCGGGGAATTCACCTGGGTCCTGCCCGTGCTGCACCTCGGCGTCATCGGGATGCTGATCCTCACTCGATGGTGGGACTTCTGGACCAGCTGATCATCGTATCCATGTGACAGCCGTACAAAGGATTTCCGTAGCGTCGTATATCCGCATGGCCGTCGGTCCGACTACTGCGTCCGTCGGGGGAATCTTGCGCTGATGCCGTTCTCAGGATCGTTACCCGGTACGGACGCAGAGCACCCAAATTCCGAAAGGGACCGTACCTGAGATGAAGTCGACCACTCGTGGAACTCTTGCCGCCGTCATGACCGGGGTGGCGGCCGCGGTCGGCGCCGCCGCGGCGACGCCCGCCGCCGCGGTTCCCATCCCCGTACCGCTGGGCGGTGCGGAGCGTGCCCTCGGCATGGAACTGCCCCGGGCCGGCGGCGAGCTGCCGTTGCCCGTGCCAGGCAGCCCGGAGGGACCGCGGTTCGTCACGGGCCGGCTGGTGCCCGACCGGACCCTGCCCCAGCTGCCGATCAGCGGCGGCCTGCCGGGGGCGGACCTGCAGGCACCCCTCCCGCAACTCCTCGGGGACGACTTCGAGAACCTCGGGGTCCGCGCGCCCGCGGCCGACCTGCGGACCCTGACCCCGGGACTGTCCGTGGACACCCCGCTGACCCCGCCGAACCCCGACAACCTGGGTCTGCCCGACACGAAGCTCCCTCAGCTCGCCGTGCTCACCCCGCTGTTGCAGACCGTGCCCGCGGCGAACCTCGGCCTCGGCGGCTGAGACGACGCGCGGGATGGGGTCCGGGCGTTCGTTCGCCCGGGCCCGGCGCCCGTACACCGGGCGGTCATCGCCGCCGGATCCGACAAAGGAGAGAACATTGTTCGTCAACAGAGTGTCGGTGACGTCGGCGAGCCCGGAGGAACCCGGGAGCAGAACCCGGCGCAACGCGCTGCGCGCACTGTTCGCCTCGGTGGTCGTCGCGGCCGCGGTGCCGGTCGTCGCGGCCTCGCGGCCACCGGGTGACCACGAGGTGGTGTCGGATCCGGACGACGTCGCGGACCGGTTCGACGAGACCTACCGCGGCCGCCGGATCCGCGGCACCTGGACGGGCTCGGCGGGCCGGGCCGCCTACGGCGGTGGCCAGTGGAGCGTCACCGTCGACGGACAGCCGCTGCATCTGATGCGGCGCGCGGACGGCACGTATCTGAGCATGGTGGACCACTACGAGTCGTACCCCACCCCCCTCGCCGCGGCGCGCGCGGCCGTCGACGAACTGGGCCCCTCCCAGCAGTTGCGCGGCACGGCCGCGCACGGAAGCGGGAGCGGGCACGGCGCGTCGGGTGACCCGGCGGGGAGCCATCATGGCGCCCACGCGTAGGCCGGAGGGGGCCACCGGTATGGCGTACCCGCGCGGGGCGGAGGGGGCCGGGATGGGGCACACGGGCCGGGCGGAGGGGGGCCGGGATGGCGTACACGCGTAAGGACGTCAGCACGCTGACCCGCGCGGAGCGGCGGCGGTTCGTGGCCGCGATGCTGGAGATCAAACGCCGCGGTGAGTACGACGAGTTCGTGCGGATGCACATCGAGTACTACGTCTCCGACGGCGAGGGCGGCCTGCGGGCGGCCCATATGGCGCCCTCCTTCCTGCCCTGGCACCGGCAGTTCCTGCTGCAGCTGGAGCGGGCGCTGCGGCGGGTGGACTCCGGGGTGAGCGTGCCGTACTGGGACTGGACGCGCAGCCGCGGGAGGTCCTCGGCGCCCTGGACCGCGGACCTGCTCGGCGGCAACGGGCGACGCTCCGACCACCAGGTCATGACCGGCCCCTTCGCCTACACCCATCGCAAGTGGACGATCAAGGAGGGGGTGACCGACGTCAAGTACCTCACCCGTGACTTCGGCCGACCCCAGGACCCGATCGAACTGCCGACCAGCAGCGAACTGGGCCGCGCCCTGGCCGACCCCGTGTACGACACCTCGCCGTGGAACTCGACGTCCACGCAAGGCTTCCGGAACAAGCTCGAAGGGTGGGGGGCCGGCACCGGCAACAGTGCCTGGCGCAACCACAACCGCGTCCACCGGTGGGTCGGCGGGCACATGCTCGGCGGTGCCTCGGTCAACGACCCCGTCTTCTGGCTGCACCACGCCTTCGTGGACCTCCTCTGGTACCGCTGGCAGCGGCGGCACGGGGGTGCGCGCTATCTGCCCGCACGGGCGCCGTCCCTGGGCAGTTCGCAGCACGGACGGATCGTCGCGCGGCACGAGGCGATGCCGCCATGGAACGTGACGCCGGATCAGATGGAGGACGTGGGGCGGATCTACCGGTACGCGTAGTCGGTCGGGCGGTACGTGTGGTCGGTCGGGCGGTACGTGTGGTCGGTCGTCCCGGGGCTCCGAGGCTGCGGGGGTGCCGGGTTACGGGGTTACGGGGCTCCCGGGTTACAGGGGTACGGCAGAGGCTCCCGGCGGTGGGACCGCCGGGAGCCTCTCTGCGTGGGGCGTCGGCTCAGCCGCCGTAGCCACCGTGCTTGTCGTCGCTCTTGTTGATGCAGGTGTTGCCGAAGGCCGGGTTCAGCAGACCGATGACGTTGACGGTGTTACCGCACACGTTGACCGGCACGTGGACGGGGACCTGGACGACGTTGCCCGAGAGGACGCCGGGCGAGCCGACCGCCGTAGCGCCGGCGCCCGCGTCGGCCGTGGCAAGACCGGCCCCGCTGAGGGCCACGACGCCCGTGCCCAGGGCGACAGCGGCTGCCTTCGCGATGCGAGACATCACGTTCTCCTTTGACTTGGTGAGTGCGGCTGCACGAGCGCGACCGCACTTCCCCTTCAACGCGCCGGTGCACGGCTGGTAACGGCGACCGCCACCGCGTCACCCTTTTTGAACAGGGCTTTCCACTGCTTCCGGGAGGGGCGTACGGGAATGCGTGGGGGGCGCGAGAGGCGTGGGGGCGTGCGGCGGAGGGAGGTCGGGCAGCGCACACACCGCGTCGGCGCGCTCCCGTGTGAGGTGCCGGCTACAGGCACTTCCTGCACATCGAGGGCTCAGCCGCCCGGGGCTACCTTGCTGCCGGTCTCGCCGAGGCCCAGCAGCCTGAGCAGGCGGCCGCGCGGGTCCGCGCCTACGGCCGCGCAGGGCCGCGGCTCGGTGGGCGAGGGGCCGGCTGGACGGTGGGCGACGGGCCGGCTGGACGGTGGCCGTGTCTGTTCGCGGCCACTCGGGGCGATCCCCCATCTCTGGCCGGGCGGACAGCCCCGACCAGCAAAAAGGCCCTCCCGGAGGGGAGGGCGGAGACTGGCGCCCCCGGCAGGACTCGAACCTGCGGCCAAGCGCTTAGAAGGCGCCTGCTCTATCCACTGAGCTACGGGGGCCGGGTGTGGTGGCCTGTGTCCTGGTGCCCGGGTGTGGGCTGATCCGTGACCTTGCCGGGGACAAGGATAGGGCTCCCGCGTCCTTGTCCTTGGTGCTTCCCCTCCGTGGCTCGATGTGGAGGTTCGGTGAAGCGGTCCTGATAATCGCAGGCAGGTGCGAATCGTGCATCGCTTTTGGCGTCTGTCGCCCCGGGTGTTGTGCACTCGTTATGCCTGCGCCCCAGTCGTCCCTTCTGCCCCGTGTGCCCTCTCGGCGCGCAGGCATGCCCATATGCTTCAGAAAGCCTCCAAAATTGGGCATTCTTCGCATGTGGTGACCTTGGACGTACGGCCTCAGCTGCTCGACGCACTTTCCGCCCTGCGCGACCGTGTCGCCGCCGCACGCTTCCCGCTGCCCCTGGCTGGGGCTCCACGCGCGCGTGCCAACCGCGACGAACTCCTCGCGCAGCTCGACGACTATCTGGTGCCCCGATTGCGGGAGCCCGAAGCGCCGTTGCTCGCCGTGGTGGGAGGATCCACCGGGGCCGGGAAGTCGACCCTGGTCAACTCCCTTGTGGGGAGCCGGGTCAGCGAGGCGGGGGTGCTGCGCCCGACGACGCGCACCCCGGTGCTCGTCTGCCATCCGGAGGACCATCACTGGTTCAGCGGAATGCGGGTGCTGCCCGACCTCACGCGCGTGTGGGTGCCCCATCAGGAACCCGGGGACGATATTCACGCCTTGGTCGAGCGGGGTGAACGGGTGCTCCGCATCGAGACCGCCGACACCCTCCCGCCGGGGCTCGCCCTTCTCGACGCGCCCGACATCGACTCACTGGTGGCCGACAATCGCGTACTCGCCGCCGAACTGATCTGCGCCGCCGACATCTGGATCATGGTCACTACGGCCGCCCGGTACGCCGACGCCGTGCCGTGGCATCTGCTGCGTACGGCCAAGGAGCACCGGGCCACCCTGGTCACCGTGCTCGACCGGGTGCCCCACCAGGTCGTGTCCGAGGTCTCCCGCCAGTACGGCGCCCTGCTGGCGAAGGCCGGCCTCGGTGACGTGCCGCGCTTCACGGTGCCCGAGCTGCCCGAGTCGGCGTGGGGCGGAGGGCTTCTTCCGGCCACCGCCGTCGCACCGCTGCGCACCTGGCTCCTGCACCACGTGCAGGACCCCGGAGCCCGCCACCAGGCGATGGCCAGGACCGCCCACGGAGTCCTCGACTCGCTGAAGTCCCGGATGCCCGAGCTGGCCAGCGCGGCCGCCGCGCAGTACGCCGCCGCGCTGCGGCTCACCGCCGCCGTGGACGGGGCGTACGACAGCGAGTACGCGCGCGTGCGGGGCCGTTTGCAGGCCGGGGCCGTGCTCTCCGGGGACGCGCTGAAGCGCTGGCGCGCCTATCCGCTCGACTGCAGCGCCGGGGAACTGCTCGACGCGCTCGTCGAGAGCCTCGGCGCGCTGCTGTTGTGCGCCGTCACGGCCGCCGACGAGCGCATCGACGAGGCCTGGCGGCGGGAACCGGCCGCGGGCGCCCCGGGGCTGACGGACCGTGATCCCACGCTGGAGAGTGCCGAACACCGCATCGGGATGGCGGTACGGCGCTGGCGGCGGGTCCTGGAGGAGTACGCCGAGGAGGAGGTGCGCGACCTCGACAAGAGCGTCGCGCCGGACGCCGAGGTGGTGGCCGCGCTGGTCGCCACCACGCTCCTGGGCGGCCGCCGGGCGCGGTCCGCAGGGGAGGGACTCGCCGAGCGGATCGGCGCGCACGGTGCCCTGCGGCTGCGGGACCGGGGCGGACGGTTGCTCACCGACTACCTCGACAAGGCGCTGCACACCGAGCGCGAGCGCCGTCTCGCCCCCCTCGACGCCCTCGACGTACACCCCGAGCCGCAAGCCGAACTCATCGCCGCGCTGTCCGTACTGCAGAAGGAGAGGTGACCGCGGTGACTGCCGTCACTGATCACAGGGACCACGCCGACGCCGACCGCCCCGGAGACGAACTCTCCGACGACGGCGCTTCCGGAAACGGCACTTCCGAAAACGTCCTCCCCGTAGAGCCGCGTTCCGAGAACGTGCCCTCCAGGGAGGGCGGCGACGGTGGGCTCGCCGGGAGGGAGCGCGAGGGCTCCTCCGAGGGCGAACTGTCTGAGGATGCGCCTGCGTCCGCTCCTGCGCCCGCTGGTGTAATTTCTGGCGCCGTCCCGCTGGGCGTCCGCGTGCGCGTGGAGCGCGATGAGGGGCCCGCGCGCGAGGAGTCGGGGCACGCACGCGTGCAGGACGTCAGGGCTCGTGCTTCCAGTGCCGCAGGCAGGACCGACAGGGACGACCAGAGCGGCCGGGACGACGGCGAAGGCCAAAGGGGCCGGGCCGTCGCCGCCGACAGCGGGGACAAGGGAAGCGGCAGGGCCGCCAAGGAGCGCGAAGATCACGAAGAAGCGGCCGCCCGTACGGAGTCCGACGCGGCCTGGGACGACGGCCTGATCGCACGGCGCGTGTCCGAGACGGCGGCCGGGCAGGAGGCGCCCGTCGTGGAGCCCAGGCCCGTGGTGCAGGCGCAGCCGGCCCCGCTCGCGTACGACGGGCCCCTGCGGTCACGGCTCGACGCACTGCGCGAGCTGGTGGGCCTCTCCCGTACCCGGCTCGACAGTAGGACGCTCTCCGAGGCGGGCCGGGTCCTCGACGAGGCGGCGGCCCGGCGCAGGCTCTCCGGGCAGCACACCGTGGTCGCCATCGCCGGGGCCACCGGCAGCGGCAAGTCCCAGCTCTTCAACGCGCTCGCCGGGGTGGCCATTTCGGAGACGGGAGTGCGCCGGCCGACCACCGCGGCCCCGATCGCGTGCAGTTGGAGCGACGGCGCCGCCACGCTCATCGACCGGCTCGGCATCCCGGGGCGGCTGCGCCGTCGTCCGCTGCAGAGCCCGGAGGCGGAGTCGCAGCTGCGCGGGCTGGTCCTGGTCGACCTGCCCGACCACGACTCGGCGGCCGTCCAGCACCGCGAACAGGTCGACCGCATCCTGGCGCTCGTCGACGCGGTCATCTGGGTCGTCGACCCCGAGAAGTACGCCGACGCCGTCATCCACGAGCGCTATCTGCGGCCGATGGCAGGGCACGCGGAGGTCACCTTCGTAGTCCTCAATCAGGTGGACCGTCTCCCCGGAGAGGCCGCCGACCAGGTGCTCGACGATCTGCGCCGGCTGCTCGACGAGGACGGGATGGCCCTGGGCGAGTACGGCGAGCCGGGCGCCACCGTGATGGCACTGTCCGCGCTCACCGGCGACGGCGTGAGCGATCTGCGGGAGGCGCTCGGACAGTTCGTGGCCGAGCGCGGCGCCGCGGCACGCCGGATCTCAGCCGACCTCGACGCGGCGGCGGCCCGGCTGTGGCCCGTCTACGCGACCGGGCGGCGCGCCGGGCTGAGCGAGGACGCGCGCGACGAGTTCGCCGACCGGCTCGCGGACGCGGTCGGTGCCACCGCGGCGGGCGACGCGGCCGAACGCGCCTGGCTGCGCAACGCGAACCGCGCGTGCGGCACGCCCTGGCTGCGGCTGTGGCGGTGGTACCAGGACCGGCGCGAACCCCCGACCGGACGGCTTTCCGTACGGGCGCCGGCGGACGAGGAGGCCACCGCACGGCAGCGCGTCGAGCAGGCGGTGCGTACGGTCGCCGACCGCGCGGCCTATGGGCTGCCCGCGCCCTGGGCACAGGCCGTGCGCGAGGCGGCCGCACGCGGTTCGCAGGGGCTGCCGGAGGCGCTCGACGAGTTGGCAGTACGTGCCGGAGGGCCTCCGGGGAGGCCGCCCCGGCCCGGCTGGTGGCCCGTCGCCGTGCTCGCGCAGGCCTCCATGACGGTCCTGCAAGTGCTCGGCGGACTGTGGCTGTTGGCACAGATCATCGGGTTCATGGCGCCCAACCTGGGGGTGCCGGTGCTGCTGATGGTGGCGGGCATCGTGGGCGGTCCGGTCGTCGAGTGGAGCAGCAAACTGGCGGCCCGCGGGCCGGCCCGCCGATTCGGCCTCGAAGCGGAACGTCGACTGCGGGAGGCGGCCGCCGGGTGCGGCCGGGCCCGGGTGCTCGATCCGGTGGCGGCGGAGCTGCTGCGGTACCGCGAGGTGCGGGAGCAGTACGGGAGGGTTGTGGGGACTCGGGCTTAGGCGTGGGCGGTCGGCGGTCGGCGGTCGGCGGACGGCGGAGGGCGGTCGGCGGTCGGCGGGACCGGCAGACGGGCAGACGGGCAGACGGGCAGACGGGCAGACGGTGCCGGCGGGGCCGCGAGGGCGGTGCCGGCGGGGGCACCGGGGCGGTGAGGGAGACCCCCGGAACGCGGAGCCCCTCGTTCGGGTGACGGTGTTGTCCACAATCTGTTGGCGGTCCACAGCGCTCAGCGGGCTCGGCCCGGCGGAGGCAGTCTGATCACGCGGCGATCGCAGGAACGCGACCGCCGTGACAGACGCAGCCGTACGGGACGGGCCCGTACGCGTATCCGCCCGGCGCGGAAGCCGGGGTGAGGGAGGGGTCGGGGATGAACGAGACCATGGTCTGCGCGGTGGGGAACGTGGCGACACAGCCGGTCTACCGCGAGTTGGCCTCGGGGCCGTCGGCGCGGTTCCGGCTCGCGGTGACGTCGCGGTACTGGGACCGCGAGAAGAACACATGGACGGACGGGCACACCAACTTCTTCACGGTGTGGGCGAACCGGTCGCTCGCGACGAACGTGGGCGCGTCCCTGTCGGTGGGCGATCCGGTCATCGTGCAGGGCAGGTTGAAGGTGCGCAGCGAGACGCGCGAGGGACAGAGCTGGACGTCGGCGGACATCGACGCGGTGGCGGTCGGCCACGATCTGTCGCGGGGTACGTCGGCGTTCCGGCGGCCCTCCAAGGAGGGGGAGCCGGTGGCCGTCGAAGGACGGCCCGAGCCCACCTGGGAGACGGATCCGCAGAGTCGGGCCGGGGCCGCGGCGGCACAGCATCCGGAGCCCGCCGCGGTGGCGTGATGTCAGCTCCTGTGGCGAGCTGACCGAAGTACGGCTTATCGGCGAATGCGTTCCGAACGGTCCCCATGGATTTGTCGATAAGCCCAGCTCACAGGCTGTTCTCAGGCATAACGATTCCGATTCGGATCGGTTATCGGATGACATGACCGGGGAGTGAGGTGCGCCGTCTCCCTAGGATGCCGGGCATAGCTCACGGGGCTGCTGATTCTGCTGGTGGGACCGTACCCCCACGTCAACGGGTCCTGCTCGAAGGGGAATTCTGTGTTTTCTTCGTTCTCTGCGTCGACTGCGCGCACGCGAGGGGCCGCCCGCCTCGCCGCCGCGACGTTGATGTCCGGGCTCGTCGTCGCCGGTGCGATCGCCGTCGCGGGCCCGGCCGTCGCCGACGAGACGCCGCAGAGCCAGGGCGGTGCGACCGCGACCATAGGCGGCCTGAAGACGTACGGCGCCGCGGTGATACACGACGACGGCGGTGACCAGCAGGTGTCCGCGGGGCTGTTCGAGATGTCCGTCGACGACGGCGGCATGCTGCAGACCTACTGCATCGACATCCACAACCCGACGCAGAAGGACGCCAAGTACCAGGAGACCCCCTGGAGCGGCACGTCGTTGAACGGCAATGCCGACGCGGGCAAGATCCGCTGGATCCTGCAGAACTCGTATCCGCAGGTGAACGATCTCGCGGCGCTGGCCCAGAAGGCGGGGGTGAGCGGTCTCACCGAGCAGGACGCGGCGGCCGGCACGCAGGTGGCCATCTGGCGTTACTCGGACGGTGTCGACGTGGACGCCGTGAATCCGCAGGCGGAGAAGCTCGCGGACTATCTGCAGAGGAGCGCGCGGAACCTGCCCGAGCCACGGGCCTCGCTGACCCTCGACCCGCCTGCGGTCTCCGGTCACGCCGGCGAAAAGCTGGGTCCGGTGACGGTGCACACGAATGCGGACAGCGTCACGGTGACGCCGCCGACGGACGTCGCCGCGGACGGGGTGAAGGTCGTCGACAAGAACGGCGAGCCGGTCACCTCCGCTGCCGACGGCAGCCGGGTGTACTTCGACGTCCCGGAGGGTGCGGAGGACGGATCTGCCGCGCTGACGGTGCAGGCGTCCACCACGGTCCCGGTCGGCCGTGCCTTCGCCTCCGAGACCCGGAGCCAGACGCAGATACTCGCCGGGTCCAGTGAATCCACGGTCTCCGCCTCGGCGACCGCGAACTGGGCGAAGCAGGGTGCGATACCCGCCCTGTCCGCCGTGAAGAACTGCGCCAAGACCGGTGTGGACATCACGGCGGCCAACCAGGGCGACGAGGCGTTCACCTTCCACCTGATGGGGGCCGAGTACACCATCGAGGCCGGCACCTCGCGGACGGTGACGATCCCGCTCCAGGAGGATCAGGCGTACGACTTCACGATCAAGGGGCCGAACGGCTTCGAGAAGCGGTTCAAGGGAGTGCTCGACTGCGAGACCAAGGGCAGCGCCGGCGGCGACGCGACCCAGACGCTCAGCGAGCCGAGCCCGGCGACGGTCGGCGGTACGACCACCAATGGCACCGACCTCGCCGAGACCGGCGGTTCCAGTGCCACGCCCATGATCGCGGGGATGGCCATCGCCCTGGTCCTGATCGGTGGCGCCGTGATCACCCTCCTCGGCCGCAAGAAGGCCCCGACGCAGGACTGAGAAACACGGCACCTTGACAACTCAACAGTGAGTGACCGCGAGGTGGCTCCCTGAGCACAGCGGCCCCGGCCCGCCCCTACGGCGACCGGGGCCGCGGGCTTTCCCCGGGCTCTCGCCTCCTTGGCCCGGATTCCTCACTCCAGCTACGGGGACAGGCCGCCCGGGCTCCACCGGGACAGACCGCCCCGGGGCGGAACAGGTGACGCCCAAGGAGTTGAACGCGTTCAAAACAAGTGGGAGCATGGTGGCCGGACGGTTTCGGGAGGGGCGATGGAGAGCGGGTCAGTGGTGTCGGAGGCGATGTCAAGGGGGAGAGCTCCGGTCGGGCTCATCGGGGCGACCGTGTTGTGGGCGACGGTGATCGCCGTCAGTCCGTGGCTCCCAGTGGCCCTGGGCATCGCCGATCTGGCCGGCGTGGCCCTCATGCTGAGCATGCTGGCCTGCGGCTTTGTGCCCTCTTTGGTGCTGGGGGCGGCCCTCGGGCGCGCTCGCTTCTGCTGGGCGCTGGCGGTGTGCGCGGCGCTGGGCCCGGCCATCTGGATCTTCGACATCACCGTTCTCGGAGACCCAACCGTCCACGACGATCCCGCGACCGGCATCGTCTTCATGGGGCTGCTTGCCTTCTGGATCGTCGACGCCCCTCTACTGATGGGTGCGATGGCCGGCCGAGGCTGCCCGTCGGCCACTCGCGGGCCGGCTGGGTAGTCGGCGAGTTCAGGTCATCGGCTCGGCCTCTCGGTCCGCCCCTGGGCCGTGCGGGACCGGCAACCGGCGATCCATCGCCCTCGACCGCGACAGTCAGTGACGGTTCAACTACGAGGCCGGGCAGGGAACGTCCAGGTCACGGACCCCCAACCGAACTGGTTTCCCCCGAGGGGTGGCCGTCAGGCAAGATGGGGTGTATCTGCCCACTGCCGATTTCAAGCGTCCGGACGGTTTCTCTTGGCTGAGTTCATTTACACCATGCGCAAGACGCGCAAGGCGCACGGCGACAAGGTGATTCTCGACGACGTCACCCTGAGCTTCCTGCCCGGAGCGAAGATCGGTGTGGTCGGGCCGAACGGTGCCGGTAAGTCCACCGTTCTCAAGATCATGGCGGGCCTCGAGCAGCCGTCCAACGGTGACGCGTTCCTCTCGCCCGGCTACTCCGTCGGCATGCTCCTCCAGGAGCCGCCGCTGGACGAGTCCAAGACCGTCCTGGAGAACGTGCAGGACGGCGCCGCCGAGATCATGGGCAAGCTCAAGCGCTTCAACGAGGTCGCCGAGCTGATGGGGACCGACTACTCGGAAGCGCTCATGGAGGAGATGGGCAAGCTCCAGGACGACCTGGACCACGCCAACGCGTGGGACCTCGACGCCCAGTTGGAGCAGGCCATGGACGCGCTGGGCTGCCCGCCCGGCGACTGGGCCGTCACCAACCTCTCCGGTGGTGAGCGCCGCCGCGTCGCGCTGTGCAAGCTGCTCCTCGAGGCGCCCGACCTGCTGCTCCTCGACGAGCCCACCAACCACCTGGACGCCGAGTCCGTGCAGTGGCTGGAGCAGCACCTCGCGAAGTACCCCGGCACCGTCGTCGCCGTGACCCACGACCGGTACTTCCTCGACAACGTCGCCGGCTGGATCCTGGAGCTCGACCGTGGCCGCGCCATCGGCTACGAGGGCAACTACTCCACGTACCTGGAGGCCAAGCAGAGCCGCCTCAAGGTCGAGGGCCAGAAGGACGCCAAGCGCGCCAAGCGGCTCAAGGAAGAGCTCGAGTGGGTCCGCTCCAACGCCAAGGGCCGGCAGGCCAAGTCCAAGGCGCGGCTGTCCCGCTACGAGGAGATGGCCGCCGAGGCCGACAAGATGCGGAAGCTGGACTTCGAGGAGATCCAGATCCCGCCGGGCCCGCGTCTGGGCTCCATCGTGGTGGAGATCAACAACCTCTCCAAGGCCTTCGGTGACAAGGTCCTCATCGACGATCTGTCGTTCACGCTGCCGCGGAACGGGATCGTCGGAGTCATCGGACCCAACGGCGCCGGCAAGACGACCCTGTTCAAGATGATCCAGGGTCTGGAGACGCCGGACTCCGGCACGATCAAGGTCGGCGACACGGTCAAGATCTCCTACGTCGACCAGAGCCGCGAGAACATCGACCCGAAGAAGTCGCTGTGGGCCGTGGTGTCGGACGAGCTGGACTACATCAATGTGGGCCAGGTCGAGATGCCGTCGCGTGCCTATGTCTCCGCCTTCGGCTTCAAGGGCCCCGACCAGCAGAAGGCGGCCGGCGTCCTCTCCGGCGGTGAGCGCAACCGGCTGAACCTGGCGCTGACCCTCAAGCAGGGCGGCAACCTGCTGCTCCTCGACGAGCCGACCAACGACCTCGACGTGGAGACGCTCTCCTCCCTGGAGAACGCGCTGCTCGAGTTCCCCGGTGCGGCCGTGGTCGTCTCCCACGACCGGTGGTTCCTGGACCGAGTGGCGACGCACATCCTCGCGTACGAGGGCGACTCCAAGTGGTTCTGGTTCGAGGGCAACTTCGAGTCGTACGAGAAGAACAAGGTCGAGCGGCTCGGAGCGGACGCGGCGCGCCCGCACCGTGCCACCTACAAGAAGCTGACCCGGGGCTGATCTTGCGGCACATCTACCGCTGCCCGCTGCGCTGGGCGGACATGGACGCGTACGGCCACGTCAACAACGCGATCTTCCTCCGTTACCTGGAGGAAGCCCGTATCGACTTCCTGACCCGCCCGGACAAGGATTTCAAGCAGGGGTCAGTGGTGGCGCGCCACGAGATCGACTACAAGCAGCAGCTGGTCCACCGGCGCGAGCCGGTGGACATCGAGCTGTGGGTCACGGAGATAAAGGCGGCGTCCTTCACGATCACCTACGAGGTCAAGGACGCGGACGTGCTCTATGTCCGGGCCGCGACGGTGGTCGTGCCGTTCGACTTCGAGGCGCAGCGGCCGCGTCGTATCACCGCTGAGGAGCGGGAGTTCCTCATGGAGTACCGGGACGACAAGGGTGGGGCCGTCGCCGCATGACGGTCCTGCACCTCGCGGACGAGGGAGAGGCGGCGGACCTCGCCGCCTTTCTCGGCCGGCTGATCCACTACGACCGCGCGGCCGCCGTGCGCCTCCAGGCGTCCGGGTCCACGCTCGCGGTCTTCGGGCGGCCGCCGTCGTTCGAGGTTCTCGCGATCCGTACGGCACGGCTCGTGAAGCCCTACGAGGACGGGCTCGAAGCCACGCTCGACGTGACGGTGTCCGCCGGTGAGCTCCTGGAGTCGCTGGACGAGGCGGCGGCCACGGCCTCCGTTCCCGCCGCGGTCACCGGGCCGCCGTGGGCCGGGTTGCTTCCGCCCCGCAGTGGCTGGCAGCGCGAGCCGGGTCTGCCGCCGCTGGACGCCGTACGGACGATGGTTGCCACGGCGGTGAACGAATTCCGGTCGCGTACGCAGGAGTTGCCGGCCGAGCGGCGTACGCGTGCCGAACTCGACCGGATCGGGCGGGAGATCTGGTCCCGGCCCGTCGGGGACAGCGGTCTGCCGGTGCGGGCCGCGCATGCCGCGCAGGCGCTCGGTTTCCTGCGTCCCGCGCGCGCGGCGACGCCGGACGAAGAGGCGCTGGGCCTGTACTCGTCGGGTGCATGGCTCAGGCTGCGGACGCCCTACGGGTCGACAGCCGTGCGCAGGACGGGACTTGGGGCACTGGACGTCAGCGTGCGCTGACCCTGTGAGGGGCGCTTTCGCGACGTCAGCCTGCGCTCACCTCGGGCGAGTGAGGGGCGCTTTCGCGAGGTCCGCCTGCGCTCACCCCGGCGAGCGGGCGTGTCACGAGGTCCGCCTGCGCTCACCCGGATGAGCGGGGTGCCGCGAGGTGAGCGTGCCCGGCCTCACGGGGGGTGACTGTCGTGTGCGCCGGCCCCGAGGGCGGGGCTGTCGCGGGGCAGGGGAGTGCCGACCGCGCGAGGGCTATCGCGGCCGTTCGCTGTCGTCCGGCCAGACGCCGATGTGGTCGCTCTCCAGTTCCAGGGCGACGCGGTCGCGCATGCCGAGGGCCTCGGTGTACTCGGCGGGGAGCTGGAGGCGGCCGGCCCGGTCGAGCATGGCGTACTCGCGGGCGACCACCGCTTCCTGTCCGGTGGCCGCGTCGATCTCGGTGCGGCGCAGGACCTCCGTGGAGGTACGGCCGTCGCGGATGGCGACCGTGCGACGGACCTCGCCGGCGACGGCCTGGTCGTGGGTGACGATGACGATGGTGGTGCCGAGCCGTTCGTTCGCGGTGCGGAAAGCGGCGAAGATCTGCTCGGCGGTGTGGGAGTCGAGTTCGCCGGTGGGTTCGTCGGCGAGGAGGACGGCGGGGTCGTTGGCGAGGGCCACGGCGATCGCGACGCGCTGCTGCTGACCGCCGGACATCTGGTGCGGACGGCGGTCGCGGCAGCCGGCGACGTCGAGCAACGTGAGCAGTTCCAGGGCCCGTTCGGCCTGGAGGCGGCGTTTGCGGCGGCCGGTGAGCTGCATCGGCAGGGCGACGTTCTGGGCGGCTGTCAGATAGGGGAGGAGATTGCGGGAGGTCTGCTGCCAGACGAAGCCGACGACGTCGCGGCGGTAGCGCAGGCGGTCCTTCGCGTTCATCGCCAGCAGATCGTGGTCCGCGACCCGGGCGGCACCCGCGGTGGGGACGTCCAGGCCCGCCAGGATGTTCATCAGCGTCGACTTGCCGCTGCCGGACGCGCCCACGAGAGCCATCAACTCGCCCTCGCGCACCAGGAGATCGAGCCCCTGGAGGGCCTGCACCTCCACCCCGTCCGCGGAGAAGATGCGGACCAGCCGGTCGCAGGTGATCAGGGCGTCGTGGCCGTAGGCGGGCCGGTCCCGGCGGGCGGCGGCGCGGTCGGCCAGGTCGGCGAAAGTGGGGCCGGTCGTCGTCATCGGCTGTCTCCTGCGGTCGTCGTGGGGCCGCCTGCCATGGTGCTCATCGTGCGTCTCCCGCCCTCAGTTCGGTGATCGACCCGCGCCTGCCCGACCACCACGCCTGCCCCGCCGCGACGCCCGTCGCGAGGAGGAGGACGGACACCGCGGGAAGCAGCAGGGAGAGGGCGTCCGTGCGCAAGGGGGCGCTGCCCCCCGCGGAGTCGGCGGATGCGGCGAGTGCGAGGGTCGTCAGGTCGATGCCGGGGGACAGCAGCCGGATCGCGGCCCAGCCCGTGAGCACACCGCCGGCCGCGGCGAGCAGTGCCTGGGGCAGCGCCTCCAGGACGAGCAGACGGCGGCCCTGGCTCCGGGTGAGGCCCATGGTGCGCAACCGGGCGAGGAGCGCGGCGCGTTCGGGGGCGGCGCGGACGAGGGCCAGCAGCAGGGCGAGTACGGCGTATCCGGCGCCGGCCGCCACCGCCGCCGCGTAGATGCGTTCGGCACCGGACTGGAGCGGTGAGTCGACGTACCGCGCGCGTGCCTCCGCCCGCAGTTGTACGTCGACGGTGGCGCCGGCGGCCTTGCGCAGGGCGGGCCCGTCCAGGTGGTCGCCAGTCACCAGCAGCGCGGTGGGCCGGCCGGCCGCGGCGCCGAGGCCGGCCCGGTCGACGACGAGGAAGTCGGTCCCGGAGACGGCCGGGGTCAGCTCCCGGACCAGGTCGATGCGGACGGTGACGTGACTGCCGTCCTCCAGGAGTACGGGGAAGGGACGGGTGCCGTAGCGCTCGGCGACGGCGGGGGAGGCGACGGCGGGGAGGGCGTCGCCGGTGGCCCGCGCCCCGCTCGGTCGCAGCAACTCCCGTGCGGGGAAGGCGCCGATCCCAGTTCGTCGCGCGAGCCTCGCGTAGGCCTCCGGGCTCACCCCGGCCACGGGGACGGTCTCCGCGCCGTCCTGCGGTTTCGCCAGGTACGCGATGCTCACCGACGTCACCTCCTGGACGCCGGACGACCGGCGGACCTGCTCCGTCAGCCCGCCGGGCAGGGGACGGGTCGCTTCGAGGCGGGCGTCCGCGCCCGTGGCGAGGACGGCGGCGTGGTCGCGCGCGGCCCCCACACCGGCGAGGACGGAACCGCCGAAGGCGGCCGTGGTCAGGGCGGTGAGCAGGGCGAGCAGCGGAAGCGCCGTGGAGGCGGAGGTGCGGCCCGCGCGGGCCAGGGACAGATGGCCGACCGCACCGCGCAGCCGCCCGGCCGGGCGTGCCAGCCGGCGCAGCGGCAGCGGGTAGAGCCGCACCAGTACGAGGGCGGCGATGACACCCAGCAACACAGGTGCCAGTGCGATGAGTTGGTCACCCGACGGGCCGGAGGACGCGGAGGTTCCCGAGGCGTCCGCCACGCCCGCGCCTCCCGACGTGCCCCGCCGCCGCAGCGCGATCACGGCGCCCGACGCCAGGACCAGCAAGGTGAGTTCGGCCACCGTCCGGCGTCGAGACGGGCGGCCGGAGGCCAGGTCGGCACGGGCCGCGTGGACGCGTACGGCTCGGTGTTCGATCACGGCCCGCACCGGCAGTACGGCGCAGGCGAGGAGGGTGACCGCGACGGCGGCTGTCACCGCGTACGACCGTCTGCCCTCCGGGACGGCCAGCAGCGCGCCCGCGAGGCCCAGCGCGCCGGCGGGGACCGCGACGATCGCCGTCTCGGCGAGCAGGCGTCCCGCGACGCCGGGCAGCGAGCCGCCACGGGCGCGCAGCAGGGTGAGTTCGGTGCGGCGGCGGTCGGCCGCGAGGCCGCCGGCCATCAGCAGGACGACGACGGCGACGCTGCCCGTGCCGAACGCGGCGACGGCCACGAGCGGCCCGACGCCGTCGCGGAGCCGGGTGTACGCAGACAGGACGTCGTCGAGGTCGGTGCTCACGTCCAGCTCCGGGTCGGTGAGCTGCCGTGCCTTGCGCAGCCCAGGGCCGGACTCCAGCGCGGCGATCGAGGACTCCAGGGCGGGCAGGGAGTGCGCGGCGAGGGAGCCGGACTGGGGGGCGAGCAGCCAGTAGCGCCAAGGGTTTCCGGCCGTGCCGAGCATGGCCGGGGCCGCGTCCGGGGCCAGCAGCAGGGCACCCAGCCAGTACTTGTCGCCGTCGCCGCCCTGGGAGGGCAGGCTGATCAGGGAGGGCTCGCGCAGCAGCGGCTGGGCCGACCAGTACGCGCCCCCGGGGTCCTTCGGAGTGACGATGCCGGTGATGCGCACGGCCAGGGGAGCGCGCTCCACACCCGGTACGTGGATCACCGAACCCACCTTGATCCGCAGGCTTTCGGCCGTCTCGGCGGTGACGGCGGCCTCCACCGACGAGGTCGCCGCGGTCACGGTGCCGTGGGTGCGGGGGAGGCGTCCCGTGCGGAGGCGTGCATGGTCGGCGAGACCGTTCTGGGCGGCGAGCGAGACACGGGCGGGCAGTCCGCTCGGCCTCGGCAGCCAGCGGTCCGGCACCGGCTGCGCGGTGGAGGTGCGGACGCCGTACGAGGACTGCCCGGGGTCGGCGGCCAGGGGCCGCTCGACGACGGTCAGCAGCCGGGCGTACTGCTCCCGCAGGGTGGCCGCGCGCAGGGACTGCTCCCGCTGCTTCTGCGGGACGGTGATGCCGGGCTGCGGTGCGAAGAGCTGCACCGCGGTGCGCCGGGCGGTGGCTTCGTCGACGGCCCGGCGCAGACCCGCGTCCTCGTAGCGGTCGACCGCACGCGGGAAGGCGGCCGCCAGACAGGCGGTCAGCGCCACCAGCAGGGCGAGGGCGCAGGCGGCTCCGGGGGCGGCGCGCAGGCGGGTGCGGGTCCAGGGGGCGACAGGAGGGACGCGTACGGCCATGTCAGTCTCCTCCTTGCCGGCGGAGCGAGGCTGCCGGGTCCGGGCGGTGCAGGGCCAGGAACACCGTGACGGCCAGCGGGGTGACGGCCACGGCGGCCAGCAGGACGGCGATGTGCGGGAGGGGGAGTTCGACCAGGACGTCCGGGACCGGCCGAGTGGCCTGTGAGGTCAGCACGATCAGGGGGATCACGGCGCGCGCGAGGAGCGCTCCCAGGGCTACGCCCACCAGCAGGGCGAGGGTCACCAGTACGCCCTGTTCGGCGGCGATCAGCCGGGCCAGCTGGCGGCGCGGCGCACCCAGCGCCCGCAGCAGCGCGAACTCGTCGCCGCGCTCCCGCAGCGAGCCCGCCGTGCTCACCGCGAAGCCGACGGCGGCCAGCCCCGCCGCGACGACGGCCGCCGCGGCGAACGCCGCCTGCGGGCCCACCCCGAACGGGTCGTCGCGCAGCCGGTTCGCGATCTCGTCACGGACGACGACCTGGGACGGCTCGGTGTCGGGGCGTTCCCGCAGCGCGGCGGCGACCCGCGCGGTGTCGCCCGGCGCGGTCCGCAGCCACCATTCCGTGGGCGGGGCGCTCGCGCCGTACCGCGCCTGGAGCACGCGGTTCACTGCGGGCAGATCGACCAGGAGCGCGCCGCCGTCGCCCGACGCGTTCCCGGCGGCGGGCGGGGCCGTGGTCGGCAGCGCCCGCACGCTGTCCACGATCCGCACCGACACGGCCGAGCCGTCGAACGGGACGTCCACCCGGTCCCCGGTGTGCGCGCCCGCCGACTTCAGGAAGCGGTCGGTGGCCACGCCGGTCACCTCGGTCGCCGTGGGTGCGGAGGCGTCGGAGGCGGCCTGGAGCCGGACCGTCAACGAGGCGGCCAGCCAGGGCTGTTCGTGCGGGACGTAACCGGTGCCGTAGCGGACGGTGAGGGACTGGCCGGACGCCTTGGTCACGCGTGGGGTCGTGGGGCGGGACGAGGTGTCGGGGGACGCGGACGTGCTGTTGGTGGTGGACCGCACCTTCCAGGCGGTGGGCAGACGGACCGTGCGGTCCGTCCCGTCGGCGCCGGTGGCGGTCAACTCCTCGATGGTGAACCGATGTTGCTCGGCCCGGTCGACGGGCTGCGCCAGGTCGAGCTGCAGTCCGCTGAAGGTCAGCGGTTCGGCCGCGCGGCCGGTCGGGGCGTCGGCGGCCCGGGCGAGGTCCAGCGTGAGGGTGTGCGGGCGTCCGTCGGCGGGGAGTTGGCCGGCGGGGATCTGATACGGAATTCCGTAGGCGTCCAGCAGGGTGACCGCCACCTCCGGCGCCGTGTCCTGGCCGCCGCCGCGGATCCGGAGGGTGAGGCGCAGGCGCGTGGTGTTCTTCGGGAGCGGTGCGCCCGCGGCCGGCCCCTTCGGCGCCAGCCCCGCGAGCAGCGGCCCGACCGGTCTGTCGGCCAAGTCCGCCCGCAGCAGCACCCCGTCGGCCGCCTGAGCCGTGTCCAGGGCGAGCACCGTCGCCGTCCTGTCCCCGGACAGCGGCAGGGTCGTACGGGCGGCAGGGGCCACCTCGCGGACGTGCGGGACGGTCGCGTAGACGCCGGAGCGGCCGAGGCCGCCCTCGCCGTTCGCGAGGACCCGGATCGGCGCACCCGCCTGGAAGTCCGCCTGGTCGTCCTGCGAGCGGTCCCAGGACGCGCCCTGGCCGATCGCCAGCATGCCCAGGGCGACGGCGAGCACCAGGAGGAGTACGGGACCGGCGCCGCGCATCGGGCGGCGGCTGAACTGCCAGCCCGCGAGGGCGGCGGGCAGACCACGGCCGCGCGCCGCACGGCGTTCGGCGAGCCGGGCCACCGGCGGCAGGAGCCGCAGCGTCAGCACGGTCCCCGCGAGCAGGGCCAGCGCCGGCGCCGAGACGAGCAGCGGATCGATGCCAAGGGTGCCGGAGCGGTCGCCGCTGACGGCACCCGAGGTCTGCCGGTTCAACTGCCAGTACGCGACGGCGGCGACGACCAGCAGGCCGACGTCGGCGCCCGCGCGCACGGGAGCGGGCAGGGCACGGGCCCGCGCCGTCTCGAAGGAGGGGGGCGCCAGAGCCGGGATCGTCACCGCCAGCGCGCACCCCAGCGCCACCGCCGACGCGACCAGCCACACGCCCGCGCCTCCGCCGGAGGTGTCCGGGTGCAGCCCGATCCGGGACAGCGCGCCCTGCCCGGCCAGCAGCCGGGTCAGCGGGCCGGCGAGCAGCGGTGCGCCGGCTGCGGCGGGCACCGCGAGGAGCAGCGCCTCCAGGGCCGCCAGTCCGGCCACCTGCCGGCGCGAGCCGCCGCGTGCTCGCAACAGCCGGTTCTCGCCGGCCCGTTCGGCGCTGAGCAGCCGCGCGACGAGCAGCAGCGCGTACCCCGCGAGCAGGGCGAGCTGGAGCGCGACGATGAGCAGCGTCGAACGGGAGACCAGGAGTGAGCGTTCGACGCGGTCCAGGACGTCGGGGAGTGCTGTCGTCACGGCCGTGGTCCCGCGCAGCGCCGGGTCCTCGCGCAGCGCGGCGGTGCCCCCGCGCGCCGAGTCCCGCAGCGCCCCGATGCGTCCGGTCGTCACCGTCGAGAAGTCGGCGGACGCCAGCCAGCCGGACTCGCCCGCGCTGACCCGGCCGCCGCCGTCGGAGCCGCTCAGGACCGCGGGGTCGGTGAGCAGCGGACCGTACGTCGTGAAGTCGACCTTGCTGATGCCGCGGCCGCGCAGGTCGTCCAACTGCCAGTAGGCGGCGGTGACTTGAGCGGGACGGTACAGGCCGGTGATCCGGATTTGCACCTGCGGGCCGCCGAGCCGGTCGACGAGGGTGAGACGGGCGCCGGGCTTCAGGCCCAGCAGGCCCGCGGCGGTCTCGGGCAGGGCAACCTCGACGACCGGCCCGGCCGGCCGCCTCGGGAGCCGCCCGTCGGTGACCCGTACCTGCGAGGGTTCCAGGGCCGCGAAGTGCGTCAGATCCGGGTCGCCGGAGCGCGCGGCGGGCGCCTGGAGGGAGCGGGGGAGTGCGTACGGGCCCGAGCGGACGAGGGTCCGCAGGGTCACCGGCAGTCCGTCGAAGGTCTCCCGGGCCCCGTCGCGTACGGCGTCGTCGGCGGCCGCGCGCTGGGCCGGGGGTACGTCGGCCTTGACCACCAGGGTCGTCGCCGCGGCGTTCTCGCCCCCGCGGAGCGAGTGGCGCAGCGCCGCGTCGCCGATCGCGCCCGAGTACGCGGTGAGGGTCGCCAGGACCGCCGTGGTCAACAGGATCGTGAGCAGCGCGGCGGCGAGCAGCAGGCGGTGTGCTCGCGCCCGCAGTAGGACGAACCCCGTCACCCGGCCCCCAACGATCCCCATGTCCGGATGATGTTGTCAGAGGCCATGGACCCGGGGTAAGCGCTTGTGGACCGAGCTTGACTGGATCGTGACCGGATTCCGGCACAGCGTGCCCGGAATGCGCGCGTCAGGCGTCGTAAACGGACAGATCCCCAGGGTCGGCGACCGGCAGTGACGTAGAGCTGCCGGCTCTCCGGAGACCGGCGCCGGCCGGCGTCAGCCCTCCGTGTTCACCATCGAAGCCGCGGCGTACGTCAGGTAGTTCCACAGCGTGTGCTCGTGCTCCTCGGAGAGGCCGAGCTCCTCGACGGCGACGCGCATGTGCTTCAGCCAGGCGTCGTGCGCGGCCCGGTCCACCGCGAAGGGGGCGTGGCGCATCCGCAGCCGGGGGTGGCCGCGGTTGTCGCTGTACGTCGTCGGGCCGCCCCAGTACTGGATCAGGAACAGCGTGAAGCGCTCCTCGGCGGGCCCCAGGTCCTCCTCGGGATACATCGGCCGCAGCAGGGGGTCCTCAGCGACACCCTCGTAGAAACGGTGCACCAGACGGCGGAAGGTCTCCTCGCCACCGACCTGCTCGTAGAAGGTCTGCTCCTGAAGCGTGCCGCGCCGGATCTCATTCACGTGGTCCATGGTCTCAGACCCGGTGGCGGAGGACTCAAGGCTTAGGACCACTCACTTTTGGTCAGGACCACTCGCCGCGGAGGGGCGGGGTCCGGCCGGTCCCGTGGGCACTGGCTGAGGGGCGGGGTCCGCCCGGTCCCGTGGGCACTGGCTGAGGGGCGGGGGCCGGCCGGTCCCGTGGGCACTGGCTGAGGGGGGGTAGGGCCGGTTCCGTAGGCGCTGACTGAGGGACGGATTCCGGATCGGCCGGGTCCGGCGCTCGCCTCCCGGCCCGGCGCGCAGCACAGTGGAGGCATGGGTGCGCACGCTCTCGACCACGACCTGGACGACCTCGCCGCCTCGGCGCGGGCGGCGCTGGTGCGCGAGATCGACGCGAGCGGGGCCTGGGACGCCGACCCGCTGTGGCGGTCGGCGTTCGAGACGGTCCCGCGTCACCTCTTCGTGCCGTACTACTACGTGGGCGTCATGGCCGGCCACGAGCGGAGGTGGGGAGAGGATCCCGACCCGCACCGGCGGGAGGCCTGGCTGCGCGGTGCGTACGCCGACGTCCCGCTGGCCACCCGGATGCGGGACGGGGAGCTGGTCTCCTCAAGCAGCCAGCCCTCGCTGATGGCGAAGATGCTGACCGAACTGGAGGTACGGGACGGGGACGCGGTCCTGGAGATCGGCGCCGGCACCGGATACAACGCGGCCCTGCTCGGCCACCGCCTCGGCGACGACCGGGTCACCACCGTCGATCTCGACCCGGAGATCACCGAGTCCGCCCGTCGCCATCTGGCCACGGCCGGCCACCGCCCCGTCGTCGTCACCGGCGACGGCGCCCGCGGAGTCCCCGAGCGCGCGCCCTTCGACCGGATCATCGCGACCTGCACGCTGACCTCGATCCCGCGCCCCTGGCTCGCGCAGTGCAGCCCGGGCGCCCGGATCCTCGCCCCGCTGGCCACCGGCCTGATCGTCCTGCGGGTGCGCGACACCGGGTACGCCGAAGGGCACTTCCTGCACACACCGGCCTTCTTCGTGCCGCTGCGTGGCAACACCCCGTCCGAACCGGAGCCGCCGCGGCTGGGCGGGCTGCCGCACTGGGCCAGGACCGACGACCTGTTCCGGTTCCTGACGATCCTGACGGCGGGCAGCCTCGACCCGTACGACGCGTACGCCCTGTGGGAGCGCGAGCACCAGCCGGTGCGCGAGCGGTACGGAGTAACGGTCAGCGGCGCGGACGCCTGGGCGTGGCTGGACGACCCCCAGGGGCCGTACGCCTGGCCGCTGCCGTGATCCCCGTATCCGTACGGGGCTCAGTCCCGGCGATGGTGATCCCCGTATCCGTACGGGGACCAGTCCCCGGCGGACGGTGACCCCCGCATCGGTACGGGGGCTCAGTCCCCGGCGGACGGCGAGCCCCGCATCGGTACGGGGGCTCAGTCCCCGGCGAATGGTGATCCCCCGTACGCGTACGGGAGGAGCTCAGCCCCGGCGGATGGTGATCGTCGTCCAGGCTCCGACGTGCACCCGGTCCCCGTCCTGAAGCGGTACGGGCACGAACGGCTGGATGGGCTCCTCGCCGCCGTTGACCGTGGTCCCGTTGGTGGAGTTCTGGTCGACGACTGCCCAGCTGCCGTCGGGCTGCTGGACCAGGACCGCGTGCTGGTGCGAGACGCCCGGGTCCTCCGGCGGCACCGACAGATCGATGTCGGGGGTGTCGCCGGTGGAGTGGCGGCGCCGGCCGATGGTCATCTGGTTGCCGGTGAGCGGGCGCTGCTGCTCGGGCGAGTACGCGGGCAGGTTCAGACCCGCGGCCTCCGGTCCCGAGCGCTGCATCATCGCCATGAAGTACGCGCGGTCGGGGCCGATCGTCGCGGTCCAGGTCAGCGGCTGCTGCTGATAGCCGGGGCCCGGGCCGGGCGGGGCCTGGGTGGCGGCGGCCTGCGGATAGCCGTAGCCACCCTGCTGTGCCTGTGCCTGTGCCTGTGCCTGTGGCTGGCCCTGACCCTGGTGCCGGCCCTGCTGACCGGGACCGCCGGGACCGCCGGGGCCACCGCTCGACGGCGGGGGGATCACCCAGTCGTCCTCGCCGAAGGCCGGACCGCCCCGCTGCGGCGCCTGCGGTTCCTGCCGCTCGCCGGGGAACACGGGCGGAGCCGGCGGCCCCGCCTGCTGGAACGCCTGCGGAACACCGGGACCACCCGGGCCACCGGGACCACCCGCATGACCGGGCGTCGGCCCGGGCGGCGGCGGGACCGGCCGCGAGGGGTCGCCGCCGAAGGCTGATGGACCGGGGCGCGACGGATCGCCGCCGAAGCCGGCGGGACCGGGCGGGCCGGAGGGGCCCGAGGGGTCCTGGCCGTACGGCGGGATCGGCTCGGCGGGCCGGTTCACCTGCGAGGGCCGGGAGCTCTGGTAGTCGTACGAGTCACCGCCGCCGAAGGACGGCCCGGGCGCCTGCGGGAACCGCTGTGCCTGGCCCGGACCGCCGGGACCCGGACCGCCGGGACCGGGTGCTCCTGGGCCGGGGGCTCCCGGACCGGGCGCCGGCGGACGCGGGGCCGCCGGGGTGTACGAGGTCGCGGTGTTGGTCAGGAAGTTCCACCGGCACTCCTCGCAGAACGGCGCGCCGCCCTCGCGGGGGGTGCGGCACTGCGGGCAGAGCTGCGGCTCGGGGCCGGGCCCGGCCGAGAGGTGCTGCTGGCGGCCGCCCGCACCGGGCGGCGGCGGGGGCGAGCCCGGCGGCGGGTAGCCGTAACCGGCGGGGGGCGGCGGTGGAGGGGGCGGGGGCACGGCACCGGCCATGCGGTGACCGCAGACCTCGCACCAGTCGTCGGAACCCGACTGGTGTCCGTTCGGGCAGGTCGGCATGTCGGCGCTTCCCCCTCTCCTTTTCCGGCCGTTGTGACCGGGTTTCTCCGGAATCCCTGGGGACCCGGGCTCGCTACTTCTTTACACGAACAGTCTTTGTGGACCGTGTCTCGAGGGTCATTTCGTCGGCTTCCTCGACCCTTGCCTTCAATCGCACAGTACCTGCCGCGGCATCGACCACGTCCACCACCTTCGCAAGCAGTTTCGCCGTATCGGCATTCCCCGACGCGCTGGCGAGCTGAACGGCACGGCCCAGTTTGGCTGTTGCCCCGTCGACATCTCCCACTTTGCGTGCATCGAGACCCTGTTGGATGACTTGTGCCAGTTCCGCCTGACCCGTGTAGTGCGCGACCTGAGGGTTGATCGACGTCGACGCCACCATGTCCTCGGTCCACACGGCCCGTACGAGACCCTGCGCGCCGAGGTTCTGCACGCTTCCGTCGCTCTGCGGGATCACCAGGGAGACCCGGGCGGCGAGCATCTCCTGGCCGACGTCGGCCGAGGGGACCTCCACGCACACGTGGTAGTCACGGGACTCGTCGCCCCAGGAACCGGTGGGATAGTCGCCGGCGCGCGGGCCCGCCTCGGTGCGGCGCCCGGTCAACTCCTCGACCGTGGGGGCCACTTGCTTGACGAACTTGATCTCCGTGCCGACCGGCGTCCACAGCCGCAGCGCGACGTCCGCGACCTCCTTGCCCATCGCCGTCTCCATCATCTGCGTGAAGTCGGCGGACAGAGCGGCCGGGTCGGCGACGATGTCGGCGGTGCCGAGCAGCGCGGAGGCGATCCCCGTGACCTCCTTGACCTCCCAGTCCGTACCGACACCGCGCGCGTCACAGGTGAAGCGGCCCGCGCAGGAGTCCAGGGCGGACTTCAGGTCCTCCGGTGACTCGTGCTCGTTGCGGCCGTCGGTGAGCAGGATGCCGTGCCGTATCGAGACGTCGGCCGAGGACAGCAGGCGGTCGGCGAGCCGCAGCCAGGTACCGATCGCGGTGCCGCCGCCGGCGCTCAGCCTGCGCAGGGCCTGCTTGGCCTGCTCGCGGGTCTCCGGCCCGGCCACCGCGAGCCGCCCGCCCGCCGGGTAGATCTCCTTGGCGACATGCGTGCCGCCGATCACCGCGAAGTGCACACCGTCCCGGACGGCGTCGATCGCGGCGGCCGTCGCCTCCCGCGCGCCGCGCATCTTGGCCGACGGATAGTCCATCGAGCCCGAACAGTCGACCATGATGGCCACGGCCGCGTCCGGGGCCTGGCCCGCGGTGTACAGCGGGGCGGCGACGGCGCTTCCGACGGTGCCGCCACCGGTCGCGCTCACCGTGACGATCGCGTTCACCTCGCGGCCGCCCTCGGGCAGGTACTCGTTCTGGTACACATCCACCGAGAACTGCGGCACATTCGACTTCGAGAAATTGGCCATGCCTTCTCTGCTCCCCCTAGCGTCCCGCGCCGCCCGGGTGTCCCACGGCGGGCGGAATGACGACGATGTGCGGACCGGTCCCCTCCGGTCCGCGGCCGTTCCCGTACTGCGGCCTCAGGCCGATCCTGCCCCCTGCGGCGGGGCGGGGAACGGCAGGACGGCCACTGTTACGTTGTCGTGGCCCCCGCCGTCCAGCGCGTGGCCGACCAGCACCTGGGCGCTGTGCAGCGGCCGTTCGGCGGCGTCGAGGGGTACGACCTCGGCCATGTCCTCGGCCGCCTCCGCGTAGTTCCACAGCCCGTCGGTGCACACCACCACCACA
The DNA here is from genome assembly GCF_042881375.1 of Streptomyces sp. NPDC058274. NCBI lineage: Bacteria > Bacillati > Actinomycetota > Actinomycetes > Kitasatosporales > Streptomycetaceae > Streptomyces > Streptomyces sp. NPDC058274. Next base: position 207,369 of record NZ_JBHVXW010000006.1, read on the forward strand.
CCCGGCCGGTCCGGCTTGAAGGAAGCGGTGTGCGGCTCCAGTTCGTAGGCGTCCGCGCCGAGCCAGCCGGTGATCGCGTGGGCGCGCTCGTCGGCGTACGCCTCCGCCTCGTTCATCAGGCCCGCAGCGACCATCTGCGCGGCCCACGAGTCGTCCTCGGTCAGCCGGGCCGGGGGCGAACTCCGGTCGACCGGGATCCAGTAGGCCCGGCTGTCGCCGACCCAGCCGACGACCAGCAGGCTGGTGGTGATGACGGCGCCGACGAAGGTGCAGGCGGGCGCGTTCTGGTGCGGGCTGTGCTCGCGGGCCGAACCGGGCTCCTCGGCGAGGGCGTTGACCGCGTTCGACGCCGCGACGATCGCCTCGTGCATGGCCTGCTGCGGGTGGGTGCCGAGCGGGAGGGTCTCCAGCAGGGCCTCACCACCGGCGCGGGACGCGGCGAGGGACGCCTCGTCGGGGCGGGTCGCCGAGGACACGCCGTCGCAGACGATCGCGACGACAGCGGGCGAGCCGTCGGGCAGTGCGGTCGAGGAGACGGCGAACGCGTCCTCGTTGCGATGGTGGCGCAGACCCCGGTCGCTGACCGCGGCGACCGCGGCGAGCTCCTGCTCCATGTGGTCCCGCTCGCGCGGCTGGGCATGGCCGCAGTTCTCGCAGTAGCCGTCCCGGTCGACCTGGCCCGCGCGGCAGGCCACGCAGAGCTTGGTGCCGGTGGGCGGTGTCGGGAGATCGGCGGTACGCGGATCGGCGGGCGCATCGTCCGGCGGAGCCAGCGGGTACTCCTCCGGCTCCGAGGGCCTGTCGAACCGGACGCCGGAGGACTCGTTGGGGGACTGGCCGGGGGCCTCCGGGGCGGGGGCGGAGGTGGCAGTGGCCGCGGGTCCCCCTGGGGCGGCCGGTGCGCCCGGGGCAGCTGGTACGCCGGGGGCAGCCGGGGCAGCCGGGGCAGCTGGTACGCCCGGGGCACCCGGAGCGTGCGGCAGTGCCGACCCGCCCGAGTCCGTGCCCGGGAGGTCCGTCGGCAGATGCAGCGGCGCGGGCTGGTAGGAGCTGTCCCGCTCGGGGGCGACGGGCCAGTCCACCGAGGCGGCATCCCCGGGGGGCCGCGGCGCCGCGCCGTTCATGGTGATCGTCGGGGTGTCCTGCGGCGGCGCGGGCACCACCGACAGGTCGAACCCGCAGGCACCGCAGAAACGGTCGCCCGACTCCAGTGGCTCCGCGCAACTGGGGCACTTCGAAAGAGCCGTCGGCTGGGGCATCTGGGACATCACTTACACCCACGTCCGGGGGCGGTAACGATTGGCACGTTCCACCAGGTCGATCCTCTCCTCGCCGCCCCGCGCGAGCCGGGCCAGCGTGCGGTACGAACGCTCCAGGCCGAAGCGGAGGCCGCGCTCGTCCAGCTCGCTGCCGAGCAGCGCACGTCCACCGCCCACGACCGGAGCGGAACCCTGGCTACCGGAGAGTACCCAGTCCAGCGCGCAGCCAAGGACCTCTGTGGACAACTGCTCGCGTCGGACCGCGTCGAGGCCGTATCCGTCGAGCGCCTCGACCTGTCCCGCCGCGGCGGTCAGGTCGTCCAGGAAGGGCGGCGCCGCGGCCTCCTCGGCCATGCGGTGCCGCAGCCGCGCCCGGACGGCCGCGACCCGCGCCGCGGTGTAGTGGATCGACGACTCGGGCACCGACTCCAGCGTCCGTACGGCGCCGCGCCGGTCGCCCGCGGCCAGCTGCACCCGGGCCAGGCCGAACGCCGCACTGACATAGCTGGGGTCGGTCGTCCACACCAGGCGGTAGTACTCGGCCGCGTTGTCCAGCTGTCCCAGCACCTCCGCGCACACGCCGAGCGCCAGCTTGGGCGCGGGCTCACCGGGGAACGCGTCGTAGATCGCGTCGAAGGACAGCGCCGCGGCCTCGTGGTCGCCGGTGACCAGCGCGGCCGTGCCCCGGTACCAGACCACCCGCCAGTCGTCCGGCCGCTGTTCCTCCAGCCTGCTCAGGGCGTCGAGCGCGGTGTACGCGTCGCCGTTCTCCAGCCAGGCCCGGATCTGCCGCAGTCTGGTCTCCACCGACTCGCTGGGCGCGGCCGCCAGCGCGGTCACCAACTCGGCGGGCGCGGACGCCAACAGCCCGGCAAGGAAGCCGGCGTTCGGGTCGCTCGGGTCGACCCTGGGCACGGGCAGCGCCAGGGCGGTGGCCGCGGTGTTCAGCGGCTTGACCAGGGTGGCCGCCGGGGCCGGCGGCCGAGGCAGCGGGCCGCCGTTCGTCCCGGCCGGCAGCCGGGGGGCGCCCCTGCCGGAGCGTACGGGCACAGCCCGCGCCCCGAGCCGCGACACGTCCCCGTCCAGCCGGCCGAACAACTCCGTGTCCGTGACCTTCAGTTCGGGCCCGAAGAGGGTGGACAGGGACGGGCGGGCGCGGCCCGTCTGCAGCGAGACCACCTCGCGCAGCACGCCGGTCAGCTGCTCGGCCATCTCCTGTGCGGAGGCGAACCGGCGGGCCGGGTCCGGGTCGGTGGCCCGCACCAGCAGCCGGTAGAAGGACTCGTACTGGCGGAAGACCTCGATGGTGCCGGGGTCGGGCAGGGAGTCCACGAAGACGTTCGTATAGCCCTGGAAGTCGAAGGCGAGGACGGCGAGGGTGCGCGCGACCGTGTACAGGTCGGAGGCGACCGACGGGCCGACCTCGGCGACCTCCGGCGCCTGATAGCCCACCGTGCCGTAGATGGCCGACTCGTCGTCGTCCATCCTGCGCACCGCGCCCATGTCGATCAGCTTGAGCTGGTCCTCGGTCTGGATCGCGTTGTCGACCTTGAAGTCGCAGTACAGGAGGTTGCGGCTGTGCAGATGGCCGAGGGCCTCAAGGGCCTCGATGCCGTACGCGCACGCCTGCTCGACCGGCAGCGGATCCCGCTTCCCGGCTGCCGTACGACGCCCGTTGGCGATCTCCTTGAGGGACTTGCCGCCGACGTACTCCATGACGATGTAACCGTCGAGGGAGCCGGTGCGCTGGTCGAGGTGCTCGACGAAGTTGTAGATGCGGACGATGTTCGCGTGCTCGATCTCGGCGAGGAACCGCCGCTCGGAGATCGCCGCCTCCATCGCGTCCTGGTCGCCCGTGTCGAGGAGGCCCTTGAGGACCACCCAGCGGTCGGAGACCGCGCGGTCGACGGCGAGATAGACCCAGCCGAGGCCGCCGTGCGCGAGACAGCCCACGACCTCGTACTGGCCGTGCACGACGTCGGCCGTGTGCAGCTTCGGCACGAACGAGTACGGGTGGCCGCACTTGGTGCAGAAGCCCTCCGTGCGCCCCGGCCGCTCACCGCGCGAACGGCCCACCGGAGCACCGCAGTCGGAGCGCGAGCAGAACCGCTTGCGCTCGGGCACCTCCGGGTTCTCCAGCACCATCCGCCGCGGGTCCGGGCGCGGCACACCCGGCACCTGCACCAGGCCGACGCCGAGACGGCCGCGGCTGGAGGAGCTCGCCGCCGTGCCCGAGCTGCGCACGGACACCGACCGCGAGGACGAGCCGCCCGAGAGCGAGCGCGACAGCCGGCCCGACACCGAACGCCGGGACTGCGAGGACCGTGACGAGGCCCGGGAGCTCGCGCGTGAACTGCCGCGCACACTGCTGCTGCTGGAGCCGCGCGAGCCCCTGCCGCCGGCCGTGATCCCGGTCGGCGGCGACCCCACCATGCCGTTCGACGAGACGACCGGGGCCAGACCGCAGGTGTCGCAGTACAGCTCGCCGCCGCCCATGTCCTCGTACGACCCCGTGCAACCGGGCCGCTGGCACTTCCGCTGTTCCTGTACGGGCTGCTGACTCACGATTCCCCCCTCCCGTCGGCCTCGCCGACCCGGTCGGCCCGGTCATGGGGCGCGCCCTGTTCCGGAATCCGCGGACTGAGCACGTCGGCGGCCGCGTGCTGATAGCGCAGCACCGCGTCCTCCGCGACCCGCAGATCGCAGGGCGCGCTCCACAGCATCCGCCGCGCCGCGTCGTAGCGCTCGACAAGGAACGGGTCCTCCGCGAAGCCGTGCCGGGCGACCTTCGCCTTGTACGCGTCGAGGCGGCCGCGCAGCTCGGCGCGGACCGCGAGCGGCGCGGTGACCGCCGTCAACGACTCGCGGGCACGCAGCAGTTCGTCCTCCGCCTTCTCCTCCAGCGACTCCAGGAGCGGCGAGAGACGGTGCCACTGCGCGTGCCGCCGGTACTCGGCGGCCGTCGCCAGCTGCTCCTGCAACGCGGTCGGCGGACCGCTGACGGCCGGCACCTCGGAGGCGGCGATCTTCGCCAGCACCTCGCCCCGCGCGCTGCGGGCCTCGGCGAGGGTGCGGTCCGCGCGGCTCAGCGTGTCCCGCAGCCTGAGCAGCCGGGCCTCCGCGTCCTGCCGGACGGTGAGCACCGCGTCGATCTCCCGGCGCACGTCCTCCAGGGCGCGCGCCTCACGGTCGTACGTCGTGGTGTCCGGGCGGCCGCCACCCGGCGCCGAACTCCCCTGCGCGGGGCGCCAGAAGGCCAGCGGGTCGGAGATCACGCGCTCGCGCAGCGAGGTCAGCGTGCGCGTGATCCGCTCCAGGTCGTCGCCCGAGGGGTGCTCGCCGGGGCGCACCCCGACGGAGTGCGCGAGCCGGCGGGTGCGCTGGAGCTCCGCGGCCAGTAAATCGATCCGGGCGGGCAGGGCCGACCAGACGGCGTCCGCCGCGACGACCATGTCCAGCGAGGTCGCGTACAGCTCGTTCATCCGCTCCACGAGGGCGGCCAGCGAGAACCGTTCGCTGAGCTTGCCGGTGCCGGCGAGTGTCGGCGCGTTCGCCGTGGCCGTGGCGCTGCCGGCGACCGTGACGCTCTCGCCGCGCAGCAGCTCGGTCAGTTCGACCAGGTCCTCACGGCTCGACCAGCGCCGGCGCGAGCGGATGGTGCGGGCGTCGCGCAGCGCGTCCGAGTACGCGTCGAAGTACGCCCACAGCAGGGTGATCGATGCCTCGGCGGCCGTCCAGCGCTCCTTGGTCGTGCCCGTGAGCTCGGCGCCTTCGAGGAGTCTGCGGCCCGCGTGGTCCTGCAGGGCGAGGAGCGAGGTCTCGATGGCCTCGTGCTCCGCGCCGAGCCGCGCCAGCGCACGGTCCACCTCGTCCCGGTCCATCACCGGCCCGGGGGGTCCCGTGACGCCCATCGATCACCTCTCGCTCTCGGTCGTTGCTTCTAGTGGGCGGCGGGCGGCTTCGACGACGGCGAGTCGGACTTCAGCGTGGCGGAGAGCCACTTGTCGTACGACGTCTGCCAGCCGCTCTTGCGGTAGTCCACCAGGACTTGGTTGACCCGGCGGACCAGATCCTCGGCGTCCTTGTTCATCGCCACACCGTAGTACTCGGTGGTGAAGGTGGTGCCCTTGAGTTCGACCGTCGGGTCCTGGGCGGCCTGGCTCGCGGCGAGCGCGCCGTCGGTCACCACGGCGTCGACCTCACCGAGCTGCAGCCGCACCAGGCAGTCGAGTTGGTTCGGGACCGTGGTGGAGATGTCGGCGGAGCCGGCCAGCTCCCCCGCCTTCTTGTCGGCGTCCAGCTTGTCGTACGCCGTCGAACCCGTCGCCGTGCAGATCTTCTTGTCCGCGAGGGACTTGTCGTATCCGGTGACGGTCGAGTTCTTGGGGGCGAGCACCTGCTGGCCGGTCACGAAGTACGGGTCGGAGAAGGCCACTTCGTCGAGCCGGGCGCAGGTGATCGTCATGGTGCGGACCACCATGTCGACCCGGCCCTTCTGGATGGCCTCGATGCGCTGGTTGGTGGGGATGGCGCGGAAGCGGACCTTGGCCGGGTCGCCGAGGATCTCGTCGGCGATCCGGTGCGCGAGGTCGATGTCGAAGCCCTCCAGCTCGACGTCCTTGTCGGTGTTGTTCGGGTCCCGGTAGCCCCAGCGGTAGCTGTTCTGGTCGACACCGACCGAGAGATAGCCGCGGTCCTTGATGGCCGTGATCGTCTTGCCGCTCTCACTGCCGGACGGGGCGGGGCTCAGATCCTCGGGGTGGTCACCGCATTTCTCCGCCCGCGCCTGGGTGCCCCGGGCGACGCCCTGGCCGCCGACGCCCGTGCTGCCGTCCCCGCGCGCGTGGGCCAGCGGGAGCAGCAGCGCGAAGACCGCGGTCAGGGCGCAGGCGATCGCCATCGCACCGACACCGCCCCAGCCCTTCAGGCTCGCCCTGAGCCGTCGTGCGGCCATGGCCGCTCCTCCTCTCACCGGTACTCCGACAGCCTGCGTCCGATGCCCAGGACCGCGCCCGCCGCGCCCAGCACCGCGAGGACCGCCGCACCCACCGGGAGCCCGGTCATCGCGTCCCGTCCGTCGCCGGCCGAACGCTTGAACTCGAGCTGCTCGTGGGTGAGGGCCGTCGCCAGGTTCGTGTCGACGCCGTCGAAGCACTCACCGGTCGCCCCCTTGGCGCCGATGATCTTGTCCAGGGCGCCTTGGTAGTCACCCGAGTCGTCGGCCTTGCGGGCCTCGGTGTGACGGGACTTCCACACCTTCATGTTGCCGGTGGCCGTCTTCACGGGCTGCGCGCCCGCCTGGTCGTCGGCGAGGCTCGCGGCCTTGGCCAGACCGGCGGTGAGGTCCTGCATCGAGGCATTGAAGGCGACGTCGAACTTGTCCTCGACCACGCCCTTGACCTCGACGGTCTCCGCGCCCCGGCTGACCAGGGTCAGATTCTCGTTGCCCCGGGCCTTGAGCGAGGCGATCTGCGCGTCGTGCAGCACGTTCAGCGAGCGGACGCCGTGGTCGTACGACGCGTCGAGCCCCGCGCGGGCGACGCTGTGTCCGACGACGAGCCAGAGCAGCACCACCGTGGCGGTGGCGGTGGCGGCGACCAGGCCTTGGTTCAGCACCCGGTTCGTCCGCCGGTAGTGGCGCCGCTGGGCCCAGACGAGGGCGGCGAGCACGAGGACGCCGAGGCCGATGGCCGCCCAGGGGTACGGCGTCGCGTCGGAGTAGTCCGAGCGGAGCCGTTGGTTCTCCTTGGTGTAGAGGTCCTCGGCCGCCGGGAGCATCTCCTGCTGCATCTTCTCGTTCGCGTACCGCAGATAGGCGCCGCCAAGCGGGAAGCCCTGCCGGTTGTTGGCGCGGGCCCGCTCGACGAGGCCCTTGTACTCCGGCAGCAGCGTGTTGAGCCGGGAGATGGTGGCCGCGGAGGGGGAACCGGGCTCCGAGTTCGCGGCGGCGGTGACGAGCTTCTCGGCGGCCGTCTTGATGTCGGCCTCGTAGCGCTTGCGGTCCGCGGCCGGTTCCTGGCCGCCCGCGAGGAAGCCGCTGGAGGCAGCCGTGTTGGCGTCGGCGAGCGAGCGGTAGATGTCGGCGGCGTCGGAACTCAGCGGCTGGCTGTTGTGCAGGACGTCGTCGGCGGCGGCCGAACGGTCCGTCATCTGCCAGGCGGTGACCGCGCCGAACGCGACGACCAGCAGGGCGAGCAGCGCGCCGATGATCCGCAGCCGGCCGGGCTCGGTCGTCGCGCCGGCCCGCAGCCGGTCGACGCCCTCGGCCCACGCCGTACGGCGCGGCGGTGCGGCGTCGGGCAGCGGCCGCGGTGCCTGCGCCCCCGGCTGTCCGGGCGGCGGCTGTACGGCACCGGCCTGCGGCGGCACGGCCGGCATCGTGGGTCTGGCCTGCGCCGGTGGTGCCGCGCCGCCCTTCGGCGGGTATGTCACTCGACCTCCCCCATGGTCATCCGTCGGTCACCTCGCCCGGTGCGCTCAGGGCGCGGACGGAGGTGGCACGGCCGCAAGTATCGCCGCCGGGACTGACATCCGCACAGGCCTTGACTCGATCTTGTGCGGATCGCGGCGCACTTGCCGGACTTCCGCGCAGCGCACGACTCCCCGCACCTCCCCCTGCCCAATGAATACGCGTGCCGGATGAGTTCGGTTCCCTTGCGGCCGCGAGGGGTTCGCGCCGCTTCGTGAGCGGGGGCTCACGCCGTCTCGTACGCGGGGGAACGGGCGCCGGCGCGCGGGGGCACCCAGCGCTGGCCCGGCGCCGGTGCGAGGAGGCCTGCCGTCGTCCCGTACGCGTCGCATCGGGCTCTCGCCGAGCGGGGTCGCGCCCCGCCACCTCCGGACACCCGCGCTGCCGCCCGGGCCGGGGTCACGCCCCCACGCCCGGGCGGGGGCCAGGCCGGTGGCGGCCGGTCTTCACGGGCGCCCCCGCCCGGAGCGCGGTCACACTTCGGAGCGCGGTCACGCTTTTTCGTAGTGCGCCCGCACGCGCGCGTGCACGTCGTCCGGGGCCCGGACGTGGTCCAGGCCCAGCAGCGCGGCCCCCAGGACGGGGCTCGCGGTGACCACCTGGGGGAACGCCTTGGGGGCGCGGTCGGCCAGCAGTGCGCCGATACGGTCGTCGAGTTGCGGGTGCCGGGCGGCGAGAATGCTGCCGCCGAGGAGGACCGGCGTCTCCTCGTCCAGCAGCTCCAGGCGGGTCAGGGCCACCGTGGCCATGGCGACCACCTCGTCCGCGAGCCGGTCGACGAGACCGCGGGCCACCGGGTCGCCGTCCACCGCCGTGGCGAACAGCACCGGAGTGAGTTCATGGCGCCGGGCGTTGCCGATGTGCCCGAGGTGCAGCGCCTCGATCAGCGCGTACATGGAGCCGAGCCCGAAGTGGGCGGGCAGGGTGCGGGCGAGGGCCGTCGGGCCGCCCCGGCCGTCCTCCGCGCGCGCCGCGTGCCACAGCGCCTCCTCCGCCATGCCCCAACCGCCGCCCCAGTCACCGGAGATACGCCCGATCGCCGGAAAGCGGGCGGTACGGCCGTCGGGCCGCATCCCCACGCAGTTGATACCGGCGCCGCACACCACGGCGACCCCGCGCGGCTCGGCGATCCCGGCGCGCAGGATCGCGAACGTGTCGTTGCGCACCTCCACACTCGTGCCCCACGCGCGCGCGTGCAGGGCGGCCGCCAACTGCTCCTCCTCGACGGGGAGATCGGCGTTGGCGAGACAGGCCGAGACGTGCTCCACCGAGGTGAGGCCCGCCGCGGCGAAGGCGCGGCCGACGGCGTCGGCGACCGCGTCCACGGCGGTCTCGACGCCCACCGTGGGCGGCCGGAAGCCGCCGCCGCGCACGGCGGCGGCCACCCGCCCGTCCGCCGTCACGACGGCGACATCGGTCTTGCTGTTGCCCGCGTCGATGGCGAGCACGGATCCGGCACCTCCGGGGCGGCCGGCAACACGCCCTGCACCCCCCGGAGCCGGCACAGCCCCGGCGACCGGAGCGGACGCGGGGACCGTGGCCCCGGCGGCCGGCCCGGACGCGGAGCCCGTGGCCCCGGCGGCCCCTGGAACCGGTACGGCCCCGGTGACCGGAGCGGACGCGGAGCCCCTGGGGCCGGCCCCGGCGGCCGTCCCGGCGCCGGATTCCGATGACGTCATGCCCACGCGAGGTGCTCCCGGTTGTGCGCGATCAGCTGGTCGGTGAGGGCGTCGGCATAGGCGTGCTGGCCGACGAGGGGGTGGGCCAGCAGCGCCCGGAAGACCCGGTCGCGCCCGCCGCGCAGCGCGGCCTCCAGGGCCAGGTCCTCGTACGCCGTCACGCTGGCCATCAGCCCCGCGTACAGCGGGTCGACGGCCGGCACCGGCAGCGGAACCGGACCCTGGGACCCGACCGCCGCCTGCACCTCGATCACCGCGTCGTCCGGCAGGAACGGCAGCGTCCCCCTGTTGTACGTGTTCACCACCTGGTAGGGGCTGCCGCCCCCGCCGAGCAGCGAGGCGGCCAGGTCCACGGCCGCCTCCGAGTAGTAGGCGCCGCCCCGCTTGGCCAGCAGCTCCGGCTTCTCGTCGAGCGTCGGGTCGCCGTACATCGCGAGCAACTGCCGTTCCATCTCGGCGACTTCAGCGGCCCGCGACGGCTTGGTCCGCAGCTCGCGGACGACCTCGTCGTGCGCGTAGTAGTAGCGCAGGTAGTACGAGGGGACGACGCCCAGCCGGTCGACGATGCTGCGCGGCAGATGCAGATCGTCGGCGATGGCGTCACCGTGCTCGGCGATCAGCTTCGGCAGGACGTTTTCGCCCTCGGGCCCACCCAGACGCACACCGGTTTCCCAGGTGAGGTGGTTGAGGCCCACATGGTCCAGATGCACATCGGCGGGCGCGACCCCCAGCAGTCCGGCGAACTTCCGCTGGAATCCGATCGCCACGTTGCACAGCCCGACCGTCTTGTGACCGGCCTGGAGCAGGGCGCGGGTCACGATCCCGACAGGGTTGGTGAAGTCGATGATCCAGGCGTCCGGGTTGGCACGGCGGACGCGCTCGGCGATGTCCAGCACCACAGGCACCGTGCGCAGCGCCTTGGCGAGGCCGCCCGCGCCCGTCGTCTCCTGCCCGACACAGCCGCACTCCAGCGGCCAGGTCTCGTCCTCGTTGCGCGCGGCCTGACCGCCGACGCGCAGTTGCAGCAGCACGGCGTCGGCGCCCTCGACCCCCGCGTCCAGGTCGGAGGTGGTGACGATCCGGCCGGGGTGGCCCTGCTTGGCGAAGATGCGCCGGGCCAGGCCTCCCACCAGCTCCAGACGGTCGGCCGCCGGGTCGACGAGCACCAGCTCCTCGATCGGCAGGGTGTCCCGCAACCGCGCGAATCCGTCGATGAGTTCAGGGGTGTAGGTGGAGCCCCCGCCCACTACGGCCAGTTTCATGATCAGCCCTTCACTCCGGTGAGCGTGACACCCTCGACGAACGCCTTCTGCGCGAAGAAGAACACGAGGATCACGGGGGCCATGACCAGTACGGTCGCGGCCATGGTGAGATTCCAGTCGGTGTGGTGCGCGCCCTTGAACGACTCCAGGCCGTAACTCAGCGTCCAGGCACCCGGGTTCTCGGACGCGTAGATCTGCGGTCCGAAGTAGTCGTTCCAGGCGTAGAAGAACTGGAAGAGCGCGACCGCCGCGATGCCCGGCTTCGCCATCGGCAGCACGACTTTGAGCAGTGTCCTGAGGTCCCCGCAGCCGTCCACCTTGGCCGCGTCGAGGTACTCGTTCGGGATCGTCATCAGGAACTGGCGGAGCAGGAAGATGGTGAACGCGTCCCCGAACGCCATCGGGATGATCAGCGGCCACAGCGTGCCCGACAGATCCAGCTGCTTCGCCCAGAAGAGGTACATCGGGATGATCACGACCTGCGGCGGCAGCATCATCATCGAGATGACCAGCATCAGCGACAGATTCCGGCCCCGGAAGCGGAACTTGGCGAGTGCGTACGCCACCGGGATCGACGACACGACCGTGAGCACGGTGCCGGCACCGGCGTACAGGAGCGTGTTCTTCCACCAGGTCAGGAAGCCCGGCGTGTCGAAGACCTTCTTGTAGTTGCCCCACTCCCAGGTGTGCGGGATCAGATCCCGGCTGAGCGCCTGGGTGTCGCTCATCAGCGAGGTCAGGAACACGAACACGAAGGGGAGGACGAAGAAGAGGGCGGCCGCGACGCCGAGCGCGTGCACGGCGATCCACTCCAGGAACGCCTTGCGGCGCGCGGTGCGTTCGGCGGGGGACACCGGCTGCGGCCGCAACTCCACCGGCTTGTCCAGTACTTGGGTCATACGTCAGTCACCTGCCTGGATGAGACCGCCCCGGCGCCGCATCAGGAACGCGGTGAACACCATGGACAGGGCGAACAGCACGAGCGCGACCACACAGGCGGAGCCGTAGTCGAAGCGCTGGAAGCCGAGGTTGTAGACGAGCTGCGGCAGGGTGAGCGTCGACTTGTCGGGGTAGCCGGGCTCGAACTGCGTGCCGGCGCCCTGGATGACGCCCGAGGCGACCTTCCCGGCGATGAGTGGCTGCGTGTAGTACTGCATCGTCTGGATCACGCCGGTGACCACGGCGAACATCACGATCGGCGAGATGTTCGGCAGGGTCACGTACCGGAACCGCTGCCAGGCGGACGCGCCGTCCAGCTCGGCCGCCTCGTACTGCTCCTGCGGTACGTCGAGCAGCGCGGCCATGAAGATGACCATGAGGTCGCCGATGCCCCACAGGGCGAGCAGGGTGAGCGCGGGCTTCGACCAGCTGGGGTCGTTGAACCAGCCCGGCGCCGGGATGCCGATCTTCTCCAGGATCGAGTTGACCGGTCCCGTACCGGGGTTGAGGAGGAAGGCGAAGGCCATCGTGGCGGCGACGGGCGGCGCGAGGTAGGGCAGGTAGAAGAGGGTGCGGAAGACACCCGTACCCGACTTGATCTTCGTGATCAGCAGGCCGACGCCGAGTCCGAAGAGGACGCGCAGGCTGACCATGATGACCACGAGCCACAGGGTGTTGCGCAGGGCGGGCCAGAACAGCGGGTAGTTCTCGAAGACGTACGTCCAGTTCTTCGTCCCCACCCACGTCGGCGGCTTGAAGCCGTCGTAGTGCATGAAGGAGAAGTAGACGGTCGAGATCAGCGGGTAGGCGAAGAAGACCGCGAAGCCGATCAGCCAGGGCGACATGAAGGCGAGGGTCCGCAGCGCCGACCGGCGGCGCTTCGAGGCCAGCGTGACAGTACTCATGGGCGTGCGGCTACTTCGCCTGCGCGATGTCCGTGTCGATCTGCTTGGCGGTGGATTCCAGCCCCGCCTTCAGATCCTTGGTCTTGCCGCTCTCGTAGTCGTAGCCGAACTGCTGGATCGACACGAGGTAGGTACCGCCGTTGATGGACGCCGGGGTCGTCGTCGAGTGCGGGTTCGAGGCGATGTCCAGGAACGTCTTGAAGCGCGGGTCGTACTTCAGCTTCGGCGACTTCAGGGCGGCCAGCGTGGAGGGCACGTTGTGGATGGCGTTGGCGAAGCCGACCACGGCGTCCGTGTCCGTCGTCATGTACTTCACCAGCTCCCAGGCCGCGTTCTGCTTTTTGCTGGTGGAGGCGATGCCGGTGATGGTGCCGGTGATGTAGCCCTTGCCGTACTGGTCCGCCTGGTCGTCCGGCACGGGCAGCGGGGCGACACCGATCTCGAAGCCGGGCTTGGCCTCCTCGGCCATGCCGAGCCGCCACTCGCCGTCCAGCTGCATCGCGACCTGGCCGGTGTGGAAGGGGTGCTTGGGGCCCCACTCGTCACCCAGCTTGGAGCGGTACTTCTCCAGCTTCTGGTAGCCGCCGAGCGAGTCGACGAGCTTCTTCTGAAGGGTGAACCCGGCCTCGAATGCGGGGTCCTTGGCGATGTTCGACTTGCCGGCCTTGTCGAAGTACGTCGGGGAGAACTGCCCGAAGTAGTGCTCGGTCGTCGACTCCCAGCCGTGGTAGTCCGGCATGAAGCCGAGCTGGGAGTACGAGTCGCCCTTGGTGACGGTCAGCTTCTTGGCGTCCTTCTCGAACTCCGACCAGGTCTTCGGCGGGCTCTTGATGCCGGCCTTCTCGAAGGCGGTCTTGTTGTAGTAGAGCCCGTACGCGTCACCGAGCAGCGGCGCCGTGCAGCGGTTGCCGTCGAACTGCGTGTACTCGTTCATCGCCTTCGGGAACGTCGTCTCCGGGTCGATGGCCGCCTTCTTGAAGAGGGGGTTCAGATCGACGAAGGCGCCGGACGAGCAGAACTTGCCCACGTTGTTGGTGGTGAAGGAGGAGACGACGTCGGGGGCCTTGCTGCCGCCCGCGCGCAGCGCCTGGTTGATCTTGTCGTCCGTCATGTTGCCGACGACGTTCACGTGAATGTTGGGGTGCGCCTTCTCGAAGCCCGCCACCAGGGCCTTCACGCCCTTGACCTCGTTCGGCGCGCTCCACGCGTGCCAGAAGTTGATCGTTTGCTCCTTGGAGGCGTCGTCGCTCCCGCCGGAGTCGGACTGGCCGGTACAGGCGGTGGCGAGAAGGGCTATCGAGGCGGAGGCGGCGAACGCGGCGACCGCTTTCCTGGACATTCCGGGCATGGCGGGATCTCCCTAGGGCAGGGCGGGGCGATAGAGGATGCGGGGGGCGGACAGTGCGGGGGGCGGAGTCAGCGCGAGGTGTCGAAGACCTCGTCGCGGGTGGCTGCCAGCGCGCTCTCCAACGCGCCGCGCAGCACGGGGTGTTCGTGTACGTCGCCGACCACGAGGCGTGGCCGGGACGGGGCCAGCTCCTCCAACTCGGCCTGGACCAGGGCGCGCAGCGGTTCGCCGCCCGCGGTGAGCGAGGCGCCGCTGAGGACGACCAGCTCGGGATCGAGCACGGAGACGAGTGAGGCGAGACCGGTCGCGAGCCCGGTCGCGTACGTCTCCAGGAGCCGCAGGTGCGGCCCCTCGTTCACAGCCGCGGCCTGCGCGACCAGGGCGGCCGCGACCTCCGCGTACGGTCCGCTCGGCACCGGCCGGACCCCCAGCTCGCGGGCCAGCCGGGGAAGGGCCTGCGAACCGGCCAGCTCCTGGTAGCCACCGCTGTTGGCCTTGGTCACCTGCCGCACCAGGGGCGCGCCCGGCACCGGCAGGAAGCCGACCTCGCCGGCGCCCCCGGTCCAGCCGCGGTGCAGACGGCCGCCGAGGACGAGCGCGGCGCCGAGACCGCCCTCGTTCCACAGCAGTACGAAGTCCTCGTGTCCGCGGGCCGCGCCGAGCCGCTGCTCCGCGATGGCCACCAGGTTCACGTCGTTCTCGTACTCGACCGGCATCGGCAGCGCGGCGGCCAGCTCGTCGAGGAGGCTCGGCGCGTGCCAGCCGGGCAGGTGCGAGGCGTAGCGCAGCCGGCCGGTGTTGGGGTCGAAGGCGCCGGGCGTGCCGATGACCAGGCGGTGGATGTCGGCGCGCGCCAGCCCGGCCTCCTTCACCGCTCCGTCGAGGGCGTCGGTGACCTGTCGTACGACGGGCTGGGCGGGGCGCCGGCCGGGCGTGGCCAGCTCGTACTCGCCGACGGTCCGGCCGGTGACGTCCGCGACGGCGGCACGGATGCGTTCGGGGGTGACGTCGAGCCCGGCCGCGTGGGCCGCGCCCGGATTGACCACGTACAACTGGGCGTTGGGGCCGGGGCGCCCCTCGCTGGTTCCGGTGGCGAGCACCAGGCCGGCCGCCTCCAGCCGGGCCAGGAGCTGCGAGGCGGTGGGCTTGGACAGCCCGGTGAGCTTGCCGATCCGGGTGCGGGACAGCGGGCCGTGCTCCAGGAGGAGGTCCAGGGCGGCGCGGTCGTTCATGGCGCGCAGGACGCGCGGCGTGCCCGGCGTACCGGCGGATCCTGCCATGCGTGTCGCCCCCTGCCTCTCGGATGCCCCAGCTTCGCAGTGTCCCGGTGGCGGAGTCCACCGCCAAGATCATTGTTAGGAAAGTTTCCTATTGGGTGAGAGGAAAGTAGGCCGGTGTTGGTGGGGGCGTCAATACCGGCCAGGGCGGGCAACCAAGTCGTTACCTCGGGAGGAACGGCAGAGGCCGCCGCGGTGTGTGCACCACGGCGGCCTCTGACCGTCTTCGTTCGGGTGGCCGCAGCCACCGCCCGCACTCGTGCCGGACGCTACTTCGCGGCTCCCGGCGGAGTGAGGGGCGAGGCGTTCTGGGACTGCGGGGACGAGCTGGAGGCGTAGGCCGAGGGGGCCGCCATGGCCGCCGTCGGGTCCGCGGCCGGGGTCTCCTCCGGCTGGACCGTCGAACCGCCCACGATGCGGATGTCGGCGTCGTCGAAGGCGCGCTTGATGCGCCAGCGCAGCTCGCGCTCGACGGTCAGCGCCTTGCCGGGCATCGTCTTGGCCGAGACCCGGACGACCATCGAGTCCAGCAGGACGCTGTCCAGGCCCAGGACCTCGATCGGGCCCCACAGCAGCTCGTTCCAGGGCTCGGCCTTGCTCATGGTCTCGCCGACGTCGGCGAGGACGGACCGGACGTGGTCCAGCTCCTCGTTCGCCCGGACGGTGACGTCGACGCCGGCCGTCGCCCAGCCCTGGGAGAGGTTGCCGATGCGCTTGACCTCGCCGTTGCGGACGTACCAGATCTCGCCGTTGTCGCCGCGCAGCTTGGTGACCCGCAGGCCGACCTCTATGACCTCGCCCGAGGCGACCCCCGCGTCGATCGAGTCACCGACGCCGTACTGGTCCTCGAGGATCATGAAGACGCCGGAGAGGAAGTCGGTGACCAGGTTCCGGGCGCCGAAACCGATGGCCACACCGGCCACTCCGGCCGAGGCCAGCAGCGGGGCCAGATTGATCTCGAACGTGCCGAGGACCATCAGCCCGGCCGTGCCCATGATCAGGAAGGACGCGACCGAACGGAGGACCGAGCCGATGGCATGCGAGCGCTGGCGACGGCGCTCCACGTTCACCAGCAGACCGCCGAGCGCGGTGCCGTCGACCGCCTGCGCCGTGCGGTTCATCCGCTCTATCAGCTTGGTGATGGCCCGGCGTACCGCGACTCTGAGCACCGCCGCGATCACCAGGATCAGCAGCACCCGCAGGCCGATGCTCAGCCAGGTGGACCAGTTCTGCTCGACCCAGCTCGCGGCGTTGGTGGCACTCTCCTGGGCGTCCTGAAGCGTGGGGGCCGGCGGAGCCGTCGTCGTCGAGGGGGACGGTGACGGGGTGACGGCGGCGGCCGGCAGGACGGACAAGGACACAGCGGGTACCTCCAGGCGTAGCGGTCTGCCCCCGGCAGGGACACGAGAGGGACACCGGTCGGGCAGACTCACCACACTAACGGGGCATGGTGTGCGGATTGTTGCCATGTTCGAGGGAGAGACCGGGCTCACCTGGGGATGAAGAAGGTGTGGTCGAAAACACTCCCAGCCCGTTACCGGGACATGGTGGCGCTTCCACCAGGCATGAGGGGAGACTGACTACAGATCGTCCCGGCGCGAGCCACGCGCCGCCGGCGTACAAGGAGGCATACGTGCCGCATGTCCTGGTCCTCAATGCGTCGTACGAGCCACTCGGCGTCGTACCGCTCCGCCGCGCGCTCGTCCTCGTCCTGGAGAACAAGGCCGTATCTCTCGAGGAATCCGGCGCCTTCATGCACAGCGCGACCGTTACTGTCCCCGCACCCAGCGTGGTCCGGCTGAAGAGGTTCGTCCGGGTCCCCTATCGGGGGCCCGTTCCGCTGACCAGGCGAGCGCTCTTCGCTCGCGACGGCGGCCGGTGCATGTACTGCGGTGGCGTCGCAACCAGCGTCGACCACGTCATCCCGCGCAGCCGCGGGGGTCAGCACGCCTGGGACAACGTGGTGGCCTCGTGCCGCCGCTGCAACCACGTCAAGGCCGACCGCCATCTGGTCGAGATCGGCTGGCGCCTGCGCCACAAACCCGCCCCGCCATCGGGGCTCGCCTGGCGCATCATCGGAACGGGGCACAGGGACCCGCGCTGGCTGCCTTACCTGCAGCCATACGGCGCAGAGGACGCGATGGCCCGGATCGACGGCATTTCCGCCTGACGATCCGGGCTTTTGCATACCCCTCACCCTCCGGCCCGTCCCGCACGGCCCCGCGTCAGCCGCGGGGCCCCTCGGGGCGGGCGCCGTACACCGCGCAGAGCGCCGAGCCGGCCACGAAGAGTGTCAGCGCGACGGCCCACGCGCCGTGCTGGGGGCCCGTCTGCAGGGGCCAGGCGAGCACTGTCTCTCTTCTCACACGGGGTGAGGCGCCCGAGAGATATACGCCACTGAAATACAGCGTCGTCGGCATCCAGCTCGCCCGGGCACCGCACAGCACCGCCGCGCCCGCCGTCAGACCGACCGCCCCCAGCGTGTTGCGGACCATCCCCGGCGCCCCGAACACCTCGGCCTGCCCCGGCACCGCCGAGGCCAGCGCCACCGCCGCGAGCGCCGTCAGCACCAGCAGATGCGCCAGCCGCCTGGGCCACCAGGGGCGTACGGCGGTGTCGTCCAGGTCGCGCGCGTACGAGTGGAGACTGACGCCGATCGCCGCCGACGCCGGCAGGGGGGCCAGCGAGAGCAGCGGCACCCTGCGGTACGGGTCCAGGTAGACGCCGGGCCGGCCCGCCACCCACAGCGTGAGCAGCGCGGCACAGACCAGCGCGGCCACGGTCAGCGGCAGGCCACGGGAGCGGGCGTAGAGCGCGAGCGGGGTGCCGGGACTGTGCTGGGCGCTCACAGGGACGGAACCTCCTTCGGATCCGGGTCACAGTCCTGGGCGGTGGCGAAGTAGCGGCTCAGCCAGGCGCGGCGCTGGTCGTCGGCCATGGCGACGAGACGCGCGTACGCCCTGTCCTCGGCGCGGTACCGCGCGAGCTCCGCCTCGTCACCTCGCTGCCGGGCTCGTGCCACGAAGCCGTCCCGGATGTCCCCCGATCCGGCCTCCGGAGCCAGCCAGCGCAGTACGGCCTCATCGGTCGCCGGGATCCGCCGCTCGGACGGTTCCCGCTCGCAGTCCGTGCGGACCATCAACTGCGCGGCTTCCCAGGCGTAGCGCTGCGGATCAGTCACCTTGCCGCGTACGGCGCTCCAGCCGAAGGGCGTGAGCATCGGCAGCTGCGTCTCGTCCTCGTGGGGGTCGCGCCCCAGGTCCTCGAAGCGGACGGGCAGGTTCTGTACGCCCTTCAGCCGGCCGGTGAGACCGGAGAGCGCCCGGGTCACGTCCGGCAGCAGGCCCGGATAGGCGGCGTTGACGCAGACCGCCGGGGTGGTGGAGTCGTCGCACACCTGCCGGTGCACGAGCGGGTTGTCGCGCAGCAGGCCGTCGCCCGCCTGGACGAGGAGCGCGGCGGTTCCGAGGGCGGCCGTGAGCGGCAGCAGCGCGATGACGCGACGCCGACCGGCATGGGCCAGGACCGCGGTCGCGGCGAGACCGGCCGCCCAGAGCGCCGACACGAGCGGGTACCACCAGACGGGCAGCTCACGGTCGCCGACCTCGCGCACCTGGGCGAGTGCGAGATAGCGGAGGTTCGACGGCGCTTCGGCGAGCACGCCGAACAGGACGTACCCGCAGAGCGCGAGCGCGGGCGCGGTCAGCCGCCAGGGCAGCACCTGCCCGGCCACGTGACCGAGCACCGTGCAGGCCGCGAGCGAGAGGGCGGTGCCCACGAAAACCGTCGGCTGCGGACCGCCGGCCGACGCGTACGGCGCACAGGCCAGCAGGGCGCCGGCCGCCGCCGCCCCGTACGCCGCCGCCAGCCAGCAGGCGAGCGGCAGCGCGGCCGTCAGGAGCTGGACGAGCCGGCCGCGAGCGGCGGAAGCCCGCAGTTCCGTCATCCGCAGCCGCCGCTCCCGGCCGCCCTGCCACGCACCTGCGGCCAGCGCGAAGGGGGCGCCGATCAGACCCGCCCCGGTACTCAGCAGGGCGGTCGTCTCGCCCCAGCTGCCCTGCCACCGGTCCGCCGAGGCGCCGAGCGCCCAGGCCAACGTGATCAGCATCCCGGCGGCCGCCCAAGGGGCGAAGCCGCGCAGGGCTTCGGTGCGGAGGGGGTGGAGGCGACGGGATGGGGGTGTGACGACGGTGGGGGCGGGGGCCTTCTTGCGGAGGGTTCCGGGGAGCCGGGTGCGGATTCCGGCGGGGTGGTCGGCGTGGTGCCCGTTGGGCGGGGACGTGCGGTCGGTGTGGTCGTCGACGGACGGGCTCGCGGGGCTCGTTGGGCCGGCGGGTTCGGCGGGGGGCGTCGGGGTTCCGCGGTCGCCGCCCGGTGGGGTCCGTACGGTCATCGGCCGGCCTCCGTCGGTGTCCCGGCGCGGTGACCGCGCAGGGCGGCGGTGTAGCCGCGCTCGATGGCGTTGCCGTCGGCCTCGTGGCCGTCCGCTCCCAGGGCGGCCAGCGACCGGGGCGTGCCCCGGTAGGCGACCCGGCCGGCCTCGATCAGGGTGACGTCCGAGCAGGCCGCGGCCACGTCCTCGACCAGGTGGGTCGAGACGATGACGATGGCGGCCTTCCCGAGATCCCGCAGCAGCGCGCGGAACTCGACCCGCTGCTCCGGGTCCAGGCCCGCCGTGGGCTCGTCGAGGAGCAGCACGCGCGGGTCGTTCACGATGGCCTGGGCGATGCCGACGCGCCGGATCATGCCGCCGGACAGGGTCTTGACCTTCGCGTCGATGCGGTCGGTGAGACCGACCCTGGCCACTGCCCGTTCGACGGCGGCCGGGGTGACCGAGGCGGGCACCTCCTTCAGCCACGCCACGTACGCCACGAACTCCCGCACGGTGAAGCCCGGGTAGTACCCGAACTCCTGCGGCAGATAGCCCAGTTCACGGCGGACCGCACTGCGTTCCCGGTGCCGGCCGAGGTCGCCGCCGAGCATCTCCACCCGGCCCGCCGCGGGCGCCGCGATCGTCGCGAGCACGCGGATGAGGGAGGTCTTGCCGGCGCCGTTGGGCCCGAGCAGCCCATGGACCCCGGGCCCGAAATCCAGGTCGACGGCGTCCAGGGCGGTGGTCCTGCGATGCCGGACGGTCAGCGCGGATACCCGGACGGAGGGTGCGGAGGCGGGTGCCGGCGGGGTGCCGGCGCCGCCGGACGCGGTGGCCGTGCCGGTCGTACCAGGGGTGGTCACATCGTCTCCAGACGGTCGTACGCGGTGCGGCGCGCGGCGAGGAGGAGGGCGCAGAGCGCGGCGGCCGCGGCCCAGGCCCCCTGCGGCGGTGCGCCGGTGAGGTAGCGGGAGAGCTGCTCGGTGAGCCGGGCCGTCGGACCGGAACCGTTGGCGGTGAGGGCGGGCGCCGCCAGCGCGAGCACCCAGCCACCGCCGACCACCGCGGAGGCGGTCCGGCACCCCACGTATCCGGAGAGCGCCAGCGTGGCCAGGGTCAGGGCGAGTCCGGGCAGCAGCCAGGCGGCGGTCGCCGGGGCCTCGGGCAGGCGCGGGCCGGCCGGCGGGAGCAGCAGGCCCGCGGCCGTCAGCAGCGGCACGCTGACCGTGAGTACGGCGGCCGTCCGCATCAGCACCAGACGGAGCCCGCCGGTGGGCGAGGTCGCGACGATCTCGTACAGGGGATCGGCGTACCGGCCGTAGGAGAGGGCGACTCCCGCGACGGGCACGACCGGTGCGACGGCCAGCAGCAGCGGCCGTGCGCCGGCGAACCCACCGGCGTACGCGAGTGCGAGGGCTCCCACGGCCACCAGTACGACGGCTGCCACCCACGCCCCGCGCAACGCGGGCCCGGCGGCCCACACGATCCGCCCGAGCCGCCCCCCGACGGCTCGGGCGCGACGGCCTGCGGGCGCGGGTGCGGGTGCGGGTGCCGGCGGCGGTGCGGATGCGTGGGCCGGGGACGGGGCGGCGGCCGGGGCGCGTACCGCGTGCAGTACCGCGTCCCGTACCTCCGAGAGCACGGCTCCCGCCGCCCCGGCGCGCGCGGCCTGCGACGCGCGGACGGCGCACGCGGTGCAGCTCTCCAGGTGTTTCTCCAGGGACCAGGAGTCCGTCTCCGGGAGGGAGCCGTCCGTGTAACGGGCGACGAGGTCGTCGGGGGCGTGCCAGCCGGTCATGCCGGGCCTCCCAGCGGGGACGGGCCCAGGGGCCGGGCCGAGGACGGGGTCGGGGAAGAGCCCGGGGGCGGGTTCAAGTGGGCGAGCGCGGCCCGGAGTTCGGCGCGGGCCCGCATGGCGCGGGTCTTCACCGTGCCCTCGGGGATGCCGAGGAGCTGGGCGGTCTCGCGGGTGGTCAGCCCGTCGACCACGGTGGCGCGCAGGACCTCGCGGAGCTCGGGGGAGATGCGGTCCAGGGCCGTCCCCACATCTCCGTACTCCAGGCCGGCCAGCACCCGTTCCTCGGCGGAGGGCGTGGACGCGGGTGCCGTGTGCTCCACCTGCTCCACCCGGGCGGTGCGCTCCTGGACCCGCCGCGCGTCGACCAGCCGCCGCGCCGCGATCGTCCACAGCCAGCCGCCCGCCTCCGCGCCCCGGTGCGAGGCAGCCGACCGCCACACGGTCACGAAGGTGTCCTGGAGCACCTCGCGCACGACCTCGGGGTCGCCGCACCGGCGGGTCAGCCGTGTGTGCAGCCAGCCGGCGTGCCGGTCGTAGAGCGCGGCCATCGCCGCCGAGTCCCCGTCCGCCACGGCTCGCAGCAGCGCTGCGTCCGTGGCATCCTCCCGGTGGCCCCCCATGGGGCGGAACAGTCTCACAACCTGTCTATCGGCCCACCCGGAGCCGATGGTTCACGCTCTCAGGGGCCGATGGTGTCGCGACGCTCGACCGGATCAGCAACGGCCGGCTGGCCGTGCTCACGGCACCCGCGCGGTCGAAGTCAACGGCGGTGGCCGCTGCGGGGCAGACGTCCAGGCCGGCCGGCCGGCGACCGGCAGCGGTCCGGCGCCTCCCGGCACGATCAGGCACCCTCCGGTCGTCTCCTGGTGTGGTGGCCGCGACTGGAACAGAATGTGACCAGTGACACGTTGTTCCTTCGTGTACGTCTGCGGCCGCGCTCACTGGGTAGGGCTGCGACAACCCGCGTCCAGCCGTACGACGACAAGGAGGCCCCCGTGGCCGCTCCGGCACACCTTCTGCTCCCGGCCCTCTCCAAACCCTGGGCGGAGCTGTCCGCCGATCCCCACCCGTGCGTCTTCGGTGAGGAGACGTGCGCCGAAGCGCCGCTGACCAGCGAACCACCCCTGCCCGACGCCGAGCCCCTCACCAGTGAACCGCCGCTCGCCGACGCCGCCCCCCTGACCAGCGAGCCGACCTCGACCGGCGCCGCCGCGGGGGTCTGATGGCGGCGACCGAGCCGGCCGACCCCGCCGGGACACCGCTGTCCCGGCTCGCCGCGCTGCACGGCGTGGCCACCTCCTACAGCCCCTCCCCGGACCGTACGGTCGCCGCCTCGGACACCGCGGTCACCGCCGCCCTCGCGGCGCTGGGCGTGGACGCGAGCACGCCCGAGGCCGTCCGCGCCGCCCTCGCGGACCGGGAGTCCGTACTGCGCGAGCGGCTGCTGCCGCCCACGGTCGTGTCCTGGGGAGGCAGCCCGCCCGCCGCCCTCGCCGGCCTGCCCGACGGCACCCGGCTGCGCATCGAGACCGAGCAGGGCGAGACCCGGGCCGCCGCCCAGCAACTCCCGCCCGGCGTCCACACGCTGCACGCCACCGCGCCCGACGGCCGCACCGCCGACGCCCACCTCGTGGTGGCCCCGGCCCGGCTGCCCGCGCCGCCCGGACGCACGTACGGACTGCTCGTCCAGCTCTACTCCCTCCTCTCCCGCCGCTCCTGGGGCATGGGCGACCTCGGGGACCTCGCCGAGCTGACCGCCTGGGCGGGCCGCACCCTCGGCGCCGGATTCGTGCAGGTCAACCCCCTGCACGCGGCCGTGCCCGGCACGCCCACCGACCCGTCCCCGTACCGGCCCTCCTCCCGCCGCTTCCCCGACCCGGTGCATCTGCGCGTCGAGGACGTCCCCGAGTTCGCGTACGCCGAGGACCGTGAGCGGATCCGCGCGCTGCTCCGGCGTGCCGACGGGCTGCGTGAATCGGTGCTGGACAAGGGCGCGTTGATCGACCGCGACGCCGTGTGGGACCTCAAGCGCCAGGCACTGGACGTCGTCCGCGAGGTCCCTCTCGGCCCCGGCCGGCTCGCCGCCTACTGGGACTTCCTCGCCGAGGAGGGCCAGGCACTGGAGGACCACGCCACCTGGTGCGCGCTCGCCGAGGTGCACGGATCCGACTGGCACCAGTGGCCGGCCGGTCTGCGCGACCCCCGGTCCGCCGAAACCGCCCGTGCGCGCGGCGAGTTGATGGACCGCGTCGACTTCCACACCCGCCTCGCCTGGCTCACCGACGGCCAGCTCGCCACGGCCCAGCGCAGCGCGCGTGACGCGGGGATGCCGGTGGGCCTCGTCCATGACCTCGCCGTCGGCGTCCACCCCGGCGGAGCCGACGCCTGGGCGCAGCAGGAGTACTTCGCGTCCGGCATGTCCGTGGGCGCCCCGCCGGACGCCTTCAACGCCCTGGGCCAGGACTGGGGCCTGCCGCCCTGGCGCCCCGACCGCCTCGCCGAGTCGGGCTATGCCCCGTACCGCCGCCTCCTGCGCGCCCTCTTCCGCTACGCGGGCGCGCTGCGCATCGACCACGTCATGGGCCTGTTCCGGCTCTGGTGGATCCCGCTGGGCGAGGCACCCACCGACGGGACGTACGTCCGCTACGACGCCGAGGCCATGCTCGCCGTCCTGGTGCTGGAGGCCTCACGCGCCGGCGCGCTGGTGATCGGCGAAGACCTCGGCACCGTCGAACCGGGTGTCCGGGAGGCGCTGCACGAACGCGGTGTGCTCGGCACGTCCGTCCTCTGGTTCGAACGGGACTGGGCCGGTACGGGGCTGCCGCTGCCCCCCGAGCGCTGGCGCCCGGACTGCCTCGCCACCGCCACCACGCACGACCTCCCGCCCACCGCGGCCCGCCTCACCGGCGAGCATGTCGAACTCCGCGACAGCCTCGGCCTGTTGACCCGCCCGCTGGAGGAGGAGCGCGCCGAGGCGGCCGCGGACACGGGGGAGTGGCTGGCGCTGCTGGCCCGGCTGGGGCTGCTGCAGGGCGGCAGCGGCGGGGTCTCCGTCGCGTCCGAGGAGGCCGAGATCCAGGCCGTGCACCGGTTCCTGCTGCGCACGCCCGCCCGCATGCTCGGCGTCTGGCTCCCGGACACGGTCGGCGACCGCCGCCCGCAGAACCTGCCGGGCACCTGGGACCAGTACCCGAACTGGCGCCTGCCCATCGCCGACGCCGACGGCCGCCCGGTGACGCTGGAGGAACTGGCCGCCTCACCCCGGCTGCACGCCCTGATGGACGTACTGCGCCCCCGCCCGGGGGCACCGGGCACCGACGCCTCCCGGACTCCCTGACCTTCCCGGTCCGCCGGGCTTTTCACGGCGGCTCGCGTCCCGTGGCGGATTCCCTGAGCTTCCCGGTTCCGCCGGGCTTTTACGGCGGCTCGCGTCCCGTGGCGGATTCCCTGAGCTTCCCGGTCCGCCGGGCTTTTACGGTGGCTCGCGTCCCGTGGTTCCTTCGTACGGCACCCCGGGCGCGCGGCCCGTTCGGGGGTTCGCTACGTTTGCTCCGTGGACAAGAAGAACGCCCTGCGCGCCGGCGCCCTGGCCGCCGGTACGACGCTGATGATGCTGCTCATGTCGTCCCCCGCGCTCGCGCTCACCCGCGACGACGGCGACGACCCCGGCAAGGGCCTGAGCGTGATCGACACGCTGGGTCTCTATGTCGCGGCGCCGATCGTGCTGTTCCTGGTCATCGCCGGACTCGTGATGGTCCTCGACAAGTCCCCCAAGCAGCCGAAGCAGGGCTGATTCCGCCCGCTGCTTCCGCTTCCCGATCCTCTTCGGCGTCGAGGGAGTCCGCGCACCTGGCCGGGTGTACGGGCTCCCTCGGCGTTTTTTGCGTACTCGTGTGCCGGTGTACGTCGTCTGCGCCGGCGGGGTGTCCGGCCGGCGCCGGTTGCGGGCGTAACGGACACTGACACGCAGCATCGCGGCGAGCGCCTCGTTCTCCTCCCAGAGGTCCAGAAAGTGCGTGAGCGGCGGGGGCGGTGGGCGGGAGGTCGGCGGCAGCGCCGTCGGGCGGCCCGAGGGCGGGTGGCGTCGACGGCGCGGAGGGTCCGTATTCAGTCATGCCAACAAACGTAGGCCAACGCGTGTTGACAGTCCGTAGGGGTCGCCCTATGCTGGCAAACGAGCGTTGGCCTACGTTTGTTGGCCTACGCGGGTTGGCAGTCGGTGGCCGGTAAGTGCCGGTTGGCAACCGGGAGTTGGCCGGTCAAGGTCAGTGAACGGCAGGAGGCAAACGTCAGTTTGCCAACCGTGGTGGGCGAACGCCGGTAGGCATTCGGCAGTTGGTACTGGGCAGTTGGTAAACAGCAGTTGGCGAACACCCGTTGGCCAACTAGCGTTGGCATCAGGAGGTCGCGATGAACGGCAACACCCACCCCACGGCGTCGTCCACCCCATCCAGCGCATCGTTTGCATCTTCGGCGTCCTCGGCCTCCGCGTCCTCGGCCTCCACCGCCGACAGCCCATCCACCCCCTCCGTCCCGTCCCCCGCCTCAGCCCCCTCTGGGGCAGACCGTCCCTCGCTCGGGTGCCGGGATGTGGTCGTCGTCGGCTCCGGGCCCACCGGGCTGCTGCTGGCCGGTGATCTCGCCACCGCCGGTATTCCGGTCACCCTGGTCGAGAAGCGCGCTCACGAGATCAGCAACCTGTCGCGCGCCTTCGTGCTGCACGCCCGCACGCTGGAGCAGCTCGACGCCCGCGGTCTCGCCGACGAGCTGGAGGCCAAGGGGCAGGCACTCGACCGGATTCGCCTCTTCGGCCGGCTCACCGTCCCTCTCGACACGTTGCCGTCGCGCTTCAACCACCTGCTGGTGCTGCCGCAGTACGAGGTGGAGAAGGCGCTGGAGCGGCGTGCGGTCGAGGCGGGGGTGCGGTTCGTGTACGAGACCGAGGTGACCGGGCTGACCCAGGACGCGGACGGGGTGACGCTGAAGGTCCGCGGTCCCGACGGGAAGCCGGACTCGCTGCGGGCCGCCTACGTGGTCGGTGCGGACGGTCTGCACAGCGTGGTGCGCAAGGCGATCAAGCTGTCCTTCCCGGGGAAGTCCGTCATCCGCTCGGTCGTGCTCGCGGACGTGCGGCTCGAGGAGAAGCCCGAGCAGGTGCTGACCACCGACGCGGTCGGCGACGCCTTCGCCTTCATCGCGCCCTTCGGGGACGGCTACTACCGCGTGATCGGCTGGCACCGCGGCCGTAACGTCCCCGACTACGCGCCGCTCGACCTCGACGAGGTCAAGGAGATCGCCCGGCTCGCGCTCGGCCGTGACTACGGGATGCACGACGCCCGCTGGATGTCCCGTTTCCACAGTGACGAACGGCAGGCGCCCGCGTACCGCGTGGGGCGGGTGTTCCTCGCCGGGGACGCCGCGCACGTGCACACCCCGGCCGGCGGCCAGGGCATGAACACGGGCCTCCAGGACGCGGCGAACCTCGGCTGGAAGCTGGCGGCGGTGCTCGACGGGTACGCCGACACCGCCCTGCTGGACGCGTATCAGGGCGAGCGGTACCCCGTCGGTACGTCCGTCCTGCGCAGCAGCGGTGGCATCGTCCGGCTGGCCATGGCCAAGTACCCCTGGACGCTGGCCTTCCGCGCCGCGCTCACCACCGTCCTCGGCCATGTCGGCCCCGCCCGCACCCGGATGACCGGTCAGATCACGGGCATCGGGTACGCGTATCCGGCGCCGCGCGGGGCTCATCCGCTGGTCGGCAAGCGGGTCCCGGACGTGGCCCTGAAGAGCGGCCGCCTCTACGAGGCGCTGCGCGGCGGACGGTTCGTGCTGATCACTCCGGAGCCGTACGAGGCGGGGGAGGTCGGGGAGGCGGGGGCCGGCAAGAGCCGTCTCGCCGTGGAGCGTTGGGCGAGCGGGCGGCGTACGACCGTACTGGTGCGGCCCGACGGATACGTGGCCTGGGCCGCGGAACCGGAAGGCGCCGGACGGACCGTGGACGCGTCGGCGATCCGGAGCGCACTGGCCGACGCGGGCGCGATCGACACACGGTCCGCCGCGCTGCGGTGACGTGCGGCCGGCAGCTCCGCCTTCGCGGACCTGGAGCTGTGCGGCCGGTCCGCCGTGGCGTGTTGACGTGCCGCCGGGCGGCTCCGCCTTCGTGAACCCGGATTAAGGTGCCGGCCCGCCAAGGGGCGGGGGAGTGTGCTCAGTCCGTTGTGGCGGAGAGCAACTGACGCAACAGGTCGGCCAGTTGGCCGGCCTGTTCTGCGTTGAGCGCATCGAGGGCGGCGGTCTGGGTGGCGAGACCCACGCCCACCGCCTCGTCGATCAGGCGGTGGCCCTCGTCCGTCAGGGTCACCTGGAGTCCGCGCCGGTCGTGCGGGTCGGGCGAGCGGCGCAACAGCCCGGCGCGCTCCAGTTTGTCGAGGCGTCCGGTCATCCCGCCGGTGGTGAGCATGAGCGTCGCCGAGAGCTGGCGGGGCGAGAGGGTGTAGGGCTCGCCGGAGCGGCGCAGGGTGGCGAGCGCGTCGAACTCCCCGCGGGAGATGCCGAACTTCGCGTACGCCTTCTCCATGCGGTCGCCCATGGCGCGCGAGAGCCGGAAGACGCGCCCGAAGACCTCCATCGCGGCGGTGTCGAGGTCGGGCCGGACGGCGGCCCACTGCTCGATGATCGCGTCGACGGCGTCCTTGTTGTGCGGGTTCGCGCTCATGGGTCGAGTATCGGGCGGCTGCCGGTCGGCCGCAAGAAAGTAGCTTGGCGGAAACTTGCTTGACGGGAAGTAGCTTAGCGCTAAGCTATTTCCATCGGCCTGCTCCCGTCGACGTACGGCGGGGGAGGCCGCCCCGAGCGGCAGTTGCTGCTCTCACCTAACGGAGGGGCCGTCATGACGGACACGACACAAGGCTCTCGCCGGCCGATCGTCACGAGGAACTCTCGTCGGCCGGTCGCCGCCGGGCGCTCGCGCGGGCCGGTCGTCACCGGGCGCTCGCGCGGGCGGGTCGCCGCGAAGGGCTCGAACGGTGCGGCGAAGGGCTCCCGCGGACCCGCGGCTACGCGGCGGTCCGTGACCGTCCTGCTCACCGCGCTCGCCCCCGTCTCCTGGGGCAGCACCTATGCCGTCACCACCGAGTTCCTCCCGGCGGACCGCCCGCTGTTCACGGGCCTGATGCGGGCCCTGCCCGCCGGCCTCGTGCTGCTCGCGCTGGCGCGAGTGCTGCCGCGCGGCGCCTGGTGGTGGAAGTCGGCGGTGCTGGGCGCGCTGAACATCGGCGCGTTCTTCCCGCTGCTCTTCCTCTCCGCGTACCGGCTGCCCGGCGGGATGGCGGCGGTCGTCGGGTCGGTCGGCCCGCTGCTGGTGGCCGGGCTCGCCGCGCTGCTGCTGGGGGAGCGGCCGACCGCACGCACCCTGCTCACCGGGATCCTGGCCGCGCTCGGGGTCAGCCTGGTGGTGCTCAAGGCGGCCGGGGCGCTGGATGCCCTGGGCGTCCTCGCGGCCCTCACCGCGACCGCGTCGATGTCCACCGGGACGGTGCTCACCAAGCGGTGGGGGCGGCCGGACGGCGTCGGGCCCCTGGCACTGACCGCATGGCAGCTGACGGCGGGCGGTCTGCTGATCGCGCCGCTCGCTTTCCTCGTCGAAGGGGCCCCGCCCGCGCTGGACGGGCGGGCCGTCGGCGGCTATCTGTATCTCGCGCTGGCGAACACGGCGATCGCGTACTGGCTCTGGTTCCGCGGCATCGGGCGGCTGACCGCGACCCAGGTCACCTTCCTCGGCCCGCTCTCACCGCTCACCGCGGCCGTCATCGGCTGGGCGGCGCTCGGTCAGCTGCTGACGCCGCTCCAGTTGGCGGGCATGACGCTGGCGTTCGGGGCGACGGTGCTGGGGCAGCTGAGGCCTCGCCGCGCGGTGCGCGCCACCTCGCCGGAATCGGCCGGCTCCGGCGGGGCCGTCTCACCTTTCAGTTCAACTGAAAGGAATAGTCGAAAAGATTCGATGGACGTGACAGTTCCGGCGCTGCGACGGTAGGGGCGACGCACCACCCCCTACCGAAAGGCAAGTGATGCCCGTGACAGTCCTGGCCCGGACCCGCCCCTCGACCCACCGGCCCCCCACCAGCACCCACCGGCCCCGGACCTGCACCCACCGGCCCCGGACCTGCGCCCACCAGACCCGCAGCTGGACCCTCGGTATCGCCCTCGCCGCCCTCGCCACGGTCGTCTGGTCCGGCAGCTTCGTCACCTCGCGGGCCCTGCACGACAGCGTGCCGCCCGTGCAGCAGGCCTTCTGGCGCTGGATCATCGCCCTCGTCGTGGTGGCCCCGTTCGCCGGGCGGGAAGCCTGGCGGCGGCGGGCGGTACTGCGCCGCCATCTCCGTCACCTCCTCCTCGCCTCCCTCCTCGGGGTCACCGTCTACAACACCCTGGTCAACCAGGCGGGTGTCTCCACCTCCGCCGGCAACATGGGCCTGATCATGGCCGCGTCGCCGGTCCTGATGGCGGTGTACGAGCGGGCCGGCGGCGTACGCCTCGGGGCGCGCCGGATCACCGGGATGCTGATCGCCTGCGCCGGCGTCCTGCTCCTGATCGGCAAGGGCTCGGCATCGCTCCACTTCGCGCCCGGCGACCTCTGGATGCTCGCGGCGGCCACGAGCTTCGCCTCGTACAGTGCCCTGCTGCGCCGCAGGCCCGCCGAACTCACCGGCCCCGTCTTCCTGTTCGCCACCTTCGCGCTGGGCACCGCGATGCTGCTCCCGGCGTACGCGGTGAGCCTCACCGTCCAGGGCGGCTTCGCGGCGACGCCCGCCACCGTCGGCCCGCTCCTCTACGTCGGCGTGTTCTCCTCCGCGCTCGCCTTCTTCGCCTGGAACAAGGCGATCTCCCTGGTCGGCGCGGCCCGTGCCGGAGCGGTCTACTACCTCCAGCCGGTGTGCGCGGCCGGTCTGTCGTTCGCCGTTCTGGGCGAGCCGGTGCGCTGGACGCAGGTGATCTGCATGGCGCTGATCCTCGGCGGAGTCGTCCTCGGCACCGCCGCCAAGGGCCGCTGAAGCGGCACGTCCGCGCGGGTCGATAGGTTGCCGCCATGGCCGAGTACGACAGGTGGGACATCCGGAAGCTGCTGATCCTGCGGACCCTGCGGGAGCGAGGCACCGTCACGGCGACCGCCGAGGCCCTGCTGCTGACGCCCTCGGCCGTGTCGCAGCAGCTGACCAATCTGGCGAAGCAGCTAGGGGTCCCGCTGCTGGAGGCACAGGGCCGGCGGGTGCGGCTCACCGACGCGGCGGAGCTGGTCCTGCGGCACGCGGCGGCGGTGTTCGAGCAACTGGAGCGTGCCGACGCCGAGTTGGCCGCGTATGTGCACGGGGACGTCGGCGAGGTGCGGGTCGGGGCGTTCTCGACGGCCGTACCCGCGCTGGTGGTTCCCGCGGTGCGGGTGCTGCGGACGACGCGGCCCGGGATCTCCGTGCAGGTACGGGAGGCCGAGGCGGCGGAGGCGTACGAACTGCTCGCCGCGGGTGCGGTGGACCTCGCGCTGTCGCTGGCCGTGCAGGCCCCGACGGCGGCCGACCCCCGCTTCACCCGGGTGCCGCTGCTCGCCGACCCGCTCGATCTCGCGCTCCCGCGGGACCACGCGCTGGCCGGCGCCGACGCCGTCCGGCTTGCCGATCTCGCCGCCGAGCCCTGGATCTTCGGTGGCAGCGGGCCCTGGTCGGACATCACGCGGGGCGCGTGCGAGGCCGCCGGGTTCAGCCCCCATCAGGGGCACTCCGCGGCCGGCTGGACGGCGATCCTGGCGATGGTCGAGGCGGGCATGGGCGTCGCGCTCGTACCGCGGATGGCCGCCGTACGGCGCGACGGTGTGGTCATGCGGGCCCTGGACGCGGACCGCCCGCACCGGCATGTGGTCGCGGCGGTGCGCCGGGGTGCCGAGGAGGGCGTGGCGGTCGCCCGGGTGCTGGCCGCACTGCGCGAGGTGGCCGCGCGGCTCGACCGCTGACGCGAAGGGGGCACCCGGCACATCACCGCCCCCCACCGCTGACGCGAAGGGGGCACCCGGCACATCACCGCCCCCCACCGCTGACGCGAAGGGGCGCCCGGCCATCGCCGGACACCCCTCAACTCACGTACAGCCGACCCACGTACAGCCGACAACGCACAGGCCGACCCACGTACAGCCGACAACGCACGGGCCGACCCACGTGCAGCCGACCCACGTGCAGCCGACCCACGTACGGGCCGCCCCCGGGACCGCTGACTAAACCGCGCTCGCCGCCGCGTCCGCCGCCTGGGCCTTCAGAGCGCGCTCGACGCCCGAGCGGGCCTCCGAGATCAGGCGCCGCAGGGCCGCGTTCGGTTCGGCGGCGGCCAGCCACGCGTCCGTCTTCGCGAGGGTCTCCTCGGAGACCTGCACGGAGGGGTAGAGCCCCACCGCGATCTGCTGGGCCATCTCATGGGAGCGGGAGTCCCAGACGTCCTTGACCACGGTGAAGAACTTGTCCGTGTAGGGCGCGAGCAGTTCACGCTGACCGGTCTGCACGAAGCCGCCGATCACCGCCTCCTGCACGGCGTTCGGGAGCTTGTCGGACTCCACGACCGAGGTCCAGGCCTCCGCCTTCGCCTCCTCGGTGGGCCGGGCCGCGCGGGCGGTGGCCGCGTGGCGCTCGCCCGCCGCCGTGTTGTCCCGCTCGTACTCGCCGGTGATCTCCGCCTCGTCGTAGCGCCCGACCGCCGCGAGCCGCTGGACGAACGCCCAGCGCAGCTCGGTGTCGACGGCCAGGCCCTCGATGGTCTCGCGGCCGTCGAGCAGGGACTCCAGCAGGTCCAGCTGCTCCGGCGTGCGGGCGGTCGCCGCGAAGGCGCGTGCCCAGGCCAGCTGGTGGTCGCTGCCCGGCTCCGACGTCCGCAGGTGCGCGAGGGTCGCGTCCGTCCAGCGGGTCAGCAGGGTCTCGCGGGCGGCCGGGTCCGCGTACAGCTCGATCGCCAGCTTCACCTGACGGTGCAGCGACTGCACCACGCCGATGTCGGACTCCTTGCCGATACCGGAGAGGACCAGGGAGAGGTAGTCACGGGTCGCGAGCTCCGCGTCGCGCGTCATGTCCCACGCCGAGGCCCAGCACAGGGCGCGCGGCAGCGACGACTCGAAGTCGCCCAGGTGCTCCGTGACGAACGCGAGGGACTCCTCGTCGAGACGCACCTTCGCGTACGAGAGGTCGTCGTCGTTGAGCAGGATCACCGGCGGACGGCGCTTGCCGGCCAGCTGCGGTACGGCGGTCAGCTCGCCGTCGACGTCCAGCTCGACGCGCTCGTCGCGCACCAGCTTGCCGCTCGCCTCGTCCAGGACGTACAGGCCGACCGCGATGCGGTGCGGGCGCAGCGTCGGCTCGCCCTTCGCGCCGGCCGGCAGCGCGGGGGCCTCCTGGCGGATCGCGAAGGAGGTGATGACACCGTCGGCGTCGGTCTCGATCTGTGGGCGCAGGACGTTGATGCCGGCCGTCTGGAGCCACTTCTGCGACCAGGTCCCCAGATCGCGGCCGCTGGTCTCCTCCAGCTTGCCCAGCAGGTCGGACAGGCGGGTGTTGCCGTACGCGTGCGCCTTGAAGTAGGCCTGCACACCGCGGAAGAACTCGTCCGTGCCGACGTACGCGACGAGCTGCTTGAGGACTGAGGCGCCCTTGGCGTACGTGATCCCGTCGAAGTTGACGAGCACGTCGTCCAGGTCGCGGATCTCGGCCATGATCGGGTGCGTGGAGGGCAGCTGGTCCTGCCGGTACGCCCAGGTCTTCATGGAGTTGGCGAACGTGGTCCACGAGTGCGGCCAGCGCGACTCGGGGTGGTACGCCTGGCAGGCGATCGAGGTGTAGGTGGCGAAGGACTCATTGAGCCACAGGTCGTTCCACCACTCCATGGTCACGAGGTCGCCGAACCACATGTGAGCCAGCTCGTGCAGGATCGTCTCGGCACGCACCTCGTACGCGGCGTCGGTCACCTTGGACCGGAACACGTACTGGTCGCGGATGGTCACCGCGCCCGCGTTCTCCATCGCGCCCGCGTTGAACTCCGGCACGAAGAGCTGGTCGTACTTCTTGAACGGGTACGCGTAGTCGAACTTCTCCTGGAACCACTCGAAGCCCTGCCGGGTGACCTCGAAGATGGCGTCCGAGTCGAGGAACTCGGCGAGCGACGGCCGGCAGTAGATGCCGAGCGGCACGGACTGCCCGTCCTTCTCGTACACGCTGTGGACGCTGTGGTACGGACCCACGATCAGGGCCGTGATGTACGACGAGATGCGCGGCGTCGGCTCGAAGACCCAGACGTCGTCCTTGGGCTCGGGCGTCGGCGAGTTGGAGATGACGGTCCAGCCCGTCGGCGCCTTCACGGTGAACTGGAAGGTCGCCTTCAGGTCGGGCTGCTCGAACGAGGCGAAGACGCGCCGGGCGTCCGGCACCTCGAACTGCGTGTACAGGTAGGCCTGCTGGTCGACCGGGTCGACGAACCGGTGCAGCCCCTCACCGGTGTTGGTGTACGCGCAGTCGGCCACGACGCGCAGGACGTTGCGGCCCTCCAGCAGACCGGGGAGCGCGATCCGCGAGTCGGCGAAGACCTCGGCGGGGTCCAGCGCGTCACCGTTGAGGATCACCTCGTGGACGGCCGGTGCCACCAGGTCGATGAAGGACTCCGCGCCGTTCTCGCCGACATCGAAGCGCACCGTGGTCACGGACCGGTAGGTGCCTCCCCCGCTCTCGGCTTCGCCCGCGGCGGAGGTGCCCCCACCCTGCGCGCCGGAGAGGTCGAGATCGATCTCGTACGAGTCAACGGTGAGCAGCTTCGCCCGCTGCTGCGCCTCTTCGCGGGTCAGGTTTGTGCCAGGCACGCGGTCATCTCCTCATGGTTCAAAAGGTGTGGCGCGACGGCGCCACGTTGGGGGGTGGTGGGCGGATTGCGCCATCCTTCCACGGGACCTGTACGGAATGCGATGTCCGTTTCCCGCCGGTGAGCGGCCCGCGCGGGCGCGAGCCTGGGAACATGACGACTTACACCGCACGACCCGTCGAGCCGGCGGTCCTGAAGGAACTGCGTGAGACGGACGACGCCGGACGGCCGCTCGCCCCGTTCACCGACGACGAGGGCGACGCTCCGCTGCGCTGCTGCCTGCGCCGCAGTGCGGCCGGTGAGCGGATCGCCCTGGTGTCGTACGCGCCCCTGCGGCGCTGGGCCGCGGAGACGGGGGCCCGGCCGGGGGCGTACGACGAGCAGGGGCCGGTCTTCGTCCACGCCACGGAGTGCGCGGGCCCGGACGGCGGCCGGTACCCCTTCGCGCGGCCCGGCGTGCTGCGCACGGTCCGCCGCTACTCCGCCGACGGTCACATCCTGGGCGGCCGTCTCCTGGAGGTCCCGGACACCGCCGACGCGGCGCTCGACGAGGCCTTCGCGGAGGCCTTCGCCGACCCGGCGGTCGCCCTGGTCCACGTCAGGGCCGTGGAGTACGGCTGCTTCCTCTACGAGGTGCGCCGGCCGTAGGGCATCCCGGGTCCCGGCCCCGGGCACCCGCCGGGCGAGCACGCCACCCCCGTCGTCAGGAGGTCAGCGCTCCGACTCGCTGGGGCGGATGAGCAGTTCGCTCACGGCTGCGTGCGGGGGCCGCGTGACGACGTACTCCACGGCGTCGGCGACGTCCATCGGGCTCAGTCGCTCGTACGGACGCGTCTGGGCGACCAGCGCCCGCCGGACCTCCGGCGGGAACAGCTCGGTGGCCACCGCGGCGGGTTCCAGCACCGAGACGCGGACCCGGCGGCCGGCCACCTCCTGGCGGAGCGACTCGCTGTACGCGTTCAGTCCGTGCTTGGTCGCGTTGTACACACCGGATCCCTGGTGGACGACGCGCCCCGACAGGGAGCTGACGTTGACCAGGTCGGCGACCTTCCGGGGCTCGTTCTCGGCGGCGTCGATCAGATGCGGCAGGGCGGCGTGCGCGCAGTACAGGGTGCCGAGGAGGTTCACCCGCACCATCTGCTCCCAGTCCGCGACCGACGCGTCCAGCATGGGGCCGCGCCGGGCCACGCCGGCGTTGTTCACGAGGATGTCGAGCCGTCCCCAGGTCTCGACGGTGCGCTCCACCGCCGCGCGGGCCTGCTCCTCGTCGGCCACGTCGGCCGCCAGGGGCAGCGCCCGTCCGCCCGCCGCCGTCAGCTCCGCCGCCAGCTCGGTGAGCCGGTCCTCGCGGCGTGCCACCAGCGCGACGGCAGATCCGCGCGCCGCGAGGACGCGCGCCACGGCGGCGCCTATGCCGCTGGACGCGCCGGTCACCAGGGTGACGGTTCCCTTCAGGTCCACTTCGGTCATGGCCGTACTCCTTCGCTTCGGTGCCTTCGGGTTCGAGTGAGAAGCTCACCACCTACCTTGACACAAACCTACTAAGAAGGTTGCGTGTATTCACGTTCCGTTGGCTGAGAGTCCGATGGCCACCGTCGGCCGGGAGGACGCGGACATGCCGAGGGGGCGCCCCCCCGGGGCCGGGGGGGGCCCCCCCCCGGCGGGGGGGCCCCGGCGCCCCCGCCCCCCCGGGGGGCGGGGGCGGGGGGGGGGGGGGGGGGAACAAACCCCCGCCCCCCGGGACACCCCACTCAGTGCGGCAACGTAGCGGGACTCC
>NZ_JBHVXW010000006.1:243336-416862 GCF_042881375.1 Streptomyces sp. NPDC058274
CAAAACCAATTTTCTTGTGTGTTTTGTTTGTGCTCGGGGGGTTCGCTCCTCCCGTCCCCCGGGGGGCGTCGTCGGCGGTGCCCCGCCGGGGGGGCCCCCCCCGCCCGGGGGGCCCCCCCCTCGGCGTCGGCGTCACGCAGGCGTCATGAGCTCAGCTCGGCCGCCACCAGCTCCGCGATCTGGACGGCGTTCAGCGCGGCGCCCTTGCGGAGGTTGTCGCTGGAGACGAAGAGGGCGAGGCCGTTCTCGACGGTCTCGTCCGGGCGGATGCGCCCCACGTACGAGGCGTCCTTGCCGGCGGCCTCCAGGGGCGTCGGGATGTCGGACAGGGCGACACCCGGGGCGCCGGCCAGCAGCTCCGTGGCGCGCTCGACGGAGAGCGGGCGGGCGAAGCGGGCGTTCACCTGGAGGGAGTGGCCGGAGAAGACCGGGACACGCACACAGGTGCCGGAGACCTTCAGCCCGGGGATCTCCAGGATCTTGCGGGATTCGTTGCGGAGCTTCTGCTCCTCGTCGGTCTCGTGCAGTCCGTCGTCCACCAGGGAGCCGGCGAGCGGCAGCACGTTGAAGGCGATGGGGCGCTGGTAGACCTGCGGCTCGGGGAAGTCCACCGCCTCCCCGTCATGGGTCAGCTTGTCGGCGTCGGCGACGACCTTCTGCGCCTGGCCGTGCAGCTCCGCCACGCCCGCGAGACCCGAACCGGACACCGCCTGGTAGGTGGCGACGACCAGCGCCTCCAGGCCCGCCTCGTCGTGCAGCGGCCGCAGGACCGGCATCGCGGCCATCGTCGTGCAGTTCGGGTTGGCGATGATGCCCTTGGGGCGGTCCGCGATCGCGTGCGGGTTCACCTCGGAGACGACCAGCGGAACCTCGGGGTCCCGGCGCCAGGCCGACGAGTTGTCGATCACGACAGCGCCCTGCGAGGCGACCTTCTCGGCCAGCGCCTTCGACGTCGAGCCGCCCGCGGAGAAGAGCACGATGTCCAGGCCGGAGTAGTCGGCGCTGGAGGCGTCCTCCACGGTCACCGGCTTGCCCTTGAAGTCGATCGTCGAACCGGCCGACCGCGCCGAGGCGAACAGACGCAGCGTCTCGACGGGGAAGTCCCGCTCGACGAGGATCCTGCGCATGACCGTGCCGACCTGACCGGTGGCTCCGACGATTCCTACCTTCACGGCGACTCCTAGCTCGCGTTCCTGCGTACGTACGACAGGGCCCAATGACCCCATCATGCGTCTCACCGGGGGCCACGTGTCCAATCCTTTGCCCGCGGAATGGGACGGCCCGTGTGACGTATGCCTCCGTCGGGCGCCGGGAAGCCGAGGGGGCGGGGACGAACGTTTCCGCCCGCCCCGGCGTCGTAGAGGAAACGCGGCGAGGGGAGGGGTGGCTGTGCTGCGCAGAACGGCCCGCCGCGTTCAGGGGGTGGACGACCCCCTGGACGCGGTTCAGGAGCGTCGGGTGCGTGCGGTGCTCGCACTCGGCGGAGTGCCGCAGACGGACCTGCCGGACGGGGTGCAGCAGGTCCGTCTGCGGCTGCTGGAACGTGCGGCGAAGGGGGACGAGGCGCCGCGTGACGTGTCCGCGTGGGCGGCGGTCGTCGCCTCGAACCTGGCGATGGACTGGCACCGTGCCAAGCGCCGGCAGGAGCGGCTCGGCGAGCGCCTCGCGGGACTGCGGCAGCCGGCACACGATTCGGGCGAGGAGTCGAGCGTGCTCTCGCTCGCCGTGGCCCGGGGTATGGACGAGCTGCCCGACGCCCAGCGTCAGGTGCTCGTCCTGCGTTTCTACGCCGATCTCCCGGTGCGCGACATCGCCGAGGAGCTCGGCATACCGGAGGGCACGGTCAAGAGCAGGCTGCATTCGGCGGTCCGCGCGCTGCGCGTCCGCCTGCACGAGGACGAGGTGGTGTGACGTGGCCGAGTACGAAGGCAATCCGGTCGCCGACGCGCTGCTGGCCGCGATCACGGACGAACCGCTGCCCGAGGGGGCCCGCGACGACGCGGAGTTCCTCGCCGAACACCGGTCCGCGGTGGCGGACGTGGCGCTGCTGCGGGAGCAGCTGACGCTGATCGGGGACGCGTTGGCGGACGGGACGGAGAGCGCGCTGCCGGTTCCGGTACGGGCGTCGAAGAAGCGCGCCCGGCGTGCGGACCGGGCACCGAAGCAGCGCACGCGTCGCCCGGATCCGGCTCCCGGCAGCCGTCGGCGCCGCCCCCTGGCCCTGGTCATGGGCACGCTGGCAGCGACGGTCGCGGCCACCGTGGTCGCCGGCATGGGCTGGCTCGTGGTGAATTCCGGCGGCGGGGCGGCCGACGACACGTCGAACGGCGCGTCGGGGGCGAAGGCGCCCGGCGGGGAGGCGGACAGCAAGGGCGGCTCGTCGGACGCCTCGTCGGCCCCCTCGGTGCTCTCCTCGCCCGAGATGCACATCGCGTGCTCGCGGGTCCTCGTCGAGGGGACCGTGGTCAGCATCACCGCGCGGGACGACGGGGACGTTCGCGTCGTGCTGAAGGTGAAGCGCTACTACCGGCCGGAGCGGTCCGTGCGGGACCACCCGACGATCGCCGTCACCCTGGACGGCATCGCGCGCGAGGATCTGAAGCCGGGCACCTACACCCTGCTCCGCGTGCCCGTGCACGCCGAGGACCGGCAGGACTGGGAGGTCGGCTGGGGCGTCGGCGACGCCCGCAAGGACATCCTCAAGGCACTGCCCGGAGCCGAGGGGCTGGCGTGTTCGGCGGCCCCGGAGCAGATGGAGGACGACTGACGGCGGCGGCCCCGAAGCAGATGGAGGACGACTGACAGGGGCGGCACGCGAGGCCGGCCGACAACGCCGCTGGACGGACACGAAGAGGGCGGGCGCCCGTATCGGACGCCCGCCCCCGTTGCCGTAGTGATTACGGCGCCGTAAGAGCTACGGCGTGACCTTCTCGATCTTCACGCTGCCGATTCCCGCGACCGTGCCGCGGGAGTTCACCAGCTGGACCTGACCGAAGAACTCGCGCCCGGCGGGCGCGGCGGCCGCGGCGGTGACCGAGGCGGACACCGTCGCCGAGTCACCCGTGCCGAGCTTCACCGGCGCGGACCCGTCGACCGTGACCTGGCCGAGCGAGGAGGAGAAGAACACGTCCCGGTAGTCGTACGCGGTGGAGCCGGACGGGACGGCGTAGCCGACGACCTCGATGGTGTACGTCCCGGCGGCCGGCGAGGGGACCGAGACGGCCTCCTCCGAGTCGCCGTCGGCGGACGAGCCGACGACCGTGCCGGCGGCGTTCTTCACCGACAGGTCGAGGTCGGCAGCGGCGTCCGAGACATTGCCGATGGCGACGTCGAGCGACGTGGCGCCCGCGGGCACCTCGACCGTGGTGGTCTGCGTCACGCCTTCGGTGATGGTCGGCCGTGCCGTCTTCGAGGAGCCGAGCGGGCCGCCCTTCAGCGAGCCGTCGAGCGCGGCGTAGTTGTTCGTCACCTTCCAGGAGGCGGGGGCCGGGGTGCCGACCTTGGCCTCGGGGACGGTGACGACGGCCGGGTCGAAGGCCGCGCCGAACACGGCGGCGTCCAGCTTGTAGGGGTTGTCGAGCAGCGGCGACGTGCGGCGCGCCTCGACCTCGATCTCCCATACGCCGGCCTGCGGGTCCGGGTACGAACGCAGGTCGGGGCGGCAGCCGTTGCCGTCGAGGTAGTTGTTGTAGCAGTTCGGCGTCGACGTGACGTCGACCGGAACGCCGTAGGGGTGGATGGAGATGAAGCGGGTCTGGCTCTTGTCCTTCAGCCCGCCGATCGCGACCTCGAGGGACTTGGCGCCCTCGGGGACCGTGAGGAAGTACGACGTGGTGCTGTTGCGCTGCACCGAACCCGACGCGGAGAACGTGTACTTGACCGGCGACGCGACGACGACGGTCGACAGGATCTGCTTGTCGATGCCCTCGGTGCGCGGGTCGTCGACCTCCAGGATCGCGCTCTTGAGGCCGGCCGAGGACGGCTTGGCGGCGATCTTGACGGTGACCGGCTTGTTCAGCCCCAGCGACACCTCGTCGGAGCCCACGATGCGGAAGGTGCCGCCCGCGTTGTTCTCCAGGTGCAGCTCGTGGCGGATCGCCCGGTCGGCGCCCGACGTACGGGTGATGGTCACGTCGTACGTCTTGGACTGACCGGCCTTGAGGCCGCCCTCACGGTCGTACAGGCCGGTGCCGAAGCCCGGCGTCTTCAGCGCGGCGTCGATCGCGGTGTCGACCGGCGCCTTGACGGTGTAGTCGTGGGCGGTGGCGTCGTCCTTGATGGAGTCCCACGCGTCCACGATGTTGATGAGGCCCGCGCCCTCCTCGTACGCCTGCACACCCTTGATGTGGTCGGCGGTGGAGGTCAGCGCGGTGCGCAGGGTCGCCGGGGTGAGGTCGATGCCCTTCTGCTTGGCGGCGCTCAGCAGCAGTGCCGAGGCGCCCGCGGCCTGCGGGGACGCCATCGACGTGCCCTGGAGCATCGAGTAGCCGGCCGGCAGCGTGTAGCCCGCCTCGGCGACCGGCGAACCGGGCAGCCAGGTCTGGGTGCTGTTGATCGAGGCGCCGGGGGCGGAGAGGACCGGCGCGAAGCCGCCGTCCTCCCGCGGACCGCGCGAGGAGAAGGGCATCATCGCGTACGACTTCTCCACCTGGGAGCCGTAGTTGGCGGCCCAGGTCTGCTTGGAGATGGCCGCGCCGACCGAGATGACCTTGTCGGCCAGGCCGGGGTCGCCGATGGTGTTGGCACCGGGGCCGGAGTTGCCCGCGGAGATCACCAGCTGGACGCCGTAGGTGTCGATGAGACGCGTGTAGAGCTCGGCGCGCGCGTTGTTGCCGTCGTTCAGCGCGGGCAGCCCGCCGATGGACATGTTGACGATGTCGACGCCACGGTTGGCGACGAGGTCGATCATGCCCTCGGTCAGCGCGACGTTGGTGCAGCCGCCGGTCCAGGTGCAGGCACGCGACGAGACGATCTTGGCGCCGGGCGCGGCACCGTTCATCTTGCCGCCGAACAGGCCGTTCGCGGAGGTGATGCCCGCGACGTGCGTGCCGTGCTCGGACTCGATGATGCCGATGTTGACGAAGTCGGCCTTCTTGCCGACCCAGTCGCCGCCGTACGGGTCGGTCGGCACGTCCTTGCGGATCTCGACGACGAACGGCTGGCGCTCGGCGACGTCGGTCGCCGGGTTGTCCGTGCCGAAGTAGCCGATCTGGAAGCCGTCCTTGTACGGCTTCATCGGCTCGTCGTCGGTGAAGTCCTGGTTGTTGTTCAGGTCGACGCGGACCGTGCCGGCCGCGGCGTCGTACAGGATGCCCCAGGCGTCGGTCTTGTCGCCGTCGCGGTTCACGTCGCCGTTGGCGTCACCGCCGACGGACGCGGACTCGCGGAAGAGGTTGACCTGGTAGTCGCCCGCGGGGGCCTTCCAGGTGGCGCCGCCGTAGGTGAACACGGGACCGGTGACCGGGTTGGTCATCCGGCGCCAGGTCGCGTCGGCGTCGGTGATCGGGTCGGTCGAGGTGACCCAGTCGACGATCTTGCGCTCGCCGGTGGTCGTCTTCTGCAGCGCGGGGTGCGCCAGGTCGACACCGGAGTCGAGGATGCCGATGGTGACGCCCCGGCCGTCGGACTTCGGGTGGTCCTTCACGAAGTCGACGGCGCCCGTCTCGAAGGACGGGTTGTAGGGGTTCTCGGCAGGCGTGGTCTTGGACGGGCCGGAGTACGTGGCCGCCGAACCCGCCTTGGCCGAGGCGCCCTTGGCCGTGTCGGCGCTCGGGGTCGGGTCGTCGAGCGCGATCTCCTGGCGCAGGTCGATGCCGTGCACGGAGGAGAGCTTCGCGGCGCCGGCGATGGCCGCTTCGGCCTTCGCGGTCGGGACGGTGGCGCGGACGTAGCCGAGCTTGTCGTAGGTGCGGCCCACGGAGCCGCCCTTCACCGCGTCCAGCTGGTCGGCGACCTGCTCGGTCTGGCCGGGGGCGGTGGCGATCATCATCGTGACGTTCTTGGCACCGTCGGCCTTGGCCTCCGCGAGGAGGTCGGCGTCGGCCGAACCGAGCTTGGCGCTCGCGGACTTGGTGCCCGGGTCCGCCGTGGCGGGTGTGTGGTCGGCGGAGAAGGCCATGGGTATGGGCCCAGCCGCGGAGAGCGCGGCCATCAGGCCTGCGGCCACGGCTACGCGGGCCACGCGTCTCGCGCCCGATATCGGAGCGCGCTGAGGGTCGGGGGTCATCAGCATCCCTTGTAGGTAAAGGAACGAGCTCTGGAACGATCGGTCCCGGGATCTGCGGGGCCGATCGCATCAGTCCGGTATGTGGACCCGGATGACCGCTCAGCTTTACCTAAGGGGCAGTTGTTTGGGGAGAGTTGACCGGGGCGGGATGAAATCATGGCGTACTTCCGCCATACGCCATGACGGTCAAACCAGCTCGGGAAGGGACATTCCCGCAGTCCTGGATGCCCCCTGTGAGTGTTTAGCCCTCCTTCGTGCGCGCGTAGTGGCGGGACGCCTTCGCGCGGTTACCGCACGCGGCCATCGAGCACCAGCGACGGGTGCCGTTCCGCGAAGTGTCGAAGAAATGCAGGATGCACGAGCCGTGGGCGCAGCGCCGGATGCGGTCCGGGGCGGTGGTGAGCAGCTCCAGATAGTTGCGGGCCGCGAGCCAGGCGGGCCGCCAGGCGGCGTCCGCGAACTCGGCGCTCTCGCCCGGTCCGGCGGCGGTCAGCGTGACCCTCACCCGCCCGTGCGCGAGGACGGCGTCGATGCGCTCCGCCCCCTCCGCCAGGGATCCGTCGACGGCGGCGCGCAGCGCGTCGCGCGCCTGGCGGACGTGCCGGAGGGTCGCGTCGTCGGCCGGGGCGTCCAGTCCGTTCGCGGCCAGCCACACCGCCAGTCCCTCGGTGCCGGTCAGCAGGTCCTGCACGGCTCCCTCGCGCATCCAGCGGGTGTTGAGGAGGTCGAGCGAGACCGGCTCGCCGGTGAGCGGACGCGGGTCGGAGGTGCTGGGCATGGCGGACGGCTCCCTTCGCTGCTAACCGGTCAAGAGTACGTGACTGGTTGCGTCTGCTGATTCTAACCTTTAATCTCGAAATCAGGGGTTAGCCCGCTCCGGGGCTGCCACACCAGAGGGGACCGCCATGACACCGCGCACCGGCCACATCGGCCTGAACGTCACCGACCTCGACCGCTCGCTCGGCTTCTACCGGGACGTGCTCGGCTTCGAGGTGCTCGGCGAGGGCAAGGAGGAGGAGCGCCGGTACGCGTTCCTCGGCGAGGGCGGCACCCTCGCGCTCACGCTGTGGCAGCAGGCCCGGGGGCCGTACGACGCCGGCCGTGCCGGTCTGCACCACCTGGCCCTCGAGGTGGACTCGGTCGAGCGGGTCGGGGAGTACGAGACGGCGCTGCGCGCCTACGGCGCGGAGTTCGCCCACGAAGGCGTCGTCGCCCACCGCGAGGGCTCGGCGTCGGGCGGCATCTTCTTCCACGACCCCGACGGCATCCGGCTGGAGATCTACGCGCCGAGCGGCGCCGACGAGGCACCGGCCCCCAGCGGCTCCGCCCCGACCTGCGGCTTCTTCTAGGGCGAGGCATGTCATTTCCAGGGAGAGGCACCTCATGACGTATCACTCCGGCTCGCGCGCCGTGCAGGACCGGGTCGGCGTCCGCGACCTCGCCGACCACGTGGGCCGGGCCGTCGGACAGGGCATCCGCCCGGTGGCCGCCGCCTTCCTGGAGCAGCAGCCGATGCTGGTGCTCGGCGCCGCCGACCCGGCGACCGGCGCGGTGTGGGCCTCGCTGCTCACGGGGGAGCCCGGTTTCGTACGGGCCACCGGACCGCACCGCGTCTCGGTCACCGGCGCGCCGCGCGAGGCCGACCCGCTCGCCGGCGCGCTCCGGACGGACGGCACCCCCGTCGGCACCATCGCGCTCGACCCGCGCACCCGCCGCCGTATGCGCCTCAACGGACGGGCGCGCCCGACTCCCCGCGGGTTCGTCGTCGAGGCCGACCAGGTCTTCGCCAACTGCCCGAAGTACCTCCAGAGAAGGGAGTCGTACGAGAGCGTCGAGCGGCCGCCGGCCGAGGCCCGCCGTTCCACCGGACTCACCGCGCGGCAGCGGGAGTTCATCCGGGCCGCCGACACCTTCTTCCTCGCGACCGTGCACGCGCACGGTGCCGACGCCAGTCACCGGGGCGGCAACCCCGGCTTCGTGCGCACCGGCCCACCGGACGGAGCGGGTCCCGACGAGCTGAG
The DNA here is from genome assembly GCF_042881375.1 of Streptomyces sp. NPDC058274. Lineage (NCBI taxonomy): Bacteria > Bacillati > Actinomycetota > Actinomycetes > Kitasatosporales > Streptomycetaceae > Streptomyces > Streptomyces sp. NPDC058274. Next base: position 251,584 of record NZ_JBHVXW010000006.1, read on the forward strand.
CTGGCGCGACTATCCCGGGAACTCCATGTTCCTGACCCTCGGCAATCTGGCGGCCGACCCCAGGGCGGGGCTGCTCTTCCTGGACTGGACATCGGGCGCGGTCCTCCAGCTGACCGGCACGGCCCGGACCGAGTTCGGCGCCGACGGGGCGACCCGCACCGTCCGCTTCTCGGTGACCGGTGTCGTCGAGACACCCGGGGCCAGTCCGCTGCACTGGTCGCCGCCCGAGTACTCACCGGCCAACCCCGAGCTGCCGTAACGTCGGCGCATGCGCGAGGAGTTGCGGGTGGCGGCCTACGCCGTGTGCGTGCGGGACGGCCGGATGCTGCTGGCCCGGTGGGTCGCCGGGGACGGCACCAGACGGTGGACCCTGCCCGGCGGCGGCATGGACCACGGGGAGGACCCCTACGACACCGTCGTCCGCGAGGCCGAGGAGGAGACCGGCTACACCGTCGAACCGGTGGCACTGCTCGGTGTCGACTCCATCAAGCGCGTCTATGCGCGCCGGCTGGGCGGTACCGCCGACTTCCACGGACTGCGGATCGTCTACGAGGCCCGGATCACCGGCGGCGAGCTGCGGTACGAGACGAACGGCTCCACCGACATGGCGGCCTGGCACGCGCTGGAAGAGGTGCCCGGCCTCGACCGGGTCGGGCTCGTCGACGTCGGCCTCGCCCTGTGGCGCGGGCGCCCGGCGACCGGACGGGCCGTCGACGCCGAGTAGGGCGGCCGAAGCCGCCCGAAGGGGTTCAGTACCCCGGAAGATGAACACGGAGTGACCGCTTCCAGGCCGTTCGGGAAGGGCTCGATGGACGCGCAGGGTAGTCCAAGATCCACGTACGGTGATCGGCGTTGCGCGTTGCTGTCCAGTTAACGTGCAGGTCATTCCCGGTGCCAACGATCCAGTATGAGCGGGGAGTTCGCGAAACGAGCCCCCCGCGACCACTGCCGACGCGTTCGCACTCGGGGAGATCGCGCCATGTCGCGCATACGCTCTGTCGCCACTGCCGCCGCCACCTCAGCCACCGCTTCGCTGGACCGCCGGGCCCTGCTCGCCGCGGCCGGTGCCGTGTCCCTTTCCGCGGGCGTCGGGTACGCCCTGCGGCCTGGCTCCACGGCCCACGCCGCCGCGGGCGAGGCGCCCGCCGCGGCCGGGCAGGCGGCCCTCGCGGTGTCCCGACAGGCACCCGCCGCCCCTCTGGCGCCGTACACCCGCGGCACCACGCTGGCCTCGGTCGCGGCGCCCCGCGGCAGCTCCGGCTACCGCCGGCTCGGTGACGGTCCCGCCTGGTCCCGGGTGGTCCGCGGCGAGCTGGCCGCGCCCAAGGCCGGCCGCGCCGGCCGGCGCACCGCGCTCGCCTCCTTCGTGCAGTTCACCGACCTGCACCTGGTGGACGTCCAGCACCCGCTGCGCTACGAGTACCTGCGCGCCCAGACGGCCAGCGCCTGGCGCCCGCAGGAGTCCCTGTCGGTGGCCGGCGCGGTGTCACTCGTCGAGCGGGTCAACGCGCTGCGGGGAGCCCCCGTCACCGGCTCCCCGCTCCACTTCGTGATGACCACCGGCGACAACACCGACAACAACTCCAAGACCGAACTCGACTGGTTCCTCAAGGTGATGAGCGGCGGCCGCATCACCCCCAACTCCGGGGACCCGCGCCACTACGAGGGCGTCCAGAACAGCGACCTCAAGCTGTACTGGCAGCCCGACGCGGCCCTGCGCGACGCCGACAAGCAGCTCGGCTTCCCGCGCATCAAGGGCTTCCTCGACGCGGCGATCCGCGAACTGCAGAGCCCCGGACTCGGCCTGCCCTGGTACTCCACGGTCGGCAACCACGACGCCCTGCCCGGCGGTTGCTACGCGCCCGGTGACTCCTTCTTCGCCGACTTCGCCGTCGGCGGCAAGAAGCTGATGACCCTCGACTCGGCGGCGGGCAAGGCGATCTGGGACAACGTCAAGAACGGCGGCGACCCCAAGGGCGTCGACTTCAAGGCGATGCTCAAGTCACAGGCCCGCCACATGCGTTCGGTCACCCCGGACGAGGCCCGCGCCCCCTTCACCTCCGCCGAGTACCTCAAGGCACACCTGGACCCCGCCCACACCGGCCCCGGCCCCATCGGCCACGGCTACTCGCAGGCCAACCTCGCCTCGGGCACCCAGTACTACGCCTTCCGCATCGCCGACGACATCCTCGGAGTCAGCCTCGACTCCACCGACCCGGGCGGCCACTACGAGGGCTCGGTCGGCACGGCCCAACTGCGCTGGCTGGACAAGACCCTGCGCGACAACAAGGACTCGTACGTCATCGTCTTCAGCCATCACACCAGCAAGTCGATGCGCAACCTCCGCGCCGACCCGGCACACGCCGGCGAGAAGCGGCACAGCGGCAGCGAGCTGGTCGCCCTGCTCGGCAGCCACGCCAACGTCCTGGCCTGGGTGAACGGACACAGCCACAAGAACGCCATCACCCCGCACGCGGCCACGGCCGGCGGCTCCTTCTGGGAGATCTCGACCGCCTCCCACGTCGACTTCCCCCAACTCGCCCGCGTCATCGAGGTGGTGGACAACAAGGACGGCACCGTCTCCCTGTTCACCACCCTCATCGAGTCCGCGGCCCCGCACCGCACGGACTTCGCCGACCTCAGCCAGACCGGCCTGGCGGCGCTCTACCGCGAGCTCGGCTTCAACGCCCCCGGCTCCCGCTCGACGCTGTCCGGCAAGGCCGGGGACCGCAACACCGAACTGGTCCTGAAGAAGGGCTGATTCCGGCTCAACCGTCGAAGCGGCAGGCAACTGTTGCCGCTGCGCCCCGGGTCCCTCCCCGTGACCACGGTCGTTGCCGTGGCCAGTGAACAAAGGGGGAACACATGTCAGTGCGTACGGGACTGGTGGGAGCGGCCGCGGTGGCGGTCGCGGTGAGTCTGGCGGGGCCGGCGGTGGCCGCCCCGGCCGCGGTGGACCACGCGGCGACCCGGCGGGCCATGGAGGCCGCCGTGGACAGCGGCGTCCCGGGCGTCGCCGCCCAGGCCAAGGACCGGAACGGCACCTGGAAGGCGGCGTCGGGTGTCGGCAACCTCAGGACGGGCAAGGCCCGCGGCGCCGACGACCGCTACCGCGTCGGCAGCATCACCAAGACCTTCGTCTCCACGGTCCTGCTCCAGCTGGAGGCGGAGGGCAGGCTCTCCCTGGACGACAAGGTCGAGAAGTGGCTCCCGGGCGTGGTGCAGGGCAACGGCCACGACGGCAGCCGCATCACCCTGCGCCAGCTCCTCAACCACACCAGCGGCGTCTACGACTACACCTCGGACGAGGACTTCGGCCGTACGTACTTCCTCAAGGACGGCTTCTTCGAGCACCGCTACGACACCCTGACGCCCCAGCAGCTCGTCGGCATCGCGATGTCCCACAAGCCGGACTTCGCTCCCGGCACGTCCTGGAGCTACTCGAACACCAACTACGTCGTCGCGGGCATGGTGATCAAGAAGGCCACCGGGCACTCGTACGCCACGGAGATCCGCCACCGCATCATCGAGCCCCTCGGCCTGCACGCCACCGTGGTGCCCGGCACGTCGGCCAGGCTGCCGCAGCCGAGCAGCCGCGCCTACGGCAAGCTCGCCGAGACGGCGACCGGACCGACCTACGACGTCACCGAGATCAACCCGTCCCTGGCCTCCTCCGCCGGCGAGATGATCTCCGACTCCGGCGACCTGAACCGCTTCTACTCCGCCCTGCTGCGGGGCAGGCTGCTGCCGGCCGCGCAGCTCGCCGAGATGAAGGCCACCGTCAAGGTCGACGTGATCCCGAACACCGGCTACGGCCTCGGACTCATGGACCGCGAACTGAGTTGCGGAGTCCATGTCTGGGGTCACGGCGGCGGCATCCACGGCTCCACCTCGGAAGCCGTCACCACCGCCGACGGCCGCCACTCCCTGTCCTTCAACTTCAACAACGACTGGTCGGGGGACAGCGACGCCGTGATCGAGGCGGAGTTCTGCGGCACGTGACGTGACTCGGCGCCGTACGCGGGGCAGGAAGGCCTGCCGGGCCCGGACGCGTACGAGGAGGGGCCGCCGGTGATCCCGGCGGCCCCTCCTCTCCCTTCCTGATGTCTCCCCGGTCCGTCACTACCGGGGAAGCACCACGACATAGGCCGCCGGATCACGGTCGCCCGACGCCATCAGGGCGGTGCGCACGACGGTCGCCTGCTGCTCCATCGCGTCGCGCAGCTTCTTCGGGGTGATGTGGACGACGGTGATGCCCAGCCGCTCCAGGTGCTCGCGCTTGCGGGCGTACTCGGACCAGAGGGCGTCCTCGTCCGTACGGGGTGCGCGGGTGTCCAGCTCGACGGCCACGGCCTGCTCGGGCCAGTATGCGTCGAGGCCGCCGAGGTGGGGGCCGCCGGGCAGCCGCAGGTCCACGTTCCACACCGGGTCGGGCAGCCCGTGGTCGCGGACCATGCGGTAGAGCCGGTCCTCGGCGATCGAGCGGCCCTCGGCCAGCAGGGAGTCCACCGCGTCCACCACGTGCGGCCGGCTCAGCAGCCGCGCCTGGGTCAACTCCCGTACCACCGCCGCCGGTTCGCAGTGACCGCCGCGCACGGCCTCCGTCAGCAGCCGGCGTACGACATTCGCGTCCACGATGTCCGCCACCGCGTCGGCGAGGGCGCGCGGGACCGGGGCCACGGGCACGCCGGTGACCTGTTCGGGGGCCGGCATCGACGCGGTGCGCACGATGTGGGCGCAGCCGGTCGAGCGCAGCCGGCGCAACCGGGGCACGAGGACGTCGATCCGGTCGAGGGAGAGCAGCGGGGGCGCGGAGGAGAAGCCGTGCAGGGTGAGGGCGGCCAGGCCGGTGATCATCGCGTCGGCGTACGTGGGCCGGTGCGGTTCGTCCGCGCTCGGCTGGACCGGGACGCCGGGCGCGGTGTCGCCGATGGGCGAGCGGGCGGCGTACATCAGGAGCGCGTGCAGCCGCTCCTCGCTGGTGGGCGGGCCGGGGTGCAGCAGGCAGACCCCGGGGAGGATCTGCTGCCACGGACCACCGGGACGGCACTGCTCGTTCACCTCGGCGGCACTCACACCGTGGGCCCGCAGCTGCGCGGTGGTCAGCACGCGCCGCTGTGCTTCGCAGAGGTGGCGGAGGGGGCGGGGGGAGAGCGGGGTGTTGTGGGTCATGACCCGGGGTTTCCCGCGACTGATCCGTCCCCTAACCGCTGTTACACGCCCGTCGACATATCAGGACAAGCTCGCCCTAAAGTACGGGCGTTCGACTGCCGAAAGCGGCTGGTCCGGATGGGGGTCAGCAGGGGTTACGGCTCTGAATACCTGTATTTCGTAACCACTGTTTTGTGCGACCGGAGGGCACCGGGGCTGTCTCCGTGCGACCGGAGGGCACCGGGGCTTTCTCCGTGCCACGGGAAGACACCGGCGCTCCTTTCGTGCCACGGGAAGACACCGGCGCTGTTTCGTGCCACCGGAGGGCACCGGCGCGTGCCGGTGCCCTCCGGTGGGCTCATGGTCCGGGGTACTCAGCCGGCGGCGGCCACGTCGCAGGCCTGGGCGCGCAGGGTGCGGGCCAGGTCGTCCCGGGCCTCCAGGACCAGCCGCCGCAGCGCGGGCGGCGCATCCTCGTGCGCCGACAGCCACGCGTCCGTGGCGTCCAGCGTCCCGGGCGAGTCCTGCAGGCCGGGGAACAGGCCCCGGACCACGTCCATCCCGATCTGGATCGACCGCTCCGCCCAGATCCGCTCGATCGCCGCGAAGTACTTCGGGGCGTACGGCGCGGTCAGCTCGCGCTGGGACGGCTGGTCGAAGCCGGCGATGGTCGCCTCGGCCAGCGCGTTGGACAGCGCGTCGGACTCCACGACCGACGCCCAGGCCTGCGCCTTGACCGCCGCCGACGGGCGGGCGGCGAGGCAGCGGACCTGATGGCGCTTGCCGGAGGCGGTGTCGTCGCGGGCGAGCTCGGCCGCCAGCACCGACTCGTCGGCCGCCCCGTGCGCGGCGAGCGGCTCCAGGAACGCCCACCGCAGCTCCTGGTCGACGTCCAGGCCGTCGATCTTGGACGTGCCCTCCAACAGGCCCCCCAGCAGCTGGAGGTCGGCCTCGTCGGCGGCGACCCGGGCGAAGAAGCGCGCCCAGGTGAGCTGCTCCTGACTGCCCGGCGCGGCGAGCCGGAGCTCCTTGAGCGCACCCTGGGCGAGGAGCCGCCCGCCCTCGGTCCGCCAGGCGGGGGCCGCGTAGTGGGTGAGCGCCGAGTTCGCCCAGGCGTGCAGCATCTGCAGCACGCCGATGTCCGACTCGCGCCCCGCGAAGCGCAGCACCAGGTCGATGAAGTCACGGGCGGGCATGAGCGCGTCGCGGGTGAGGTTCCACAGCGCCGACCAGCACAGCGCGCGGGCCAGCGGGTCGGTGAGATCGCCCAGCCGGTCGCGCAGCGTCGCCAGGGAGTTCTCGTCGAAGCGGATCTTGCAGTACGTCAGGTCGTCGTCGTTGACCAGGACGAGCTCGGGTGCCTCGGCGCCGACGAGTTCGCCGATGACCGTACGCGGGCCGTCGACGTCCACCTCGGCGCGCGCGTAGCGCTCCAGGGTGCCCTCGGGTGTCCGCCGGTACAGGCCCACGGCCACCCGGTGCGGCCGCAGTTCGGGGTGCGACTCCGCCGCCTCCTGCACGACGGCCAGTTCGGTGATCCGGCCGTCGGCGCTCAGGATCACCTGCGGGGTGAGGGAGTTGACGCCGGCGGTCTGCAGCCAGGACCGCGACCAGGAGGCCAGGTCGCGCCCGCTGGTCTCCTCCAGCGCCGACAGCAGATCGCCGAGACGCGTGTTGCCGTAGGCGTGCCGCTTGAAGTAGCGGCGGGCGCCTTCGAGGAACGCGTCCTGGCCGACGTACGCGACGAGTTGCTTGAGCACGGACGCGCCCTTGGCGTACGTGATGCCGTCGAAGTTGAGCTTGGCGTCCTGGAGGTCGCGGATGTCCGCCGTGATCGGGTGCGTGGACGGCAGCTGGTCGGCGCGGTACGCCCACGCCTTGCGGCGGTTGGCGAAGGTGATCCAGCCGTTCTGGAAACGGGTCGCCCCGACCAGCGCGAACGCGCCCATGAAGTCGGCGAAGGACTCCTTGAGCCACAGGTCGTCCCACCACTCCATGGTGACGAGGTCGCCGAACCACATGTGCGCCATCTCGTGCAGGATGACGTTCGCCCGGCCCTCGTACGACGCCTGCGTCACCTTGCCGCGGAAGATGAACTCCTCGCGGAAGGTGACGAGTCCGGGGTTCTCCATCGCGCCGAGGTTGTACTCGGGCACGAACGCCTGGTCGTACTTCCCGAAGGGGTACGGGTAGTCGAAGTGGTCGTGGAAGAAGTCCAGGCCCTGCTTGGTGACGAGGAAGACGTCGTCCGCGTCGAAGTGCGGCGCGAGACCCTTGCGGCACATCGCGCCGAGCGGGATCTCCAGCGTCGTACCGTCGTCGAAGGTGCGGGAGTAGCGGTCCGTCACGTAGTGGTACGGGCCGGCCGCGAACGCGGTGATGTACGTCGAGATCGGCTTGGTCTCGGCGAACCGCCAGACGCCGTCCGCGAGTTCACCGACGCCGTTGCTCCACACGACCCAGCCCTCGGGGGCCCGCACGTCGCAGCGGAAGGGGGCCTTGAGGTCCGGCTGCTCGAAGTTGGCGAAGACGCGGCGGGAGTCGGCGGGCTCGTACTGCGTGTACAGATACACCTCGCCGTCCTCCGGGTCGACGAAGCGGTGCATGCCCTCGCCGGTGCGGGAGTAGGCGCACTGGGCGTCGACGACGAGTTCGTTGTCGGCGGCGAGGTCGTCCAGCCGGATCCGGGAGCCGTCGAAGACGGCGCCCGGGTCGAGGTCCCTGCCGTTGAGCGACATGGCGGTGACGCCCGGTGCGATCAGGTCGGCGAAGCTGGACGCGCCCGGCTCGGCGCAGCGGAACCGGACGGTCGTCACCGAGCGGAAGGTGCGCGGCTCGCTCCCGGCGTCCCCGACGGCGGACCGCAGGTCGAGGGACACCTCGTACCCGTCGACGGACAGCAGCGCGGCCCGCTCCTGGGCCTCGTCGCGGGACAGATTCTCACCGGGCACGGGCGGCACTCCCTCGGGACGTCCTGGATGTGGGTGAACAGGACCGATCCTGCCATGTGCCCCTGACGGAGCACACCCGGGAATGGGTGGGGCGAGCGCCGGTGTTGCCGGAGGAAACAGTTCTCTTGAGGAGAGTCATGTCGGAGAAGACCCCTGTCGACTTCTGGTTCGACCCGCTGTGCCCCTGGGCCTGGATGACCTCGCGCTGGGTGCTGGAAGTGGAGAAGGTGCGCGACATCAAGGTCAACTGGCATGTGATGAGCCTGGCCGTTCTGAACGAGCCGAAGCTGGACGAGCTCCCCGAGGAGTACCGGGAGCTGCTCACCACCAAGGCGTGGGCCCCGGTCCGGGTGGTGACCGCGGCCTGGCAGAAGCACGGCGCCGACGTGCTCGGCCCGCTCTACACCGCGCTCGGCACCCGCATCCACAACCAGGGCGAGCAGGACGCCCGTGCGGCGATCGCCGGGGCGCTCGCCGACGTCGGCCTCCCCGCGGACCTGATCGACTACGCCGACCAGGACGACTTCGAGTTCGACGCCGAGCTGCGCGCCTCCCACAAGGAGGGCATCGACAAGGTCGGACAGGACGTCGGCACGCCCGTCATCGCCGTCCCCGGCGCCGACGGCGAGCAGATCGCCTTCTTCGGCCCGGTCGTCACCCCGGCCCCCCAGGGCGAGGCCGCCGCCAGGCTCTGGGACGGCACCCTGCTGGTCGCCTCCACCCCGGGCTTCTACGAGATCAAGCGCAGCCGCACGGCGGGCCCGGACTTCAGCAACCTGTAGTCCGCGGCGGGAGGGTACGGGGGGCCCTCAGTCGAACACCGGCATCTTCTGCGGCGGGTCGAAGGGTTTGGCCAGCCCGGCCCTGCGGATGTTGCGGCAGTCCTGCTCGGTGCTGACGCAGATCCAGTAGTTCTCCACGTACGCGTTGGGCTTCTCCAGCTTGGCCAGCTTGCGGATCACCTCCCGCTCGCGGTCGTCCTGGGGCTGGCGGTGCGGCTGGTAGGTGCCGCAGGTGTGGCACGGGTAGGACTTTTCCCTCGGCATGCGACCACCATCACCCGGAGTCCCGCATACCGGAAGCCCTGCGCGGCGAGCTGTGGGCCGTTCGGTGGAGCGGGCAGGGGAAAGCCCCCGCGAGTCCTGTCCTCGCGGGGGCTTTCCTTTCCTCCGCCTGCCACGTGAAGGGTGAGAAGACGATCACGAGCAGGGCGTTTCCTGTCGCCCTCAGGGGGCGAGCAGCAGGACGTCCGCGCGGGACTTCGCGGCGGCGTAACGCTTCGCCACGTCCTGCCAGTTGACGACGGCCCACATGGCGTCGATGAAGTCGACCTTCTGGTTCCTGTACTGGAGGTAGAAGGCGTGCTCCCAGGCGTCGAAGACCAGGACCGGCGTCGAGCCCTGGCCGACATTGCCCTGGTGGTCGTAGACCTGCTCGACGATCAGCCGGCCGCTGAGCGGCTCGTACGCGAGGACGCCCCAGCCCGACCCTTGTGTGGTCGCCGCGGCCTTGGTGAGCTGCGCCTTGAAGGCCTCGAACGAGCCGAACGACTCCGTGATCGCGTCCGCCAGGTCGCCCACGCCGTCCGCCGCGAGCGGCTCGCCGCCGCCCTCCCCCGTCATGTTGTGCCAGTAGATCGAGTGCAGGATGTGGCCGGACAGATGGAAGGCGAGGTTCTTCTCCAGGCCGTTGACCGACCCCCACGACTCCTTGTCCCGGGCCTCCGCGAGCTGCTCCAGCGTGTCGTTGGCCCCCTTCACGTACGCCGCGTGGTGCTTGTCGTGATGCAGCTCGATGATCTCGGGGCTGATCACCGGAGCGAGCGCGGCGTAGTCGTACGGCAGTTCGGGAAGTGTGTACACGGCCATGCCAGGTCCCCTCTGACTTCTTATTGCAAAGTACTTGCAACTGCACGCTAGCAGCAAGAGAGTGGTGGAGCGCGCCGGGGCCCGCACAGGCGCACCCGCGCCGGGGGAACCGGGCCCGGGCGGGTCAAAGGGCGCCCGCGCCGGGGAAACCCGGCCCGGGCGCGCGAAAGGGCCCTCGCACGAAACCTCCTCCGTGCGAGGGCCCTTCGGTGCCGTGCCGCCTTGGCCGCCTTGTCGGATGCGGGCGGGTGCCGGATGCCCGGCCTGCCGGTCAGGCGCGGGCGCGCCTCCGCTGCCGGCCGTAGCCGACGGCCGCCAGGAACAGCGTCATCGCGCCCGTCGAGTACAACTGCACCCGCGTGTCCGGCCGGCGGGCCATCAGGACGAGGATGGCGGCCATCGCGGCGAGCGCGACCCAGGTGAGCGCCGGGAACAACCACATGCGGACGACCAGCTTGTCCGGCGTCTCGCGCTCCAGCCGGCGCCGCAGCCGCAGCTGCGAGACGGCGATGAAGATCCAGACGACCAGGATCACCGCGCCGATCATGTTCAGCAGCCAGGGGAAGACGTCGTCAGGACGCCAGTAGCTGAGCAGGACGCAGCCGAAGCCGAAGACGGACGAGACGAGGACGCCGGCGCGCGGGACGCCGCCGGAGACGCGGCCCAGCACCTTCGGGCCCTGCCCGCGCGCCACCAGGGAGAACGCGATGCGCGAGGAGCCGTAGATGTTGGCGTTCATCGCCGAGAGCAGGGCCACGAGCACGACCACGTTCATCAGCTGCGCGGCCCCCGGAATGCCCAGCTGGTCGAGGGCGGCCACGTACGGGCCCTGCTCGACGACCGCCTTGGAGTCCCAGGGGACGAGGGTGACGATCACCGCCATCGAGCCGATGTAGAAGAGCGCGATGCGCCACATCGCCGTCCGCACGGCGCGTGCCACGCCCTGCACCGGGTTCTCGGACTCGGCCGCCGCGATGGTCACGGTCTCCAGACCGCCGTACGCGAAGACGGAGGCGAGCAGTCCGATGACGAGTCCCTCGCTGCCGTTCGGCAGGAAGCCGCCCTCGCCGGTGAGGTTCGAGACGCCGGGGGAGTCCGTGCCGGGCAGGACCCCGGCGACGGCCAGCACGCCGAGCACCAGGAACAGCGTGATCGCGCCGACTTTCAGCGCGGCGAACCAGAACTCGAACTCGCCGAAGTTCTTCACCGCGGCGAGGTTGGCCGCGCAGAAGACGACCATGAACAGCGCCACCCAGGCCCACTGGGGCGTGCCCGGCAGCCAGCCGTTGACGATCTTCGCGGCGCCGATGCCCTCCAGCCCGACGGCCGTGCACAGCAGCACCCAGAAGGCCCAGCCGGCGCTGAAGCCCGCCCACGGTCCGATGGCCCGCTCGGCGTGCGCGGAGAAGGAACCGGAGGAGGGATACGCGGCCGACATCTCGCCGAGCATCCGCATCACCAGCATGACGAGCAGGCCCGAGACGGCGTAGGCGATGACGATCGACGGCCCGGCGGCGGCGATGCCCGCACCGGAGCCGACGAACAGGCCCGCGCCGATCACCCCGCCGAGGGCGATCATCGACAGATGGCGCTGCTTGAGTCCGTGCGTGAGCGGTTCCGCGGGGGCGGAGGCGACGCCGGCCGACGGGCCGGCGTCGGGAGCGGTCCGAGACATGGGCGCGGGTGGTCCATTACGTGAGACGGGGCAAAAACGCCCACAGTCTGGGCAGCCTCTCCGCTCAGAGGGAGAGGCTGCCCACTATACGGACGGGTCCGCTACGGACCGTAGGAGCCCGGTGGCGCGGGGAGACCGGCGGGACCGGCTCGGCGGGCGGGGTTCAGGCGGCGACCGACGTGTAGTGCGAGGCGTCACCCGCGATCGCGTAGCTCTCCTTGCCCGCGATGCCGACCGGCACGTCACCGGCGACCGTCACGCGGTGCAGGCGGCGCGGCAGCCCGTCGTAGTTGTCGATGGCGTAGTGCTGGGTGATCCGGTTGTCGAACAGGACGAGCTGGTCGGGGGACCAGCGCCAGCGCAGGATGTTCTCCGGCCGGGTGACATACGCCTGGAGCAGGTCGAGGATCTTGCGGGACTCGCCCACCGAGAGGCCGACGATCCGCTGGGCGAAGCCGCCGATGAACAGCCCGCGCTCACCGGTCAGCGGGTGGACCCGGACGACCGGATGGGCGGTCCGGTACGCGATGGACGTGAACTGGGCGCGCTGCTCGGCCTTTTCCTCGTCGATCTCCTCGTCCGGCACCGCGTAGTCGTAGTCGTTGGTGTGCTCGGCCCACAGGGTGTCGGCCAGCAGCCGCAGCGGCTCGGGCAGATCGCGGTAGGCGGCCGCCGAGTTGGCGATCAGCGTCTCGCCACCGTACGGCGGGACGACGAGGCTGCGCAGGGTGCTGGCCTGCGGCGGGTTGAGGACGAAGGTGACGTCGGTGTGCCAGTGGTTGGCGCGGCCCCGCTCGCTGTCCACCGGGAGCACGTTCGGGGCGCCGTCGATGGCGGGCACGGTCGGATGAGCGGTGGTGAGGTCGCCGAAGTGGCGGGCGAAGTTCTGCTGCCCCTCGTCGTCCAGGTCGACGTCGTCGAAGACGAGGGCCTTGTGCTGGTTGAGAGCGTCGCGCAGCGCGGCGACGGTCACGTCGTCCAGGGGCTTGGCGATGTCGACGCCGGACACCTGGGCCCCGATGTGGGCGGTGACCTTGGTGATCTCGAGATCGGTCATGGGAGACGGTCCTTTCAGCGGGTGGCGAGTGCGGGGGACTGGGGTCCCCCCTGGTCGAGCGGGGCCGGGAACTCGGCGGAGTACTGGTTGGCGGGGCGCGGCAGGCCGTAGCGCTCCCGCAGGGTCTGCCGGGGGCCGTACTCCGCGCGCAGCAGGCCGCGGTCGCGCAGGATCGGCACGACCTGGTCGACGAAGACCTCGAGGCCGGACGGCAGCAGGGCGGGCATGATGTTGAAGCCGTCGGCGGCTCCGCCCCGGAACCACTCCTCGATCGCGTCGGCGACCTGCTCGGGCGTGCCGGTGAAGGTGAGATGACCGCGTCCGCCGCCGAGCCGGCCGATGAGTTCGCGGACGGTGAGCCGCTCGCGCCGGGCGAGCTCCACGACCAGCGTGTAGCGGCTCTTGGCCCCCTCGATGGCGCTCTCCGGCGGCAGATCGGCCGGCAGCTGGGCGTCCAGGCCGAGCGCGCCGGGCTCCAGGTGCAGCAGGTGCGCCAGCCGGCGCAGCCCGTGCTCGTAGACGATGTGGTCCTCCAGGACGGCCTCGTGACGCCGGGCCTCGGCCTCGGTGGAGCCGATCACCGGGACGATGCCGGGCAGGATCTTGAGGTGACCGGGATCGCGGCCGGCCGCGCTGGTACGGGACTTGAGGTCGGCGTAGAACGCCTGGGCGTCGGCCAGGGTCTGCTGTGCGGTGAAGACCGCCTCCGCGTACCGGGCCGCGAACCGCTTGCCGTCCTCCGACGAGCCGGCCTGCACCAGGAGCGGGTAACCCTGCGGCGTCCGGGGCACGTTGAGCGCGCCCTCCACCTGGAAGTACGTCCCCCGGTGGCGAGGCGGATGCAGCCTGCGCTCGTCGCCCCAGACCCCCGCCGCCTTGTCCGCGACGATCAGGTCGTCCTCCCAGCTGTCCCAGAGCTTGAGCGCCACGTCCAGGAACTCGGCGGCGCGCTCGTAACGGGTGGCGTGGGCCGGCTGTTCGTCGAGGCCGAAGTTGCGGGCGGCCTCGGCGCCGGCGGTGGTGACGATGTTCCAGCCCGCGCGGCCACCGCTGATGTGGTCCAGGGAGGCGAACCTGCGGGCCAGGTTGTAGGGGGAGTTGTAGGAGGTGGAGGCGGTGGCGATCAGGCCGATGTGCTCGGTCGCCGTGGCCAGCGCGGTGAGCAGGGTGATGGGTTCGAGGGTGCCGGAGGGGCGCTGGCCGACGCTGTTGAAGAGGACCGGGCCGTCGGCCAGGAAGAGCGAGTCGAAGGTGCCGCGTTCGGCGATGCGGGCGAGGTTGCGGTAGTGCGCGAGGTCGACGCTCGCGTAGGGGTCGCTCTCGGGCAGCCGCCAGGAGGCCTCGTGGTGCCCGGTGTTCATCAGGAAGGCGTTGAGGTGCAGTTGGCGTGGCGTGGTCACTTGTGGTCCTCCGTGACGCCCAGAGCGGCGAGCAGGCGCTCGCGGTACTCGCCGAGCAGTGGGTCGCGATACGAGCGGGGATGCGGGGGTTCGATGGTCAGGTCGAGGCCGATCCGGCCCCGGTCGAGCACCAGGACCCGGTCGGCGAGCACGATCGCCTCGTCCACGTCGTGGGTGACGAGCAGGACGGAGGGCCGGTGGCGCTCCCACAGCTCACGCAGCAGAACGTGCATCCGGATCCGGGTGAGTGCGTCCAGAGCGCCGAACGGCTCGTCGGCCAGCAGCAGTTCGGGCTCCCGGACCAGCGAGCGGGCCAGCGCGGCACGCTGGGCCTCCCCGCCCGACAGCTCGTTGGGCCAGGCCCGCTCCCGGCCCGCGAGCCCCACCTCGGCGAGGGCGGCGCGGCCGCGCGCGTCGGCGTCCTTGCCCTCCTCGCCGAGCAGGACGTTGTCGAGGATGCGGCGCCAGGGCAGCAGCCGGGAGTCCTGGAAGACGACGGACACCCGCTCGGGAGCGGTCAGACTCCCGCTGCCCGCGACCTTGTGGTCCAGCCCCGCGACGGCCCGCAGCAGCGTGCTCTTGCCGGAACCGCTGTGCCCGAGCAGAGCGGTGAACTGGCCCGCCGGAAGGTCGAGGTCGATGTTGTCGAGGACCTTGCGGCCGTCGAAGGAGCGGGTCAGCCCGCGGAGCCGGACGGCGTGCTCCTGCCGCAGGGAGGTCAGCTGCTCAGCGTGCGTCGCCATGACAGCACCTTCCGTTCGATGAGACGGACCGCGCTGTCGGAGACCAGGCCGAAGACGCCGTAGATCAACAGGCCGACCAGGATGATGTCCGTACGGCCGTAGTTCTGGGCCTGGAACATCATGTAACCGAGGCCGCTGGTGGCGTTGATCTGCTCCAGGACCACCAGGGACAGCCAGGAGCCGGTGACCCCGAGCCGGAGTCCGACGAAGAAGCCGGGCAGCGCGCCGGGGATGACGATCTCCCGGATGAAGCGCACCCTGGACAGCCCCTGGACCTCCGCGAGTTCGACGTACCGGTGGTCGATGCCGGACAGCGCGGCGTGCAGGTTCAGATAGATCGGGATGTAGACGACGATGGCGATGATCGCGATCTTGAAGGTCTCGCCGATGCCGAGCCAGAGAATGAACAGCGGGATCAGACCGAGCGTCGGGATCGCCCGGTTGAGCTGCACCGTCCCGTCGATCAGGGCCTCGCCGACCCTGCTGAGCCCGGCCGCGAGCGCCAGCAGTACGCCGGCCGTCAGACCGAGGGCGAAGCCGTACGCGGCGCGCTCCAGGGAGGTGAGGACATCGGTGGGGAGGGTGCCGTCGGTCCACAGCTGACCGGTGGTGCGTACGACCGTCCAGGGCGCCGGGACAGCGCCCGGGTCCAGCTGCCCGGCGGCGGACGCGAGGGCCCACAGGGCGGCGAAGAGTACGGGCCCGATCAGCCGGGAGGCAGGCAGCCGCTTGCCCGGCGCCAGGCCCCGGCGCCGCCTGGCGCGCTGCGGCCGGTCGTCGCTCTGCTCGGCCGCGGGTACGGGGATCGCGGCGGTGGTAGTGGTGGTCATGGCCGTCACTTCCGATACGTGGCCGGGACGGCCTTGGCCGCGATGCCCTCGAAGCGCCGGTCGAAGAGCGAGCCGACCTTGAACCCCTTCACGAACCCGCCCTTTGCCAGCAGGTCGGCGGTCTCCTGCTCCCACTTGACGGCCTCGTCCCAACTCGGCGGGAACAGCGGCTTGTTGGCGAGCTCCGTGATCGACCGGGCCTGGGCCGGGGTGAGGTTCTGCGTCTTGACGTAGAACTCCTCGTTCCAGGCGTCGGGGTGTTCGTACGCCCACACCTGGCCCTTCGCCCAGCGCGGGATGTACGCGGCGATCGCGGCGGCCTTGGCGGAGTCGGCCAGCACGGAGGTGGGCGCCCACAGCAGGTTGAGGAGGTCCACGACGTCCGTGGCGATCGTGTGCGCGCCCTTGGACCCGTACTGCTTGAGGTAGGCCGGGGACTGGCTGTTGGCGAGCGGGGCGATGTCCACCTGGCCCGCCTGGAGTGCGGTGAGGAACTGGTTGCTGGTCAGCGGGACGAGATCCACCTCGTCGTACGTCAGCCCGGCCTTCTTCAGCGCCCGCAGCAGCACCACACCCTGGGCCTGGCCCTGGGAGAACGCGAGCTTCTTGCCCTTGAAGCCCTGCACGTCCTCGATGTCGCTGCCGGGCTTGGTGGCGAAGAGGTAGTTGGGCTTGCGGGTGATGTTGATGGCGACGATCTTCGCGTCGTAGCCCTGGTAGTGCGCCTGGATCGGCGGGATGCCCGCGTTGTTGGCGACGTCCAGCGACTTGGCGCGGAAGGCGTTGATGACGTCGGGACCGGCGCCGATGTTCACCCAGTCGGAGACGGTGAAGGGCAGGTCGGTGAGGCCCGCGAGCTTGAACTGCAGCTGCTGGACGCCCTGGTACGAGGCGATCTTGAGCTTCGTACCGGACGGGACCTTGTCGGCCGGCGGGGCGGTTATGGACCCCTTGGACCCGGCTTCGGCGGCGCTGCTGTCCGCGCAGCCGCTGACCCCGGCGGCAGCGGCGGCCGCGCCGAGCAGGGAGGACAGGAACAGCCGTCGGTCGACACCGGACACGGACGAGGACGCGGGCGATGGTGGCATGGCAGGACTCCGAGAGTTCAAGAGGCAGGAAACGCGCGGAATTCCGGGCAGGGCGAATCCAGAAAGGAAAAGTGCGCGCAGGAGAAGGCACACGCCGAAGGCGCGTCAGCGCGGTCCACGGCGGCAGGATGCGGAAAGGCGAAAGAGGTGCTGAAGGGCCGGCGGCGCGGGGTGGTGCCGGAAGGGCCGGCGTTTCCGGGGCATCGCCGAGACGCTGCCGGAAGGCCGCCGACGCTTTGGAGCGTCGACGTGCCGACAGGCCACGCGTCGACGCCAGGCGCGGTCGCGGACCGGCGTGTCAGCAGGTCAGCGGGTCAGCAACACAGTGTGCGGGCGACCCGCATCAGGTCGACGACACGGCACTTGGTCAGCGGAACCTGCCGCGAGGGCGACAGCGCGACACCGGCCGTCCGGTCGCGGCCCTGCCGCAACCGGATCACCGGGGAAAAGTCCTGCGCGCTGCTCATGCACGGAATGCTCCTGGCCGGGCCCGACCCCTGTCAACATTCGGAGTTTTTGAATTAATTCGCCCCCGGTGGCGCGCTCGGTTCCCGTCCGCCGATGAGGTCAGGCGGGCCAGGACGATGCGCCCAGGGGATCCCGGTAGAACTCGTCGAGAGCCACCGAACCGCCCGCCACGGCCAGCACCGAGTCCGGGAAACTGGTCGGTACGACCGCCGCGGCCCGGTCCGCCCCCACCTCCTCGCGCAGCGCGCCGAGGCAGTCCTCGCGGTGGATGACACCGACCTCGGTGACGACGACCGTGTCCGGGTTCAGCACATCGAGCAGCAGCGCCGCCGCCCGGCCGACCAGCCGGGCCCGCTCGACCAGCAGCCGTACGGCGTCCGGGTCGCCGGCGGTGGCCGCGGCCAGCAGGTGCATCGGGTTCACCGTGTCGATGACCCCCGCCTCGCGGGCCCGCCGGCACAGCGTCCGTTCGCTCAACTCCGCCTGCAGGCAACCCCTCCGGCCGCAGTCGCACCGCTCCGTACCGCCCGCGAGCGGCAGATGGGCGATCGCACCGGCCTGGGAGCGGGGCCCGTGGTGGACCTCGTCATTGGTGGCGAAGGCGGCGTCCACCACGTTGCCGACGAACAGGTGCAGCACACTGCGGCTGCCCCGTGCCCGTCCGAACAGCCGCTCCCCGTTCACCAACGCCCGCGCGTGCCCGTCCACATGCACCGGAAGTCCGGTGCGCGTCCCGATCACCTCCCGCACGGCCACGTCGCGCCAGCCCAGCAGGGCGTGCTCGACGATCGTCCCGGAGTCCCGGTCCACCCAGCCGCCGGCCGCCACGCCCACGCTCAGCGGGGTGACGCCGGGGGCGTCCGCCAGCAGGGCCTTCAGTCCGTCGACGGCGTTCGCCAGGACGTGCCCCGGCTCGGTGCCGGAGTGGGCCAGCCGCCGCTCGGCGACCACCCGGCCGCGCAGATCCAGCAGCGCCACCGTGGTGTAAGGCACCGCCACATGCACCCCGCCGACGACGAACCGGGAGTCGTCCAGGTCGACCGGTACGTGCGGACGCCCGACCCCTTTCGACCGCGGGGGCGCCGGAGCCTCCCGGATCAGACCGAGCATGGCGAAGCGGGCGCAGTACTCCGTCACCGTCGCCGGGGAGAGGCCGGTCAGCCGCGCGACCGTGCTGCGGGCCACGGGGCCGTGCTCCAGCACGGACCGCAGGATCACACTGGCGCTGGTCCTGCGCCGGTCGCTGTCGACGGCCCGCCGCACCGGCGCGGGCGCCCGACGAGTGGGCGGAGGGGATGGTGCCAGGGAGCGGGGCATGGGTGACTTCCTCGGAATCGGTCCGACACTGCGCCTTCGTCTGCGCGGCGAGCCGGATCCGCTCCGTCCCGCCTCACACCGGAAGACAACAGGTGGCCGTGCCCTGGCGCCGCAGGTCGACATAGCGACGCGACGCGAAGTCCTCAGCCTGGGCAACCATGACGCGAAGCGTAGGCCCTGCCGGGCGGATCCGGCCAGGGGTGGTTTGGCCCCTGCCTGTCCCGTACCTGGGGGCTCCGCCCCCAGACCCCCGTATCGCGCTGCGCGCTCGTCCTCAATCGCCGGACGGGCTGGAACTCTCCATCGCCGGACGGGCTGGAACTCTTAAGCGCCGGACGGGCTGGAACTCTTCAGCGCCGTCCGGAGACAGTTTCAGCCCCTCCGGCGTTTGAGGAGCGGGGGTCCGGGGGCTGGCCCCCGGGTCGGGACGGGTAGGGGCGGCGGGGGCGAGAACAGTTGGTGGGACCCCACAGTCGAGGCGTACTCGAGCGCCGGGGGTAAACCGACCTCACCTCAGTGACCAGCATCACGCCCGCAAGGGTGTACCCGCCCTCGTTTGTCAGAAGGCCACCAACCCCACGTAACCCACTTTGTGGACCGCTGCCGGTGATCCCCCAAGTGGCCTGGGATAGCGTCACGATGTCCCGACCATGCGCCCCGCCGGAGTCCCCATGAGCACCGCAACCGCCCCCGCCCACCCCCGAGAGGTCCTCGCCGACCTCCTCCCCGCCTCCCGCGTCAGGGACATCGCGCTGGTCCTGGGCGGAGCCGCGCTCACGGGCCTCGCCGCCCAGCTCTCCGTCCCGGTCCCGGGCTCCCCGGTGCCGGTGACCGGCCAGACCTTCGCGGCCCTCCTCGTCGGCACGACCCTCGGTGCGAGCCGCGGCCTGTTCTCCCTCGCCCTGTACGCGCTGCTCGGCCTGGCCGGCGTCCCGTGGTTCGCCGGCGGCGCCTCCGGTGCCACCGTGACCTTCGGCTACATCCTCGGCATGTTCCTCGCCGCCACCGTCGTGGGCGCCCTCGCCCGCCGCGGTGCCGACCGCTCGGTCCTGCGGATGGCGGGCGCGATGCTGCTCGGCGAGGCGATCATCTACGCGATCGGCGTCCCGTACCTGGCCTTCTCCGCCGACATGTCGTTCAGCGCGGCGATCGCGGCGGGCCTCACCCCGTTCCTGATCGGCGACGCCCTGAAGGCCGCCCTGGCGATGGGCGCGCTGCCCACCGCCTGGAAGCTCGTCAGGCGCTGAGCGCGGGGCGCCGGCGGTTCAGTGGTTCATGAACCGCCGCCGTCCGCGAGGTTGTAGTTCCTGCGGAAGAGGTTCGCCGGGTCGTAACGCGACTTCAGCCCGGCGAGCCTCTTCCGCGTCCCGGGGCCGTACAGCCCCTCCGTGCGATCGCCCGCGCCGAACGCGAAGTTGAGGGCGCGCCCGATCGTCCACGGCGCCACCAGCGCGAACGCGGGGTCGAGCCCGGCCCGTGCCGTCGCCCGGTCGGCCATCGTCAACAGCCGTACGAGGAAACGTCCTTCGCGGTGCGGCACCGAGTTCGGCGCGTCCCCGGCCAGCGCCCCGCCCAGGTGGTTGATCTGGACGACGCACATCGTGGGCGCCCCGGGACCGGTCAGGGCGAGCAGCCCGGCCACCGCCTCGACGTCCAGCTCCCGCAGCACCGCGCTGTCGCCGTAGTACGTGTGCGGGAAGTCCGGATCGCTGTGGATGGTGTGGCTCTCGGCGTACGGCATCTCGCGCAGCGAGTCGGCGAGCACCGGACCGGTCTCCCGCAGCGGGGCGACGAGCCGCTCCCCGTCGGCGCCGGTGTGGGCGACCCGTACGGAGGCGACGTACCGCCCGCGCAGGTGCGGCGGCATCGCCGGGATGTCCGGATAGGGCACCGCCGCGAACGACGAGGTCAGCGTGGACGGCACGGTCCGCGTCCAGCGTTCGTACGCCCGCAGGACAGCCGCCGGGCCGACCTCGGCCGCGTCGAAGGAGAGCGAGCCGCCGTACAGCCGGGCCACGGGTACGAGGCCGGTCTCCAGCTCCGTGACCACGCCGAAGTTGTGGCCGCCGCCGAGCAGGGCCCAGTACAGATCGGGCTCCGACGCGGGTGTCACATGGCGCAGTCGCCCGTCGGCCGTGACCACGTCCAGCGCCCGCACATGGTCGGCCGCGTAGCCGAACTCCCGGGCCAGGATGCCGAGTCCACCGCTCAGCGTGTACGAGACGGCGCCGACGCCCGGTGCCGAACCGTTCAGCGGCGCCAGCCCGTACGGCTCCGCCGCCGCGACGACCTGGCCCCAGCGGACGCCGGCCTGGACGCGGACGGTACGGGCCTTCGCGTCGACCCTCACCCCGTCCATGCGCCGCGTCGTGATCAGTACGCCGCCCTCCGCGTCGCCCGGCAGACCGTGCCCGGTGGCCTGGACGCCGACCGGGAGCCCTTCCGCCGCCGCGTACCGCACCGCCGTGACCACGTCGTCGGCCGAGGCCGCGGCGAAGATCACGGCGGGGCGCTGCGCGAACCCCGTCTGGAATCCCGCGAGTTCGTCCTCGTACCCCGCGTCACCGGGCCGCAGGACGAGCCCGCCCGTGAAGCGCGAACTGCCGGTGTGATCGGTTCCGTCCACTGTGTTCATGGACCGCATCGTGGCTCCATTACCTGACAGTTGCCGTCAGGTTTTCCGCGGGGAAGGAAGCCGGACGGCCGGGGTGCCGTACTCGGCACCCCGGCCGTCCGCGCCGGGTGTCACCCAGGTGTCCCGGCCGTCCGCGCCGGGTGTCACTGGGTAGGCGCCGGGTGCTACTGAGGACGCCGGCGGACCCACCACAGGCCCGCCGCGCCCGCCGAGAGGAACGCCGCGCCGGCCGCGCCGAGCGGCAGGACGTCGCTTCCGACGCCGGTCTTCGGGAGCTCGTCACCGCCGGGTGCCACCGGCTTGTTGTCGGTGCCGAGCAACAGCGGGGTGGCCGGTGCGTTCGGCGACGGGTTCGTCGTACCGAACGGGACCGGGCCCTGCTGCCAGAACGTCTTCTTCCCGTCGCCGTCCTGGACCGGCAGACAGATCTTTCCGGTCTTGTTCACATCGAAGGTCGCGTCCACGTCGTACGACTTCGACTTGCCGGCCGCGAGAGTGCCGACCGCGCAACTGAAACCACTGTTCGATCCCTCCGGAAGATCCGCGGAGGCAATGGCGGAACAGCCCTTGACGTTCTTGACCTGCAAGCCGTCGAAACCGACCACCAATAGCCGGATCTTGCCGCTTTCCTTCGTCCCTTCGTTCTTTACCGTGGCGGTAATCGCCGTTTTCTGCGAGCTGTTGTCGACCGAGATCTTCTCGGGCAGTTGCGTGGTCAGCTGCACGCCTGCCGGTGCCTCGTCGACGGCCTTTCCCCCCTTGCTGCTCCCTGGTCCCGTGTCATCCGCGACGGCGGTGCAGGAAAGGATCAGCACGGCCGAGAAAGATGCCGTGAGCAGCGATCCTGCGATGGTCGTCATGCGACGAGAACTCATGTTCGTCCCCCTTGGCTGCGCCTGAATTCGCAGTACTTGAAGAGGTACCACAAGATTTCTCCGCACTATGCTGGTACGACCTGAAGTGTGACCATTGTGGTTCTGGTGTTACAGACGTTTGTGGCGGGTGTTGAGGGGGTGCAGGGGATTGCCGGGGAATGCGTACGGCGGTGTTCCGGGATTATTGGTGACGGGTCGATATCGGCTGGTCGAGAGCATTGGCCAGGGGGGAATGGGGCGGGTGTGGCGGGCCGCCGACGAAATGCTCGACCGGCGGGTCGCGGTCAAGGAAATGCGGATCGACGGACTCGACCAGGAAGACACCCGCACCCGCCGGGAGCGCACCCTGCGCGAGGCCCGGGCCACGGCCCGGATCGACCACCCCAATGTCGTCCGTATCTACGACGTCGTGGACGAGGGGGAGCGGCTGTGGATCGTCATGGAACTGGTCGCGGGCCGCTCCCTCGAACAGATCGTGACGGAGGACGGCCCGCTCGGCCCCCGTGCGGCGGCGCGGCTCGGGCTCGGACTGGTGGCGGCGTTGCGCGAGGTGCACGCGGGGGGTGTGCTGCACCGGGACATCAAGCCGGGCAACGTCCTGGTCGAGCGACGCGGCCGGCGGGTCGTGCTCACCGACTTCGGCATCGCCGCGATGCAGGACGCGGAGGCGCTCACCATGGTCGGGATGCTCGTCGGGTCCCCCGACTACATGGCACCCGAGCGGGTGTCCGGCCGTCCGCAGGGCCCGCCGTCGGATGTGTGGTCCCTGGGCGCGACGCTCTGCGCGGCCCTCGGCGGCCACTCGCCGTTCTCCCGCTCGACCACCCTGGCGACCCTGCACGCCGTCCTCTACGAGGAGCCCGAACTCCCGCCCTGTGCAGGGGAGTTGCGGGCCATTCTGGCCGCCCTGCTGGAAAAGGAGCCGGCCGGCCGCCCCGGCCTGGAGGAACTGGAGACGGCGCTCACGCCGATCGCGGACCTGCCGCGACAGCCCACTTCGAGGCAGCCCACCTCACGACAGCCCGGCACTCCGGAGCAGCCCGACGCTCAGCCGCCGCTGTTGCCCGACGCACCGGTTTCCCCGGTCGCGTCGTCCCCGGCGTCCCCGGCGTCCCCGTCGGCTCCGTTGGATTCCCCCACGCAGATCTTCGCGCGGCGCGTACCCGTGCAGGACGCGATACCGGTGCCACGCACCACGTCCGTCGCACCGATCCACGCCTCCGCCGAAGTGCCCTCCCAGGCCCCCTCGGAAGTGCGCTCGGAGATCGGCACGCGACCACGACACCAGCCGTCCACGAAGGAACCGTCCACCACGGAACCGTCCACCAAGGAGCCGTCCGAAGAAGAGGCACCCACCGAAGAGGCACCCACCGAAGAGGCACCCGCCGAAGAGGCACCCGCCGAAGAGGTGCCCCACGCGGCGGCGGCCACCGTGAGCCGACTGCCGTCGGTGCCCGCGCCGCTCACCGGGCACCCGGCTCAACCGCCCGGCCCCGCCGCCCCGTTCACCTCGCGGCACCGCCGTCGCCGTAGAGGATTCGTAGCCGCAGGCGGTGTCGTCATCGCGGGAGCCGTTGCCGGGCTTCTCATCGCGACGAACGGCGGGGCCTCCGACGACCCGAACGGCGGGTCCGCCGCGTCATCGGCACCGGCTGTAGCGTCGTCCGCACCTGCCACCTCGTCCGGCGGCGGCAGCGCGACCGGCAGCCCGTCGTCCCCCTCGACCTCGCCCACCGTCGAAGGGACCTCGCGCCCGCCCAGCCTGCCGCCGGGCGCGCACCGGGAGGCCGGCGGGTTCGCGTGGGCGACGCCCAAGGGCTGGCGGCGCGATGTGAAGACGGGGGCCGAGGTGCACTACACCTCGCCGGACGGCCGGCAGGAACTCGTGGCCAAGTCCGCCATCGCCCGCGGTGACCTCATGGAGACCTGGCGGACCTCGGAGCAGAACGCCCACCGGGGGCAGGACTACCGGAAGATCCGGCTGGAGAAGACGATGTTCCGGGGCTGGTCCGCGGTCGTCTGGGAGTACACCTTCACCCTCCAAGGGGTGCCCTGGCATGCCCAGTTGCTCGGCTTCGACACCGACGGGAAGTCGTACCAGATCAACACCTGGTACCAGCCGGAGACCGAGAACGCGGCCCTCAGGACCTACGAGCAGGTCAAGAAGAGCTTCACCGTCCTCTGAGCGAGCGGTGCGGCCGAACCTCAGGAACCCGAGGAAGCCGGACACGTAGGAAGCCGGACACGTAGGAAGCCGGACACAAAGAAGGGGCCCCGCGGCGAACACCGCGGGGCCCTTCACGACGAGAGGCGGAGCCTCAGGCGCGGGTCTTCACCGGCGCCTCGTCCCGCGGTTCGGGCACGCCACGCACCGGCGTACCCGCACCCAGCTTCTGCCGGATCACCGCGATGACCAGCACCACGGCGGCGACGAGCAGGGACAGCAGGACGGTCTCCCGTCCGTCGTGCTCCGTGTCCGTCAGCATGTAGCCGAGCACGAAGACGATCAGCGCGGCCGTCGCCCACGTCAGATACGGGTACAGCCACATCCGGACGACCAGCTTCTCGGGCGCCTCGCGCTGGATGATCTTCCGCATCCGCAGCTGCGAGAAGCAGATGGCGAGCCAGACGAACAGGGCGACCGCACCGGAGGAGTTGACCAGGAAGAGGAAGATGGTGTCCGGGAACTTGTAGTTGAAGAAGACGGCGACGAAGCCGAACACGACCGAGACGATGATCGCGGTCCTCGGCACGCCACGTGCGGTGGTCTTCGCGAACATCCGGGGCGCGTCCCCGCGCTCACCGAGCGAGAAGGCCATGCGGGAGGCCGTGTACAGGCCGGAGTTGAGGCAGGACAGCACCGAGGTCAGCACGATGAAGTTCATGATCTGACCGGCGTGCGCGATACCGAGGGAGTCCAGGGCGGCGACGTACGAGCCCTTGTCCTTGATGGACGGGTCGTTCCACGGCAGCAGCGCCACGACCACGAAGATCGAGCCGAGGTAGAAGACGCCGATCCGCCAGATGATGCTGTTCGTGGACTTGGTGACCGCGCGCTGCGGGTCCTCGGACTCGCCGGCCGCGAGGGTGGCGATCTCGCTGCCCATGAAGGAGAAGACGACCAGGAGCACACCGGTGAGGATCGCGCCGGGCCCGTGCGGCAGGAACCCGCCGTGGTCGCTCAGATTCCCGACGCCCGCCTTCTCGGCGTCGACGCCCGGCAGCACACCGAAGACGGCGAGCCCGCCGACGATGATGAACGCGCCGATCGCCACGACCTTGATCCCGGCGAACCAGAACTCGAACTCACCGTACGAGCCGACCGAGACCAGGTTGGTGGCGGTGAGCACGATCATCACGATCAGCGCCCAGCCCCACTGCGGTACGGCCGGTATCCAGCCTTCGAGGATCTTGGCGCCGGCGGTGGCCTCCACGGCCAGCACCACCACCCAGAAGAACCAGTACAGCCAGCCGATGGAGAAGCCGGCCCAGCGCCCGAGCGCACGGTCCGCGTGCGCCGAGAAGGAGCCCGAGGTGGGGTTGGCCGCGGACATCTCTCCGAGCATCCGCATCACCAGCACGACGAGCGTGCCGACGAGGGCGTACGACAGCAGGATGCCCGGGCCCGCGGTGGCGATACCGGAGCTGGAACCGACGAAGAGACCGGCTCCGATGACACCGCCGATGGCGATCATCGACAGGTGGCGGTTCTTGAGTCCGGCCTGCAGGCCGCCTCCGGGTTCGCCGGGGCCACCGGGGCCGTTTCCGGCCTTCGGCAGGGTCGACTGCGAAGTCATGAACGGAATTCCTTTGCGCCGGGTGAGCGGATTCCCGTACGAGCGGTGTACGGGGACTCGTACGAGCGGTGTACGAGCCGGTCCAGTGAATCGGAGGCGAATGAATTCGTGAACCTTTGAATCCGGATCGTTACTTGAGGTTTGCTTGAGGTTCTGTAGCGTTGCTCACAGTTTTCCGCGGTGGCACCCGGCGAGGCCGATCCGAAACAGCCGTGACACACTCGGAGCATGCGCGTGTACCTCGGCTCCGACCATGCCGGTTTCGAACTGAAGAACCACCTCGTCGAGTGGCTCAAGTCCGCGGGCCACGAGCCCGTCGACTGCGGGCCGCTCATCTACGACGCCCAGGACGACTACCCGCCCTTCTGCCTCCGCGCAGCGGAGCGTACGGCGGCGGACCCGGGCACGCTCGGCATCGTGATCGGCGGCTCCGGCAACGGAGAGCAGATCGCCGCGAACAAGGTCGCCGGCGTGCGGGCCGCTCTCGCCTGGAGCGAGGAGACCGCGTCGCTGGGGCGTCAGCACAACGACGCCAACGTGGTGGCCGTCGGCGCCCGTATGCACTCCCAGGACGAGGCGACGAAGTTCGTCGAGACCTTCCTGAACACCCCGTTCTCCGGCGACGAGCGCCACATCCGGCGCATCGACATGCTGTCCGCCTACGAGACGACCCGCGAACTGCCGCCGGTCCCGGCCCACCACCCGCAGGCGTAGCCCGCTGCCGCACCGGCAGATCTCTGCCCCTCCGGCGTTCGAGGAGCGGGGTCCGGGGCGGAGCCCCGGGTACGGGACGGGCAGGGGCGGAGGGGGCGAGACCCGCTCGGCCGCAGGACAGCACTCGCAGGAGGACACCGTGCCCGAAGGGCACACCATTCACCGCCTGGCCGCGGACTACGAGGCGGGCTTCGGCGGCGGTCAGACCCGCGTCACCAGCCCCCAGGGCAAGTTCGCCGACGCCGCCGCCCTCCTCGACGGCACGGAACTGACCACCGCCGACGCCCACGGCAAGCACCTCTTCCTGGGCTTCCGCGCGGCGGACTGGATCCACATCCACCTCGGCCTCTTCGGCAAGGTCACCTTCGGCAAAGCCCCCGCGCCCCCGCCCACCGACACCGTCCGCCTGCGCCTCGCGAACGCCACGGCGTACGTCGATCTGCGCGGCCCGACGACCTGTGCCCTGATCACGGACGGCGAGAAGCGGGCGATACACGACCGCCTGGGCCCCGACCCGCTGCGCCCCGACGCCGACCGGTCAACGGCGTACCACCGAATCTCCCGCAGCCGTACGACGATCGCCGCCCTGCTGATGGACCAGAAGGTCATCGCGGGCGTCGGCAACGTCTACCGCGCCGAGGTCCTCTTCCGGCACGGCATCGACCCCTACCGGGCGGGCAAGGACATCACCCCCGCCGAGTGGGACGCGATCTGGGCCGACCTCGTGGACCTGATGCGGGAGGGCGTCCGGCTCAACCGCATCGACACGGTCCGCCCGGAACACACCCCGGAGGCCATGGGCCGCCCGCCGCGCGTCGACGACCACGGCGGCGAGGTCTACGTGTACCGCAGGGCCGGCCTGCCCTGTCACATCTGTGGCGGCGAGATCCGCACCGCCGGTCTCGCCGCCCGCAACCTCTTCTGGTGCCCGGGCTGCCAGTACCGGTAGCGGCCCACGCCGGTCGGATGCGGTCGCCCGCGCGTCAGAACCCGTGCGGCAGCCAGGGCGCGACCGCCGAGCCGAACCCCACCGACGCCTCCACCAGTGCCCCTTGCCGCAGCTCCCGCACCAGCCCGGCCCCGGCGAGCGACGTCAGGGACGTACCGCCGAGATACGCCGAGCCCAACTCCCGTACGGACAGGGCGAGATCGGCCGCCTCCTCCGTGCGGACGCACACAGCGCCCTTCGCGTCGCCGGTCAGCCGCCAACGCCCCTCGTTCCAGGGGCAGAAGGCGTCCTCGACCTCGAACACCACGTCCACCGGGGCCTGATACGTCCGCGCCTCCAGCGCGGCGCCGACGTCGACGAGGCGCAGGTGCAGCGAATCCTTGACCCGCAGATTGCAGCGCCGGATGTCGGACACCATGTGCTGCCACCCCTCGTCCAGGGGACGGCCCCGGGTGCGCACCTTGGTCGTCAGGTCGAGGCCGAACAGGAACCGCCACAGCGCGCCGTGCACCGGCACGTCGACCCCCTCCAGGTCCTCCAGGGAGATCGTGCCGTCGTGCCCGGACGGGCTCCACCCGGGCGTGACCCGGTAGCGCGCGTAGCCCACCACCTCGCCGTCCCGCTCCGCGACCACGCACTGCAGCGGCGAGGCACCGTGCCGCTCGGTCTCCGGGTCGAGCGTCCCGATCCGCTCCCAGCCCGGCTGCCGCGCCAGCATGCCCGGCCGGGTCGGCACCACCCGCGCGTAGACGGCCTCGCACGCGTCCAGCACATCGGCCGGCGCGGCGTACCGCAGACATACGTCATCGGTGCCGGGCGGTACGGACAGCTTCACGCGCGCGGTGTCGATCTCGGCGTTGAGCTGAAGGGTCCCGATGCCGTAGCCGAACCGTCCGTAGATCTCCGGTTCCGAGGCGGTCAGGGCGGCCAGCGGTTCACCCCAGGAGCGGATGTCGTCCAGTTGCCGGCGCATCATCGCGGTCAGCACCCCGCGCCGCCGGTGGGTGGCGGCGACGCTCACCATCGTGACGCCCGCGGTCGGCACCGAGGCCCCGCCGGGCACCGTGAGCCGGAAGACGAAGGCGCCCGCGGTGCCCACGCACTGGTCGCCGTCCCAGAAACCCAGGGAGCGGTCGTAGTCTGTGAGCGCGTCGAACATCTCGCGCTCCTCCGACGACTCGGGCACGCCCCCGAACGCCCGGATCAGGTTGTCGTACCAGACGTTCCACTCGGTCTGCCGCAGCACCCGCAAGTCAGTCGTCATGGGCCATGCCTACCAGGGAGATGCGGCGCGAGCGAGGGAATTTCGCCCCGGTTACCGGGAGCGTTCGTCTGTGAATTTCTCTGTGAAGTTGCGCGCTCGGACGGGGGACAAGTGGGACCTCCCGTGCCAAGGAGCAGGTCCGATGGATAGGGTCCCGAACAATGGCAGCAGGACGAGAGCGGCGCGCGGAAGCCGAGACGTTCACGGCCCGGTGGAACAAGCAGTGGCACCGGGTCCGCACCGCCCTGCGCAGATCCGCCGTCGACTACTTCCGCGGGGACGGCTCGGACTGGGTCGCGCTGGTCGGGCTGCTGCTGACGATTCCGCTGATCGCCGCCACGACGCTGGTCAACTCCGTGTGGTGCTCGCCGGCCGCCCTGGTTCTGCCGATCGTCGCCGGGGGACTGGTGCTGCGCCCGGCGAGCCTGCTCGGCCTCTACGCCGCCGCGGCCACCGCGCTGATAGTGGAGTCGGTCGAGCTCGGCCCGTACACCCAGGGCCCGTCCCGGGTGACGCCCGGCGTGGTGCTGGTGGTCGCGGCCTGCGGGTTCTTCGGTCTGCTCATCGCGCAGTTCCGCAGCCGGGTCGGCGTGCCCTGGCGGCGCGGCGGCACGATGCTCTTCGACCTGCGCGAACGCATCCGCGTCCAGAGCAAGCTGCCGAGCCTGCCGGTGGGCTGGCACCGCGAGATGGCGCTGCGCCCGGCGGGCGGACAGTCGTTCTCCGGCGACTTCGTGGTGGCGGCCCGTACGAACGGCGGCCGGACCATGGAGGTCGTCCTCACCGACGTGTCCGGCAAGGGCATGGACGCGGGATCGCGTGCGCTGCTGCTGTCGGGGGCGTTCGGCGGCCTGCTCGGCTCGCTCCCGCCGCATGCCTTCCTGCCCGCGGCCAACGGCTACCTCCTGCGCCAGGACTGGGACGAGGGGTTCGCCACCTCCATCCACCTCGTCCTCGACCTCGACTCCGGGGACTACGAACTCTTCTCCGCCGGACACCCGCCGGGCCTTCAGCTCAGCGCGGGCAGCGGCCGCTGGGAGGAGAAGGCCGCCGAAGGGCCGCTCCTCGGGGTGTACGACGGGGCCCAGTTCGACCCCGTGAAGGGCTCGCTGCGCCCTGGTGACGTGCTGATGCTCTTCACGGACGGTCTGGTGGAGACCGCCGACCGGGACATCGTCGAGGGCATCGACCGGCTCACCGGCGAGGCCGACCGCTATGTCGCGGGCGGGTTCCACGGCGCCGCCTGGCACCTGATCGAGGCGGTCGCGAAGGACGTCAACGACGACCGGGCGCTGCTGCTGATCTGCCGGGAAGGCCCGACCGCCGCGCGCTGAGCGTTGCCGGTTGCCGTCTGCCGTCTGCCGTCTGCCGTCTGCCGTCTGCCGTCCGCCGGTCGCCCGTCGTCCGCTGGGCGTCGGCCGTTGACCTGCGCCGCGGCCGGGGCATCGGGTGCCCGCACGGGCCCCCGGGGTGGGGTTCTCCCCACCCCAAGTCTGCGGCCGCCCTCATGGTCCGGGCAGGTCCCGTTTCCGTACGTTCGAGAGGTCAGCGCGATCGGACGTCACGGAAGGACGGGACCCCACCATGGGCCTGCGGAAGAAGCGCCACGAAGACGCGGGCGCGGGCCCGGACGGTGACGGCGGGGGCCCGGGCGGTGACTGGGCCGTCGAACTGCACGGCGTACGGCGGCAGTACGGCCGCGGTGGCTCCGCCGTGCACGCCCTGCGGGGTATCGATCTCGCCCTCGCCCGCGGCAGTTTCACCGCCGTCATGGGCCCCTCGGGCTCCGGCAAGTCCACCTTCCTGCAGTGCGCGGCGGGCCTGGACCGGCCCAGCGCCGGGACCGTACGACTGGGCGGCACGGAGATCACCGGCATGAGCGAGAACAAGCTGACGGCCCTGCGCCGCTCCCGCCTCGGCTTCGTCTTCCAGGCCTTCAACCTCCTGCCGTCGCTGACCGTCGAACAGAACGTGGTGCTCCCGATGCGCCTGGCCGGACACCGCCCCGACCGCCGCCGCGCCGTCGAGGTGCTCGCCCAGGTCGGCCTCCAGGACAAGGGCCGTCGCCGGCCGGGACAGCTCTCGGGCGGCCAGCAGCAGCGCGTCGCGATCGCCCGTGCGCTGGTCACCCGCCCCGACGTCGTCTTCGCCGACGAGCCCACCGGCGCCCTCGACACGACCACGGCCGCCGAGATCCTCGGCCTGCTGCGCCAGGCCGTCGACGGCCTCGGCTCCACCGTCGTCATGGTCACCCACGACCCCGCGGCCGCCGCCTGGGCGGACCGCGTCCTCTTCCTCGCCGACGGCGCGATCGCCGACCGCCTGGAGCGGGCCCCGGCCGACCGGATCGCGGCCCGGATGACGGCCCTCACCGCCACACCGGCCTGCACGGGAGCGGCAGCCTGATGCCGGCCCTCGACTGCGGGCGCGAGCTGTCCGTCCTCGACCGCGGGCGCGAACTGCCCGCCCCCGACTGGGGGCGCGAACTGCCCCTCGTCGGCTGCGGACACGAGCTGTCCGTCCCCGGCCGCGGGCGCGAACTGCCCGCCCCCGACTGCGGGCGCGAACTGCCCGCCCCCGGCTGCGGGCACGAACTGCCCCTCGTCGGCTGCGGACACGAGCTGTCCGTCCCCGGCCGCGGGCGCGCACCAGCCGTCCGCGACTGCGTGCGCGCACCGTCGACCCTCGACCGCGGACACGAACTGTCCGTCCATCAGCCGGGGGCGGCAGTCTGATGTTCGTGCCGAACGGGCTGGCCCGTGCCGCCGTCCGCTTCAAGCCCGCCGCCTTCGTGGGGACGTTCATCGCGCTCGCGATGGCCGCGATGATCGTGTCCGCCTGCGGCATCCTCCTGGAGACGGGGGGTACGCGCCTGGGTCCCTCCCGAGCGCTACGCGGGCGCCCCCGTGGTGGCCGCCGCCGACCAGCGCGCGCACCGCGTCACCGGACACGGCGACAACCGGGTGGACGAGGCCGTGGCGGTCCCGGACCGGGCCCGGATCGCCGACTCCCTGGTGGCGAAGGCGGCTTCGGTACCGGGCGCGCGCACGGCGGTGGCGGACGTGACGTTCCCGGTGCGCAGCGCGGGTGGCGCCCGCACCGGACACGGCTGGGGTTCCACCGCTTTCACCGGCGAGAAGCTCACCTCCGGCCGGGCCCCGGGCGTCGGCGAGGTCGTCCTCTCCGCGGGCGGGTCCGGCGGGAAGGCCGCGGCTGTGGGTGACCGTGTCACCCTCACCACCGCCGACGGCTCCCGTGACTTCCGGGTCTCCGGCGTGACCGGCACGGCCGGTTACCCGACCGCCTGGTTCGCCGACCCCGAGGCGGTACGCGCCTCGGGTCACCCGGGCCGCATCGACGCCGTCGCCGTGCTGCCCAGGGCCGGAGTGAGCGCCGCCGTCCTCAAGTCCCAGGTGGCCCATGCGCTCGGGGACGCGGCCGAGGTGCACACGGGCGACGACCGCGGCGCCGTCGAGGACGCCTCCCTGGCCGGCGCCGAGGAGCTGCTCATCGGGCTCGGCGCCTCCTTCGGAGGCGTCGCCACCATGGTGGCCGTCTTCACCGCGGCCGGCACCGTGGCACTCTCCGTCGGCCAGCGCGCCCGCGAGTTCGCCCTGCTGCGCGCCCTCGGCACCACCCCGCGCCAGATCCGCCGCACGATCGCCACCGAGACCCTGCTCGTCGCCCCCCTCGCCGGCCTCGTCGGCTGCCTGCCCGGCCTCGCGCTGGCCCGCTGGTGGTTCGGGCAGCTCCAGGACAAGGGCGCGATCCCCCGGGCCGTCGATCTGTCGGTCTCGTACATCCCGCTGGTCACGGCCGTCGGCGCGGTCCTCGTCACCGCGCTGTTCGCCGGCTTCATGGCGGCCCACCGCACCTCCCGGATCAGACCGGGCCAGGCGCTCGGCGAGGCATCCGTGGAGCGACTGCGCCCGGGCTGGATCCGTACGCCGCTGGGTCTCGCGGCCGCGGCCGGCGGATTCGTCTGCGCGGGCCTCGCCGCCTCGCTCACCGGGGAGGACGCGGCCAACGCGGCGCTCGGGATCGTCGTGCTCTTCATGCTCGCGATGGCTCTGCTCGGCCCGCTGGTCGCACGGGTCTGCGCCGCCCTGCTGGGGCTGCCGCTGCGCGGCGCGGGTGCCGCCGCCTCGCTGGCGGCCGCCAACTCCCGTACCAACGCCCGCCGGCTGGCCTCCGCGATCACCCCGATCGTGCTCGCGATGGCCTTCTCCTCCGTCCTCGTCTTCATGCACACCAGCGAGGAGCGGGCCATCCAGGAGCAGCAGCGGGCCGGCGTCGTGGCCGACCACATCGTCACCTCCGACTCGGGTCTGGCCCCGGGCGCCGTGGACCGGGCCGCCCGCACCCCCGGAGTCACCGCCGCCGTGGGCCTGTTGAAGACGGCCGTCCTCGTCCCGGCGAGCGGTTCGCTGGAGTCGGCCTCGGCCCAGGGCGTGACCGGCTCGGCGGCCGCCCTGGCGCGGGTCCAGGACCTCGACGTCCGGCACGGCACCCTCACGCTGAAGCCGGGTCAGGTCGCGCTCGACGGCGCGCTGGCCGACAGCACCCACGTGAAGATCGGCGACCGCCTTCACCTGCGCCTGCCCGACGGCACCAAGGCGTCGCCGACGGTCGTGGCGACGTACGGCCGCGGTCTGGGCCTGTCCCAAGTCACGCTGAGCCGGGCCGACTTGGCGACGCACGTCACCAGTTCCCTCGACACGGAGATCTGGACGAAGGGCGGCACGGCCTCCGCCCTGTCCGGCCTCGGCCGGGTCCTGGATCCCGGGGACTACACCACCGCCCAGTCCCTCGACCGCGAGCTCAACGCCTGGGCGAACACCGTCATGGCGGCCGTCCTCGGCGGTTTCGCGGCCGTCGCCGCCGCCAACACCCTGGTGATGACGGTCCTCGACCGCCGCCGCGAACTCGGCACGCTGCGGCTGATCGGCTCGACCCGGCGCCAGGTGCTGCGGATGATCCGCTGGGAGGCCCTCCTGGTCGTCCTCGCGGGCATCGCCCTCGGCACGGCCATCGCGCTCGCCACGCTGGTGCCGATGATGAAGGGACTCACGGGCCAGGCGCCGTACATACCCCCGCTGTTGTACGCCTCTTTCGCCGCGGCGATCGTCGTGCTCGGTGTGACGGCGGCCACCGTCCCGGCCCGCATGGCGCTGCGCGGGGAGACACTGGAGGGGTGACGCAGAATCTCCTGACCCTGGCCGAAGTCGAAGCCCTCGCCCGCAAGGCGCACGCCGCGCAGACCGACAAGGCGGGGCGGCCCTACGCCGAGCACCTCCAGGCCGTGGCCGAGGGAGTGCGCGAGCGCGGTGGCGACGACGAGCAGATAGCGGCGGCCTGGCTGCATGACGCCGTGGAGGACGAGGCGCTGTCCGAGAAGTGGCTGCACGAGGCCGCGCTCACCCGGCGCACCAAGGACATCGTCCTCGCCCTGACCAAACAGGAGGACGAGCCCCCGGAGGCGTACGCGGAACGCATCCGCTCGACCTCGGGGGCTCTCCTGGTGAAGGCCGCGGACCTGGCGCACAACGCCGACCCGGCCCGGCTCGCGGTCCTCGACGAGCACACCCGGGCCCGGCTGGCCAAGAAGTACGCCTCGATGCGCGCGCTTCTCGGCCTGCCGCCCGGGTGACGAGCGCCGTCCGGCGAGGTGAGCCCCCGCCCTCTGGACCGAGGCCCGCCCTCTAGACCGAGGTCCTGGTCCTGACCCGGGTCTCGGCGGTCCGGTTCTCGATGGTCCGGTTCTCGATGGCCCGGGGGTCGGCCTTCATGTCCGCGGTGGCGCGCTCTCGCGCGATCTCCTTGGCGTCCCGCTTGAAGGCCCACTCCATCTTCGGCTCCATGGCGAAACGGAAGATCCGCTGGACGGGCGGGGTGCACAGCACGGTGATGACCGTGGCCGCGAACAGCGTCACGAAGAGCTCACCGAGCGGCTGGTGCACCCACCCGTGGTCGAACCAGCCCCAGAACCGGGAGCCCTTGGCGAGGAAGCCGTGCAGCAGGTAGCCGTACAGCGTGCCCGCGCCGAGGACCGTGAACCACATCTTCCGGCGCGGCACCCAGGCGAAGAAGCAGGCGGTGAGGACGAGCGAGCAGCCGAAGAGCGCGAGCGTCATCACGACGCCGGCCCACCACTGGAAGCCCATCTCCTGTGCGCTGTCCCGGTGGTAGAACCAGACCGAGGACATCCGCGGCGCGGCCCAGTACGCCACCAGCAGCGCGCCCGCGAAGACGGGCAGCGACAGGATGCGCACCTCGCGGCGCCGCAGCAGCTGGAAGTGCTCGGGCTTCATGCACAGACCCACGACGAAGAACGGCAGGAACTGCAGCACCCGCTGGAGGTCGAGGTCGTCGCCGATGTCGGGCGAGACGGAGGCCAGCGCGCCGACGGCGAGCGCCAGCGGCACCGGCCAGCGCACGATCTTCCACAGCGGGGTGGTCAGCCGCCAGATGAACAGCGCGACCAGGAACCAGGTGAGGTACCAGGGGTCGAGCAGGCTGATCGGGTGGCCCGGATCGTGGTCGGCCCACCGCTTGAAGAGGGAGTACGCCACTTCGAAGATGACGTACGGCACGGCGACCCCGGTGACCAGCCGCTTCAGCCGGTCGGGGCGCATGTCGAAACTGCGCGAGAAATAGCCGGAGATGAGGATGAAGGCCGGCATGTGGAACGTGTAGACGACCATGTAGAGCGCCTCGGCGGCGCGGCTGCGGTCGGTCAGCGGTTCCCAGGCGTGCCCCATCGCGACGAGGACGATCGCCAGGTACTTGGCGTTGTCGAAGAAGGCGTCGCGCTGTTTGGCCGGCTTGGTGTCGGGGGAGGCGGCCGGGGAGGCCTGCCGGGTGGGTTGGGGCGAGCGCGGACTCGGCACTCCGTCCACCGGCGGCTGTGCCGGGGGGAGCGGCGCTCTGTCGGGGCCGTGCGGACGCAACGAGTTCGTCACAGAGCCTCCCACCAAGAACCGGGCGGGACGATCCGGGACCTCGCTGCGCTTGCGGGGGACGAGGCAGCGTGGAACATCTGAGGCACCCTAGCGTTGTCCATGGTATTTCGTAAAACCTCTGAGTGTGATTCTGGTTATCGCCTGCGCATACCCCCGATTTGGCGAAGTCAACATCCCAATCCATCCAGGGTCCGACCCTCGATCGGCATACAGTATCCGGCTGTTGTGTCCGCATTCATCCCGACTAAATGGTGCATACCGGTCGCGGGCGACTCTGGTGAAATGTCTGGTTCATTAGGCTTTAGTGACCCGTCCCAGGATGCCTTCGCTGTGCCTGTGGCAACAATTCGAATTACCTGCGAACACGATGTGTGGGCATGGAAACGATCACTTTGAATTCCCTGTGCGGGGGGACCCTCGAATTGCTGTGCGGGGCCCGGCGGTTCGGTCCGCGGGGGCAAGGCGCTGAGGCGTACTCCGCGGCGACTTCCTGTTTCCTTGGCCGAACGATGCCCCACCAGCCGCATACGGCGGCCCTGTTGGTGGCACGATGGTTCTGGCGGGGGTGTGCGCGGGGATGGCGCCCCCGGGCCGGGAGAGCGGAACCGACCGTAGGGTGTGATCAGTTGTGGCCATTTCGCTGTCAGTGGTGCTGCTGTTGGCGATCATCCTGGTGGTGTTGATCCGAGGGGGATCGATCAAGGCGGGCCCAGCCATCGTGGCGGTGCTCTTCGGCTTCTTCCTCGCCTCGACCGGGATGGCTCCGTCCATCAACCGGTTCCTCAACTCGATAGCGGAGACCATCAACTCGATCAGCTTCTGACCAACAGGGGCGCACCCCGGACCCCGGCCCCCACCACGAGCCGGGGACAAGGCTCTGCGCGCCCGTCTCCGCTCACCCCTACTACTGCGACGCGACGGGCCGGCAAAGTCCGCCGGAGAACGAACAAGGGCCAGGCAGAGGATTGATTCTCTGACCTGGCCCTACGTCATATGGAGCGGGCGACGGGAATCGAACCCGCGTAGCTAGTTTGGAAGACTAGTGCTCTACCATTGAGCTACGCCCGCACAGCTCGCGCCGCAGGTCAGTGACCGCGGCACAGGAGGCATCGTAGCGGGTCGCACCCCCTCGTCGCACACCGGTTGCGCGCTTGGGGGAGCCGCTGCGGGAACGCCCGTGAAATGCGGCAGCCGCACCGCCTGCGGGCATGTACCCTACGTGTCGCACCGACGGGGTGTGGCGCAGCTTGGTAGCGCGTCCGCTTTGGGAGCGGAAGGCCGTGGGTTCAAATCCCGCCACCCCGACCACCAGAACCGCCAGTACTCCACCGGGACCGCCGGTGCCCCCCTCCGGGACCGTCACCTGGACTGCGGGCACATCGGGGCCGGCCCGATCCCGCCCGGATCGGGCGGTGGATTCCCGGGATCCCTAGATCACCTTTTGGGGCGTGTACCGCCTGCGGTTACTATGCAAACTGCGCGCCCGTGTGTCTGCACCGTTACATCTCTCAAGGGCCGCGAATCCGCGGAGGCTCTGCCGGACCGGCAGAGTGCACGCAGCAGAACCCCCAAGAAGTCAGCCATCAAGGAGACCGAACCGTGAAGAGCGCCGTGGAGACCCTGAACCCGACCCGGGTTCGGCTCACTGTCGAGGTGCCCTTCGAGGAGCTCAAGGACAGCCTCGACGCGGCGTACAAGAAGATCAACCAGCAGGTCACGGTGAAGGGGTTCCGGAAGGGCAAGATCCCGGCGCGCGTCATCGACCAGCGGTTCGGTCGCGGTGCCGTGCTCGAAGAGGCCGTCAATGACGCGCTCCCGAAGTTCTACACCGAAGCGGTCAACGAGGCTGAGCTGAACGTCCTCGGCCAGCCCGAGGTCGACATCACCGAGCTGAAGGACGGCGAGACGCTGAACTTCACCGCCGAGGTCGACGTCCGTCCGGCCATCGAGATCCCGGACTACTCCGGCATCGAGGTCGAGGTCGACGCCGTCGCGGTCAGCGACGAGGACATCGAGAAGGCCGTCACCGAACTGCGCGAGCGCTTCGCCTCGACCTCCCCGGTCGAGCGCGCCGCCGAGGACGGCGACGTGGTCACCCTCGACCTGGAGGCCAAGGTCGACGGCGAGGTCCTGGAGGACGGCGTCGCGTCCGGCGTCTCCTACACCATCGGTTCCGGCGAGCTGCTCGACGGCATCGACGAGGCCGTGAAGGGCCTGGAGGCCGGTGGCGAGGCCACCTTCGCCTCCGAGCTCAAGGGCGGCTCGGCGGCCGGCAAGGAGGCCGAGGTCACCGTCAAGGTCACCCAGGTCGCCGCGCGTGAACTGCCCGAGCTGGACGACGACTTCGCGCAGCTCGCGTCCGAGTTCGACACCCTCGACGAGCTCAAGGCCGACAGCCGCAAGCGCCTCGAGAACATGAAGCAGTACGACCAGGCCACGCAGGCCCAGGAGCGCGTCCTGGAGAAGCTGCTGGAGCTGGTCGAGGTGCCCGTCCCCGAGAAGCTGCTCGAGGACGAGATCAACACCCGTAAGCACAACCTCGAGCACCACCAGCTCGGCCAGATGGGCATCGACCTCGCGAAGTACCTGGAGATCCAGGGCAAGACCGAGGAGGAGTTCGACGCCGAGACCAAGGAAGCCGCGGTCAAGGGCATCAAGACGCAGTTCGTTCTTGACGAGCTCGTCAACAAGGAGAAGCTGAACGTCAACCAGGAGGAGCTCACCGAGCACCTCATGCGGCGCGCGGCCTCCTCCGGCATGTCCCCCGACCAGTTCGCCCAGGCCGTCGTCGAGGGCGGCCAGGTCCCGATGCTGGTCGGCGAGGTCGCCCGCGGCAAGGCCCTCGCGGTCGTCGTCGAGGCCGCCACGGTCAAGGACACCAACGGCGAGGTCGTCGACCTGGACGACGAGGACGAGACCGCCGAGACGGTCGAGGCCTCCACGGAGTCCGCCGACACCGAGTCCGCCGACACCGAGGACAAGCCCGAGGCCTGACCGCCTCGCTTGTACGTCTGACGGGCCCCCGGGACATCTGTGTCCCGGGGGCCCGTCGTGCCCTGGGGGCGCGGGGAACTGCGGGCTCGGCCCAGTGCAGGCCGCACCCGCCGATGGCCCGCGCGTGGCAGACGCGCCTGCGGCCGGGTGGGGGCTGGTCGCGCAGTTCCCCGCGCCCCTTGCGGGGCCCGCTGAACCCCTGCTCAAGCCAGCGCAGCGCACACGCAGCGCATGCGCTCACAGCGAACAGTTCCCTCTGCGGGATTCCCCGGAGGGACCCGCGCGTTAGGGTCCATGAATACGAGGGCAGGGGAGTCCCCGAAGCCGCCCCGGGGCGGTGCGGGTAGGGCCCCAGGCCTGAGCAGAAGACGTGAGACGGCCCGGCGCCGTCGTAAGACGAGCAGGTGGATACGTGACGAATCTGATGCCCACAGCTGCCGGCGACCCCATCGGTGGTGGCCTCGGCGACCAGGTCTACAACCGACTGCTCGGCGAGCGGATCATCTTCCTCGGCCAGGCGGTCGACGATGACATCGCCAACAAGATCACAGCGCAGCTGCTGCTCCTTGCCTCCGACCCGGAGAAGGACATCTACCTCTACATCAACAGCCCCGGCGGATCCATCACGGCCGGCATGGCGATCTACGACACCATGCAGTACATCAAGAACGACGTGGTGACGATCGCCATGGGCATGGCGGCCTCGATGGGCCAGTTCCTGCTCAGCGCGGGCACGCCCGGCAAGCGCTTCGCGCTGCCGAACGCCGAGATCCTGATCCACCAGCCCTCCGCGGGTCTCGCGGGCTCCGCGTCGGACATCAAGATCCACGCCGAGCGGCTGCTGCACACGAAGAAGCGGATGGCGGAGCTGACCTCCTTCCACACGGGCCAGACCGTGGAGCAGATCACTCGCGACTCCGACCGCGACCGCTGGTTCGACCCGATCGAGGCCAAGGAGTACGGCCTGATCGACGACATCATGCCCACCGCGGCCGGCATGCCGGGCGGCGGCGGCACAGGGGCGGCGTAACCGGCTCCCGCCGGTGTGTGCCGACGTACGCGGCGCAGAGCCGACGTACGCGGCACGCAGGCCCCACAAGCCCCCCAGCGACCGCCTCAGCCCCTTTCAGGCTTCCAGGAGACACAGTGAACGACTTCCCCGGCAGCGGCCTCCACGCCCGCACGCAGGCCGAGTACACCGGTCCTCGTGCGGAGTCCCGCTACATCATTCCGCGCTTCGTCGAGCGCACCTCGCAGGGCGTGCGTGAGTACGACCCGTACGCGAAGCTCTTCGAGGAGCGCGTGATCTTCCTCGGCGTGCAGATCGACGACGCCTCCGCCAACGACGTCATGGCGCAGCTGCTGTGCCTGGAGTCGATGGACCCCGACCGTGACATCTCGGTCTACATCAACAGCCCCGGTGGCTCCTTCACGGCGCTCACGGCGATTTACGACACGATGCAGTTCGTGAAGCCGGACATCCAGACGGTCTGCATGGGCCAGGCCGCTTCGGCCGCCGCCATCCTGCTGGCCGCCGGTACGCACGGCAAGCGCATGGCGCTTCCGAACGCGCGCGTGCTGATCCACCAGCCGTACAGCGAGACCGGCCGCGGCCAGGTCTCGGACCTCGAAATCGCCGCCAACGAGATCCTCCGGATGCGCGGGCAGCTGGAAGACATGCTGGCCAAGCACTCGACCACACCGATCGAGAAGATCCGCGAGGACATCGAGCGCGACAAGATCCTCACGGCCGAGGACGCGCTGGCGTACGGCCTGATCGACCAGGTCATCTCCACCCGGAAGTTGAACAACTCGGCGGTTGCCTGACGCGGCGCTGTATCGTCTGCCGCTCCTTGGCACGGTGCACGACAAAGTGAACCGTGCCAAGGGGGGCCCGAACGGGGGGCCCGGCAAGGTACCGTCGGACATAAGGCAGCACCAGGAGCCGCTGGATCCAGGCGTCTCCCAGGCGAAGGGGAAGCACACCGTGGCACGCATCGGTGACGGCGGCGATCTGCTCAAGTGCTCGTTCTGTGGCAAGAGCCAGAAGCAGGTCAAGAAGCTCATCGCAGGCCCCGGTGTGTACATCTGCGATGAGTGCATCGATCTCTGCAACGAGATCATCGAGGAAGAACTGGCGGAGACGAGCGAGGTGCGCTGGGAGGAACTTCCCAAGCCCCGCGAGATCTACGAGTTCCTCGAGGGGTACGTCGTGGGCCAGGAGGCGGCGAAGAAGTCCCTCTCGGTCGCGGTGTACAACCACTACAAGCGGGTCCAGGCCGGTGAGAACGGCGGCGCCCAAGGCCGCGACGACGCCATCGAGTTGGCGAAGTCCAACATCCTCCTGCTGGGCCCCACGGGCTCGGGCAAGACCCTCCTCGCCCAGACTCTGGCGCGCATGCTGAACGTTCCGTTCGCCATCGCCGACGCCACCGCGCTGACCGAGGCCGGGTACGTCGGCGAGGACGTCGAGAACATCCTGCTGAAGCTCATCCAGGCAGCGGACTACGACGTCAAGAAGGCCGAGACCGGCATCATCTACATCGACGAGATCGACAAGGTCGCCCGCAAGAGCGAGAACCCGTCGATCACGCGCGATGTGAGCGGCGAGGGCGTGCAGCAGGCCCTGCTCAAGATCCTGGAGGGCACCACCGCCTCGGTTCCGCCGCAGGGCGGCCGCAAGCACCCCCACCAGGAGTTCATCCAGATCGACACGACGAACGTCCTGTTCATCGTGGGCGGTGCCTTCGCGGGCCTGGAGAAGATCATCGAGTCCCGGGCCGGCGCGAAGGGCATCGGCTTCGGCGCGACGATCCGCTCGAAGCGCGAGCTGGAGGCCAAGGACCA
Organism: Streptomyces sp. NPDC058274; assembly: GCF_042881375.1. Lineage (NCBI taxonomy): Bacteria > Bacillati > Actinomycetota > Actinomycetes > Kitasatosporales > Streptomycetaceae > Streptomyces > Streptomyces sp. NPDC058274. Next base: position 293,169 of record NZ_JBHVXW010000006.1, read on the forward strand.
GTTCGAGGACGTCATGCCGGAGGACCTGGTGAAGTTCGGGATGATCCCCGAGTTCATCGGCCGGCTGCCCGTCATCACCTCGGTCCACAACCTCGACCGCGAGGCCCTCCTCCAGATCCTGGTGGAGCCGCGCAACGCCCTGATGAAGCAGTACCAGCGCCTCTTCGAACTCGACGGTGTGGAGCTGGAGTTCGAGCGCGAGGCCCTGGAGGCCATCGCCGACCAGGCCATCCTCCGCCAGACCGGCGCGCGCGGTCTGCGCGCCATCATGGAGGAAGTCCTCATGTCCGTGATGTACGAGGTTCCGTCCCGCAAGGACGTGGCCCGCGTCGTCATCACCGCGGACGTCGTCCACTCGAACGTGAACCCGACCCTGATCCCGCGCGACGCGCGCAACGGCCGGGGCCCGGGCGAGCAGAAGACGGCGTAGCCGCCGCGACAGCCGTACGCGAAGGGGCCCCGGTCAACCGACCGGGGCCCCTTCGGCGTTGTCGCGTGGGGTCAGATCTTGACGCGCACGTCCTTGCGGAGCTTCGCGGTGGTGTCGGCCGCGTCCTCGGGGGAGCTCGCCTTGCCGGCCAGGGCACCCGCGTAGTCGACCGGCATGACGAAACCGAGCGTGCTGTGGTCCCCCCAGATGCAGACCGGCATCGTCATGTCCTTGGGGCCCGAGCTGGAGTCGCTGGTCGACGACGAGCTGAGGTTGACCTTGATCTCCTGGCACTTGAGGACGGCGCCGTCCAGGCCGTCCGGGGTGTAGGCCTTGGGGCTGCCGAGGAGCTCGCCGTCCTTGGTGCCCTCCTTCTCCTGGTTCTTCTTCATGTCGGCGAACATGTTGTCGACGGTCTTCTCCGGGTCGTCGATGGTCCCGTAGACGCCGCCGAACGAAATCTGCTTCATGGAGAGCGGGTTGCTCTTGTCCCCCGACTCGTAGGCCGCGCTGACGTCCTTGGGGTTCTGCACGCCCCAGCTCTCGGCGTCCTTGAGGTCCGACTGGCTCATGCCGTCGCTGCCGGAGCCCTTGCTCTTCGTGTACGTCCCGTCGAGCACCTTCGCCGGGGTCGTCAGCTTGTGCGGGCCGTCGTCCGCGACGTCGGAGCCGCCGCCCCCGCCGATCAGGAAGTACGCGCCTACCGCGATCGCGGCCACGACGGCCACCGCGCCGATGATGAGGCCGGTCTTCTTCTTGCCGCCGCCGGCGGCGGGGGGCTGCGGGACGCCGTAGGGCTGCTGGCCGTACGGCGGCTGGCCGTAGGGGGGCTGCTGGGGCGGGACACCGGGGGGACCCTGCTGCGGATAGCCGTAGCCGGGCTGCTGGGGAGCCTGCTGCGGATAGCCGTAACCGGGCTGGGGTGCCTGCGGCTGCTGGCCGTACGGACCCGGCTGACCGTACGGTCCGGGCTGCTGGGGCTGCCCGCCGTACGGGCCCGGCTGGTTGTAGCTCATTACTGGGTTCCCCTCCAGATACTTATGTGTTCCGAACATCCTGGCGCAAGGTCGCCCGTCGGAAGGCACCGGGGGCCGCACCGTTACTAAAGATTCCCGTTTCGGGACGGGGTGGTGACACCCCTAAACTGGGCCCGTGACCGAGAACGCTCAGCAGCAGCCATCAGCGCCCATCACCGAACTGCCGACCCAGTACGCGCCGGCCGAGGTAGAGGGGAAGCTGTACGAGCGCTGGGTGGAGCGGGGTTACTTCACCGCTGACGCGAAGAGCGAGAAGCCTCCGTACACCATCGTCATCCCGCCGCCGAACGTCACCGGCTCCCTGCACCTGGGGCACGCCTTCCAGCACACGCTCATGGACGCCCTCACGCGCCGCAAGCGCATGCAGGGATACGAGGCGCTGTGGCTGCCGGGCATGGACCACGCCGGCATCGCCACCCAGAACAAGGTCGAGCAGCAGCTCGGCGAGGAGGGCAAGTCCCGCCACGACCTGGGCCGCGAGGAGTTCGTCGAGCGGGTCTGGCAGTGGAAGGAGGAGTACGGCGGCAAGATCCTCGGCCAGATGCGGCGCCTCGGTGACGGTGTCGACTGGAGCCGTGAGCGCTTCACCATGGACGAGGGGCTGTCCGAGGCCGTCCAGACCATCTTCAAGCGGATGTTCGACGACGAGCTGATCTACCGCGCCGAGCGGATCATCAACTGGTGTCCGCGCTGTCTGACGGCCATCTCGGACATCGAGGTCGAGTACCAGGAGGACGACGGCGAGCTGGTCTCGATCACGTACGGCGAAGGGGACGAGACGCTGGTCGTCGCGACCACCCGTGCCGAGACGATGCTCGGTGACACCGCCGTGGCCGTCCACCCCGACGACGAGCGCTACCGCCACCTCATCGGCAAGCGGATCAAGCTCCCGCTCACCGACCGCACCATCCCCGTCGTCGCCGACACGCACGTCGACCCCGAGTTCGGCACCGGCGCCGTCAAGGTCACCCCCGCCCACGACCCGAACGACTTCGCGATCGGCCAGCGCCACGGCCTGGAGTCGATCACGGTCATGGACGAGCGGGCGGTCATCACGGCCCACGGCCCCTTCGAGGGACTCGACCGCTACGAAGCCCGTTCCGCGATCGTGGGCGCACTGCGCTCGCAGGGCCGGATCGTCGCCGAGAAGCGCCCCTACGTCCACTCGGTGGGCCACTGCTCGCGGTGCCGCACGACCATCGAGCCGCGGCTGTCCATGCAGTGGTGGGTCAAGGTCGCCCCGCTGGCGCAGGCCGCCGGCGACGCGGTCCGCGACGGCCGGGTCGCCATCCATCCCGCCGACATGTCGAAGCGCTACTTCGACTGGGTCGACAACATGCACGACTGGTGCATCTCACGGCAGTTGTGGTGGGGCCACCGGATCCCCGTCTGGTACGGCCCGGACGGCGAAGTCGTCTGCGTCGGCCCGAACGAGGAGCCGCCGGGCACCGAGGCCGACGGCTGGACCCAGGACACGGACGTCCTGGACACCTGGTTCTCCTCCGGCCTGTGGCCGTTCTCCACGCTCGGCTGGCCCGAACAGACCCCGGACCTCGCGAAGTTCTACCCGACCGACGTCCTGCTCACCGGCCACGACATCATCTTCTTCTGGGTCGCCCGGATGATGATGTTCGGCCTGTACGCGATGGACGGCGAGGCCCCCTTCAAGACCATCGCCCTCACCGGTCTGGTCCGCGACGAGCGCGGCAAGAAGATGTCGAAGTCCTTCGGCAACGTGGTGGACCCGCTCGACTGGATGGACGCGTACGGCTCCGACGCCGTCCGCTTCACCCTCGCCCGCGGCGCCAACCCCGGTACGGACGTGCCGATCGGCGAGGACTGGGTCCAGGCGTCCCGGAACTTCGCCAACAAGATCTGGAACGCCACGCGCTTCGCGCTGATGAACGGCGCGACGGTCGAGGGCCCGCTTCCCGAGCCGGCGAAGCTGTCCGCCACCGACCGCTGGATCCTGTCCCGGCTGAACAAGACCGTCGCCGAAGTCGACGCGTTCTACGAGGACTTCCAGTTCGCCAAGCTCTCCGACGCCCTCTACCACTTCGCGTGGGACGAGGTCTTCGACTGGTACGTCGAGCTGTCCAAGACGACCTTCATGGCGGGCGGTGCGCCCGCGAAGGTGTCCGGGCGGGTCCTGGGCGAGGTCCTGGACGTCACGCTGCGGCTGCTCCACCCGATCGTGCCGTTCGTCACGGAGACGCTCTGGACCACCCTCACCGGGGGCGAGTCGGTCGTCGTCGCCGACTGGCCGAACGACAGCGGCTTCCGTGACGACGCCGCCGAGCGGGAGATCGAGACGCTTCAGCAGGTCATCACGGAGGTGCGCCGCTTCCGTGCCGACCAGGGGCTGCAGCCCGGGCAGCGGGTGCCGGCGCGGCTGGATCTCGGCGGGACGGCGCTGGCTCCGCACGAGGCCGCGATCCGGCAGCTGCTGCGGCTCCAGCCGGAGGGGGACGCGTTCACGGCCACCGCGACCCTGCCGGTCGCGGGGGCGCAGGTCGCTCTCGACCTCTCCGGCACGATCGATGTCGCCGCCGAGCGCAAGCGGCTCGCCAAGGATCTTGCCGCCGCCGAGAAGGAGAAGGCCCAGGCGAACGCCAAGCTCGGGAACGAGGCGTTTCTCGCCAAGGCGCCGGATCACGTCGTGGAGAAGATCCGTACGCGGCTCGCCAAGGCGGACGAGGACATCGCCCGTATCCGGACCCAGCTGGAGCGGCTCCCGGAGGCGTAACCGGCCGTTCCACCCGTGCAAGGCCCCCGGAGCCCGATCAGGCACCGGGGGCCTTGGTGTTTTTCGCCCCCTCCGCCCCTACCCGTCCCGTACCCGGGGCTCCGCCCCGGACCCCGCTCCTCAATCTCCGGAGGGGCTGGATTCAGCCCGTCCGGCGATTGAGGACGAGCGCGTCAGCGCGACAAGGGGGGCTGGGGGCGGAGCCCCCACGGAACGGAGAGTGCGCCCCCACGCGGGGTGGACCGGCGGCTCCGTAGACTGGCCCCGTGAGTGAGCTCCCCCCGCACGACAGCAGCAGCGAGCCCGACCCGCTGGACTCCTTCGACGAGATCGTCGCGAACGAGACCGAGCGCGACCCGGACCTCGCGGTGATCGAGGCCGGCAGCCGCACCCTGCGCACCCAGGGCAGCCTGCAGCAGGCCGACGTACCCGCGCGGCCGGCCGATCCGGAGACCGACAAGGCGCTGCGCGAGGTCGAGGCCGACCTCGCCACGCGCTGGGGCGAGACGAAGCTGGAGCCGTCCGTCAGCCGGATCAGCGCGCTGATGGACGTGCTGGGTGAGCCGCAGCGCGCGTACCCCTCCATCCACATCACGGGGACGAACGGCAAGACCTCCACCGCCCGGATGATCGAGGCGCTCCTCAGCGCCTTCGAGCTGCGCACCGGCCGGTACACGAGCCCGCACGTCCAGTCGATCACCGAGCGGATCAGCCTGGACGGCGCGCCGATCTCGGCCGAGCGCTTCATCGAGACGTACGGCGACATCAAGCCGTACGTCGAGATGGTCGACGCCCAGCAGGAGTACCGCCTCTCCTTCTTCGAGGTGCTCACGGGCATGGCGTACGCGGCCTTCGCGGACGCGCCGGTCGATGTGGCCGTCGTGGAGGTCGGCATGGGCGGCAGCTGGGACGCGACGAACGTGATCGACGCGGCCGTCGCCGTCGTGACGCCCATCGATCTCGACCACACGGACCGGCTCGGTGGGACGCCGGGCGAGATCGCCAAGGAGAAGGCCGGCATCATCAAGCAGGACGCCACCGTGATCCTGGCCCAGCAGCCGGTCGACGCGGCCCAGGTGCTGCTGAAGAAGGCCGTCGAGGTGGACGCCACGGTGGCCAGGGAAGGGCTGGAGTTCGGGGTCGTGGCCCGGCACATGGCCGTCGGCGGACAGCTGGTGACGCTGCGCGGCCTCGGCGGGGAGTACGAGGAGATCTTCCTCCCGCTGCACGGGGCGTACCAGGCGCACAACGCGGCCGTGGCGCTCGCCGCGGTCGAGGCGTTCTTCGGCGTCGGTGCCGCGCACTCGCAAGGGCTCGACATCGACACCGTTCGCAAGGCCTTCGCCGCGGTCACCGCACCGGGCCGCCTGGAGGTCGTACGCCGCTCGCCGACCGTCGTCCTGGACGCCGCGCACAACCCGGCGGGCGCCCGCGCCACCGCCGAGGCCGTCAGCGAGGTCTTCGACTTCAGCCGGCTGATCGGCGTGGTCGGCGCGAGCGGCGACAAGAACGTACGAGGGCTGCTCGAGGCCTTCGAGCCGATCCTCGCCGAGGTCGTGGTCACGCAGAACTCCAGTCATCGCGCGATGGACGCGGACGAGCTGGCCGGGATCGCCGTGGAGGTCTTCGGCGAGGACCGCGTCCAGGTCGAGCCGCGCCTCGACGACGCGCTGGAGGCCGCGATCACCCTCGCCGAGGAGGAGGGCGAGTTCGCCGGCGGCGGCGTCCTCGTGACCGGTTCCGTCATCACCGTCGGCGAGGCCCGACTGCTCCTGGGGAGGGGCTGACCCGTGCGTACGCTCTGTGCTTCGACCCTGATCGGTGAGGTCTTCCTGATCGGCTTCGCCGGTCTGGTCGCCATGAAGGACCCGGACCTGTCGATGGGCACGGTCTGGACGGTGAGCGGCATCGCCATGGCGCTGTGCGTGCTGTTCTGCGGGGTGATCACCCGGCCCGGCGGGGTCCAGCTCGGCTGGGCGCTGCAGATCGCGCTGATCGCGTCCGGCTTCATCGTGCCGACGATGTTCTTCATGGGGGCGATGTTCGCCGCCCTGTGGTGGGCCTCGGTCCACTACGGCCGGAAGATCGACGAGGCCAAGGCGCGGTTCGCCGCGCAGGCGCAGGCCCAGGCGGGAGCCGAGGCCGGGGGCAATCCGGCGTAAAAGGTGCAGGAGGGGCCCGGCGCGGCGGGGCTTCGGGGGCGGGAAGCCGTACCACCTGACGCTGCGTAACAGGCACCAGGACACGCCCTGTAGCCTCGGTTCCCCCGCAACCATGTGATCGAAGGAGCCACCACCGTGAGCCAGCGCACCCTCGTCCTGCTCAAGCCCGACGCCGTCCGTCGCGGCCTGACCGGCGAGATCATCAGCCGCATCGAGCGCAAGGCCGGCTGGCAGATCACCGCGCTGGAGCTGCGGACCCTGGACCAGGACACGCTGGAGCAGCACTACGGCGAGCACAAGGGCAAGCCCTTCTACGAGCCGCTGGTCGCGTTCATGGCCTCCGGCCCGGTGGTGGCGCTCGTCGTCGAGGGCGAGCGGGTCATCGAGGGCGTCCGGGCGCTGGCCGGTCCGACCGACCCGATCGCCGCGGCCCCCGGCTCCATCCGGGGGGACTTCGGTGTCATCGTCCGGGAGAACCTGATCCACGCCTCCGACTCCGAGGAGTCCGCGGAGCGCGAGCTGAAGATCTTCTTCCCCGGCCGGGCCTGACGCCGGTGCGGGGCCGGTCCGCTGCCGGAGCGGGGCCGGTCCGCTGCCGGAGCGGGGCCGGTCCGCTGCCTGTACGGCACCGGGCCCGAGGCCGGCATGGAGCCGGGCGCGCCGGTTTTGAGATCTTTGTCCGGTGCGAGTGCGTCCGTCGTGTGACAGTTTTCTGACAGGACGTCAGTCAAAGGGCCGTGCTGACCAGGGGCGGCCGGAGGATTTCTGCTGTCCGTCGGCATATGCGTGGCGATCGGGGGAACGCATGCCCCCGATGGCCCGTCTCCAGGAGCGAGGCGGCGCATCATCTGCTGACAATGGCGAAGACCCTCGCGCAGTGTTCGTGCAGGCGCGTCTACGATGGAAGCCTTCACGTCACAGCACCCACCTCGCCTCTCCTAATAAGCCGTCAAGCTCCACTTGGGAAGGCCAGACGAATCCTGATGGGGAACTCAATGTCGTTCATCGGCCGTGACATGGCTGTCGACCTCGGGACCGCCAACACGCTGGTGTACGTCAGGGGTCGCGGGATCGTACTCAACGAGCCGTCCGTCGTCGCGATCAACACCAACACCGGTGGCATCCTCGCGGTCGGCGCGGAAGCGAAGAAGATGATCGGGCGGACCCCTGGCAACATCGTTGCCGTGCGTCCGCTGAGGGACGGCGTCATCGCCGACTTCGAGATCACCGAGCGCATGCTCCGCTACTTCATTCTGAAGATCCACAAGCGGCGCTACCTCGCCCGTCCCCGTGTCGTCGTCTGTGTGCCCTCGGGCATCACGGGCGTCGAGCGCCGCGCCGTCATCGAGGCCTCGTCCCAGGCCGGCGCGCGCCAGGTGCACATCATCGAGGAGCCCATGGCCGCGGCCATCGGCTCCGGCCTGCCGGTCCACGAGGCCACGGGCAACATGGTGGTGGACATCGGCGGCGGCACCACGGAGGTCGCGGTCATCTCGCTCGGCGGCATCGTCACCGCCCAGTCCATCCGCGTCGCGGGCGACGAGCTGGACAACGCGATCATCCAGCACATCAAGAAGGAGTACTCCCTCCTTCTCGGTGAGCGGACGGCCGAGCAGATCAAGATCACGATCGGTTCGGCGTACGACCTCGACACTGACGAACACACCGAGATCCGCGGCCGTGACCTCGTCTCCGGCCTGCCGAAGACCGTCGTCATCTCCGCGGCCGAAGTGCGCAAGGCCATCGAAGAGCCGGTCAACGCGATCATCGATGCCGTGAAGACGACCCTCGACAAGTGCCCGCCCGAGCTGTCCGGTGACGTGATGGACCGCGGAATCGTTCTGACCGGCGGCGGCGCCCTGTTGCGAGGCCTCGACGAGCGGCTGCGCCGCGAGACCGGTATGCCGATCCATATCGCCGAGGACCCGCTGGACAGTGTGGCGCTCGGCGCCGGCAAATGCGTCGAGGAGTTCGAGGCGCTCCAGCAGGTTCTGGACGCCCAGCCGCGCAGATGAGGTAACTCTTCGATTCCGCCGTACGAGATGATCCCTTCTCGTACGGCGGATCGTTGATATCCAGGCATAAGCTCCCCATAACGCACCCGCGGTTCTCGTCCTTCGGGGCTTTCCCGGGTGAGTCATACACGAATTCCGACGAGGAAGGCACGGCCGCCGCACGTGAGGGACACACGAGAGAGCCGGCTGCTCCTGGTGCTGCTGATCGCCATCGCGTTCGCACTGATCACGGTGGACATCCGTGGCGGGGAGGACTCACCGGTCGACGGCGCCCGTCAGGGAGCCGCCACGGTCTTCGGCCCGATCGAGAACGGGGTGTCGTCCGCGGTCGACCCCGTCGGCAACGCGATCTCGGCGGTCCGCGACTCCGGTGACCGGCACGACCGCATCGCCCAGCTGGAGCACGACAACGCGGCGCTGAAGGCGAAGCTCGGCAGCGACGACCGCAACAACAGCCGCACCAAGCAGCTCGACAAGATGCTGAGGACGGCGGGCGACGGACAGTACGGCATCAAGGGCGCCCAGGTCATCGCCATAGGGGCCGCTCAGGGCTTCTCCTGGACCGTCACCATCGACGTCGGCGCGAACGACGGCATCAAGCGCGACATGACCGTCCTCAACGGCGACGGTCTCGTCGGACGCGTCACCACCGTCGGCCCCAACGCCGCCACGGTGCTCCTCGCCAACGACCCCGACTTCACGGTCGGCACCCGCATGGAGTCCACCGACGAACTCGGCTTCGCCTCCGGCCAGGGCGACCGCCCGCTGCGCGTCCAGCTCCTCAACGGCAAGGCCAAGGTGGCCAAGGGCGACCGCATGGTCACCTTCGGCTCGCAGGCCGACCGGCCGTTCGTGCCCGGCGTCCCGGTCGGGGTGATCTCCCGCGTCGACCCGTCCGGCGGCGACCTGACCCGCACGGTCTACGTCAGGCCGTTCGTCTCGTTCACGAAGCTCGACATCGTCGGCGTCGTCGTCGAGGCCCCGCGCAAGGACCCGCGCGACGAGGTGCTGCCCCCGAAACCCAAGCCCACCCCCACGCCGACGGTGACCGTCACGGTCACCCCCTCGGCGAACACGCCCGTCGACGGCCAGCAGCAGTAGGAGCCGAGTCCCATGCGTTTCAACCGGATGCTGCTCGCCACCACCCTGGTGGTCGTCGCCCTGGTCCTCCAGGTGAGCGTCCTCGCCCGGCTGCACCTGCCGGGCGCCGTCCCCGACCTGATGCTCCTCACCGTGCTCGCCCTCGCGATGGTCTACGGCCATGTCAGCGGCGCCCTCATCGGCTTCGGCGCGGGCCTGCTCGCCGACCTCGCCCCACCCGCCGACCACGCCGCCGGACGCTACGCCCTCGTGCTGTGCGTCATCGGCTACCTCGCCGGACTGGTGAAGCCGGACAACGGCCAGCTCAAGTCCGCGACCGGCCCGATGGCCGTGGTCGTCGCCGCCGCCATCGGCTCGACCCTGCTCTACGCGGGAGTGGGCGCCCTCGTCGGCGACACCGCCGCCCGCCACGTGGGCCTCGGCAGCCTGCTGTTCACGGCCGCCCTCTACGACCTGCTGTTGGCGCCCTTCGTAGTCCCGGGCCTGATGGCCCTGGCCAGGCGCGCCGACAACGACCCGCTGGCCGAGACCAACCCCAGTGCCGCGGACGTCTCCGCCGGCTGGCTCTCGTCCGGCACCGGTCTGCGCATCGGCAGCCAGCGCGGCGGACTCAGAGTCAAGGCCGCCAAGGCGCGCGTCGCCCGCGCGGGACGCATCAAGGGGGTCAAGCGACTGTGAACACCGCGAGACAGCGTGAGCAGGAGCCGGTCGGATCCAGGCAGGTGGCCGGCCTCGCGGTCCACGCGCACAGGTCGGCCGTGTACTCGTACTACCCGTACACACACTGAGAGGGGGAGGCAGCCGCAGTGACCATTGCCCACCCGTCGCCCACCACCACCCTTCCAACGGATGGGCTCCGCCCATGACGAACATTCCCGAGACCGGCCGGACCCCACGGGTCCAGATCCGCCTCGTCGTCATCCAGATTCTTGTGCTCTCCCTCCTCGGAACCCTCGGCGGCCGGCTCTGGTACCTCCAGATCCGCAACGGCGACGAGTACGCCAAGGAAGCCTCCGGCAACCATGTGCAGCAGGTCGTGCAGCCCGCCGTACGCGGCTCGATCCTGGACGCGCGCGGAGTGCCGATCGCCGACAACGAGACCCGCCTCGTCGTCTCCGCCTCCCGCACCGACCTGCTGAAGATGAAGGACGACGGCAAGGGCGTCCTCACCAAGCTCGCCGGCGTCCTCGGCATGAAGCCCCAGGACGTGGTCGAGAAGGTCCGGCTGTGCGACGCCAAGACCCCCCAGCCCTGCTGGAACGGCTCGCCCTACCAGCCGATCCCCATCACCGACGAGGCGACGCCCCGGCAGGCCCTGCAGATCCGCGAGCGCTCCGAGGACTTCCCCGGCATCACCGCCGAGCCGGAGGCCGTGCGCCGCTACGCCGCCCCGGGCCAGGCCAACACCGCCCAGGTGCTCGGCTATCTCTCGCCCGTCACGGACGAGGAGATCACCAAGGCCAAGGACACCGACTCGCCGTACCTCCGCTCCGACCAGGTCGGCCGCAGCGGTCTGGAGCGCCAGTACGACAAGCAGCTGCGCGGCAAGGCGGGCGTCACCCGCTACGAGGTCGACAACCTCGGCCGCGTCATCGGCAAGGCCAAGAGCGACAAGGCCGAGTCCGGCGACAACCTCGTCACCAGCATCGACTCCCGCGTCCAGCGCATCACCGAGTACGAGCTGAACGAGGCGATGAAGAAGGCCCGCGAGCAGTTCGACAAGATCACCGGCGAGAACTACAAGGCGGACTCCGGTGCCGCGGTCGTCATGGAGGCCAAGACCGGCCGCATCGTCGCCATGGCCTCCAGCCCGACGTACGACCCGAACGCCTGGGTCGGCGGCATCTCCGGCAAGGACTACGCCCAGCTCACCGGCAAGAAGTCCAACTACCCGCTGCTGAACCGGGCCATACAGGGTCAGTCCGCGCCCGGTTCGACCTTCAAGGTGGTCTCCACGGCCGCCGCGGTCGAGGCCGGCTACGAGTGGGACGGTGGCTACCCCTGCACCAGCTCCTACTCGGTCGGCGGCCAGGTCTTCAAGAACTTCGAGGGCGAGAGCTTCGGCCCCATCTCCCTCGGCCGCGCCCTGGAAGTCTCCTGCGACACCGTCTTCTACGGCCTCGCCGACAGGGAGTGGAAGAAGGACGGCGGCATCAACCCGAAGAAGGGCCAGCCCAAGGACTACTTCTACAAGGCCGCCCACCAGTTCGGCCTCGGCAAGCAGACCGGCGTCGACCTCCCCAACGAGGTCACCGGCCGCGTCCCCGACCGCCAGTGGAAGCTCGACTACTGGAAGGCCAACAAGGTCGCCTGGTGCAAGTCCGGCAAGAAGGACGGTAGTTACGTCGAGAAGATCGCGTACGAGAACTGCCTCGAAGGCAACAAGATGCGCGAGGGCGACTCGATCAACTACTCCATCGGCCAGGGCGACACCCTCGTCACCCCGATCCAGCAGGCCGTGATCTACGGCGCGATCGCCAACGGCGGCACCATGCACACGCCGACCATCGGCAAGGCGATCATCAGCGCCGACGGCAAGACCGTCAAGGAGATCAAGCCGCAGACCAGCGGCAAGCTGCCGGTCAACCAGGCGACGATCAAGGGCATGGACAAGGCCCTCGCGGGCGTCGTCACCAGCGGCACCGCCGCCTGGAAGTTCCAGGGCTGGCCGCAGGACAAGATCGAGCTGCACGCCAAGACCGGAACCGCCGAGGTCTACGGCAAGCAGACGACGTCCTGGCTCGCCACGTACAGCAAGGACTACACGGTCATCATGACCATCTCCCAGGCAGGTACGGGATCCGGCGCCTCCGGTGAGGCCGTGCGCAACATCTACAGCGCCCTGTACGGCGTCCAGGGCGACGGCTCGATCGACAACAAGAAGGCCCTGCTGCCCACCCCGGAGAAGAGCCTGCCGAAGATCCAGCCGGACGGCTCGATCGACGCCCCGGAGATCTCCAAGGACCCGGCCAAGGACCTGCAGGCCAGCCAGAAGGACGAGCAGGGCGCCACCGGCCAGGACCAGCCGGCCGGCACCACCGCCCCGCCCGACCCCACCAACCGCGACACCCGCAGGCGAACCGCCCGCCCCAAGAAGCGCCGGAGGTTGCTCACATGACCGGCGCGAACAACTTCTCCGTCTCCGGCTACGGGCCCGAGCGCGCCGGCTGGACGCGCCTGTTCGCCCGCGACTCGCTGGCCCGCCGCCTCGACTGGCCGATACTGCTCTCGGCGATCGCCCTCTCGCTGATCGGCACGGCCCTCGTCTACTCGGCGACCCGCAACCGCACCGAGATCAACCAGGGCGACCCGTACTACTTCCTGATCCGGCACCTGATGAACACCGGCATCGGATTCGCCCTGATGATCGGCACGGTCTGGCTCGGCCACCGCACCCTGCGCACCGCCGTGCCGATCCTCTACGGCATCTCGGTCTTCCTGATCCTCATGGTGCTCACCCCGCTGGGCGCCACGGTCAACGGCGCCCACGCCTGGATCGTGATCGGCGGCGGCTTCTCGCTCCAGCCCTCGGAGTTCGTGAAGATCACGATCATCCTGGGCATGGCGATGCTGCTCGCCGCGCGCGTCGACGCCGGCGACAAGCCCTACCCCGACCACCGCACGGTCCTGCAGGCCCTCGGCCTGGCCGCCGTACCGATAATGATCGTCCTGCTCATGCCCGACCTCGGCTCGGTCATGGTCATGGTCATCATCGTGCTCGGAGTGCTGCTCGCCTCCGGCTCCTCCAACCGCTGGGTCTTCGGGCTGATCGCGGCGGGTGCGCTCGGCGCGATCGCGGTCTGGCAGCTGCACATCCTCGACGAGTACCAGATCAACCGCTTCGCCGCCTTCGCCAACCCGGAGCTCGACCCGGCGGGCGTCGGCTACAACACCAACCAGGCGCGCATCGCCATCGGATCCGGCGGCCTCTTCGGCACCGGCCTCGGCCAGGGCTCGCAGACCACCGGCCAGTTCGTCCCCGAACAGCAGACGGACTTCGTCTTCACCGTCGCGGGCGAGGAACTCGGCTTCGTCGGCGCCGGACTGATCCTGGTCCTGCTCGGCGTCATCCTGTGGCGCGCCTGCCGCATCGCCCGCGAGACGACCGAGCTGTACGGCACGATCGTCGCCGCCGGCATCATCGCCTGGTTCGCCTTCCAGTCGTTCGAGAACGTCGGCATGACGCTCGGCATCATGCCGGTCGCCGGGCTGCCCCTGCCCTTCGTCTCGTACGGCGGCTCGTCGATGTTCGCCGTCTGGGTCGCGGTCGGACTGCTCCAGTCGATCCGGGTGCAGCGGCCGATGTCCGCCTGAGGTGCGATCGGGGCCGGGAGCGGACTGCCCCCGGCCCCGATTCGCGTCTAGATTCAATTCATGGCGGACATCAAGCGCGAGATCGAGCGGAAGTACGAGGGCCCGACGACCGGAGGCGGTACGGGCCTGCCGGATCTGACGAAAGTCTCCGGAGTCACCGGCGTCATCGGCAAGGGCGTCAGCGAGCTCGACGCCACCTACTACGACACGGCCGACCAGCTGCTGGCCGCCGCCTCCATCACCCTGCGCCGCCGCACCGGCGGCGCGGACGCGGGCTGGCATCTGAAACTGCCCGTCTCGGAGGGCGTACGCGACGAGATCCACGCCCCGCTCTCCGACACCGTGCCGCACGCCCTCACCTCCCTGGTGCGCTCCCGGCTGCGCGACGCCGAACTGCTCCCCGTCGTCCGGCTGCGGTCCTCCCGCGACGTCCACCACCTCGTGGACGACTCCGGCGCGCTGCTCGCCGAGGCCAGCGTCGACCGGGTGCGCGCCGAACGGCTCAGCGACGGCAAGGGCAGCGCCCAGTGGACCGAGATCGAGGTGGAGCTCGCCGACGACGGGGACCCCGCCTTCCTCGACAAGGTCGAGAAGAAGCTCCTCAAGGCCGGCCTGCACCGGTCCGCCTCGCCCTCCAAACTCGCCCGGGCCCTGGCGGAGACCGGAGCGGCGGCGCCCGCCCGGACCCCGGCACCCGGCAAGCCCCCGGCCACCGCGGGGGACCACGTCCTCGCCTACGTACGGGCCCAGCGCGACGCCCTCGTCGAGCTGGACCCCGCCGTCCGCCGCGATCTGCCCGACGCCGTGCACCGGATGCGGGTCGCCACCCGCCGCCTGCGCAACGTCCTGCGCTCCTACGACGGCGTCCTGGACCGCACCGTCACCGACCCGCTCCGTGACGAGCTGAAGTGGCTGGCGGGAGAGCTCGCCGGGGAACGCGACCAGGAGGTCATCACCCGGCGGCTGACGGCAAGTCTGGACGACCTTCCCAAGGCCCTGCGCTCCGGCCCCGTACGCAACCGGCTGCGCACCTGGTCGCAGGCGCGCCACTCCGGCTCCCGGCGCAGCCTGATCGAGGTGCTCGACGGCCGGCGCTACCTCTATCTGCTGGCCGCCCTCGACGCGCTGGTCTCCGACCCGCCCCTGCGCAAGGCGGCCGGCAAGAAGCCCGCGAAGGTGATGCGCAAGGCGGTGCGCAAGGACTTCGAGAAGCTGAAGGACCTGGTCGCCGAGGCCCGCGGCCTGCCGCCGGGGGAGGAGCGCGACCTCGCCACGCACGAGGCCCGCAAGAAGGCCAAGCGCACGCGGTACGCCGCCGAGGCCGCCGTACCCGCTCTGGGCAAGCCCGCACAGTCCGTGGCCAAGTCGACGAAGACCCTGCAGAAGCTGCTCGGCGACCACCAGGACAGCGTGATGGCCCGTGACGCCCTGCGGGACCTCGCGGACAAGGCGCAGGCGGCCGGCGAGAGCTCGTTCACGTACGGGCTGCTGTACGGCCGAGAGGAGCGGCAGGCGGCGGCCGACGAGAGCGCGCTGGCCAAGGCGTGGAAGAAGGCCGAACGCAAGGCCGCGTTCTAGGTCTGTCCGGTGGATCTTGCGGTCCCGTCGCCGTGGTGATTTGGTGCCGGGTGCCTGCTCCCCGCCGGCACGGTGCCCGGAAACGGGGCGCGATCCATCGCATGATCCGCCGGACAGGCACTGGAGCGTGCGAGGCGGCCCTCCGGCCGCGTTACGCTGAATGGTCACCCCTGTCAGCTCATCGAAGGTCGCGACATGCCTGCCGAAGCCGCTGTGTCGGTGTTCCCGCAGCTCGAAGCTCTGCTCCCGCATGTGCAGAAGCCGATCCAGTACGTCGGAGGCGAGCTCAACTCCACCGTCAAGCCCTGGGACGCCTGCGACGTCCGCTGGGCGCTCATGTACCCGGACGCGTACGAGGTCGGGCTGCCCAACCAGGGCGTCATGATCCTCTACGAGGTACTGAACGAGCGGGAGGCCGTCCTCGCCGAGCGCACGTACAGCGTGTGGCCGGACCTCGAGGAGCTGATGCGGGAGCACAAGGTCCCGCAGTTCACGGTGGACAGCCACCGGCCGGTGCGCGCGTTCGACGTGTTCGGGCTCAGCTTCTCGACAGAGCTGGGCTACACGAACATGCTGACGGCGCTTGACCTGGCGGGCATCCCGCTGGAGTCCAAGGACCGCACGCTCGACGACCCGATCGTCCTCGCCGGCGGCCACGCGGCCTTCAACCCCGAGCCGATCGCCGACTTCATCGACGCGGCGATCATCGGCGACGGCGAGCAGGCCGTGCTCGACATGACGGACATCATCCGCGCCTGGAAGGCGGAGGGCCGCCCCGGAGGCCGCGAAGAGGTCCTGTTCCGTCTCGCGAAGACGGGATCGGTGTACGTCCCGGCGTTCTACGACGTCGAGTACCTCGCCGACGGCCGTATCGCGCGTGTCGTACCGAACAAGTCGGGCGTCCCGTGGCGGGTCAGCAAGCACACGGTCATGGACCTCGACGAGTGGCCCTACCCCAAGCAGCCCCTCGTCCCGCTCGCGGAGACGGTTCACGAGCGCATGTCGGTGGAGATCTTCCGCGGCTGCACGCGCGGCTGCCGCTTCTGCCAGGCGGGCATGATCACCCGCCCGGTGCGCGAGCGCTCCATCACCGGCATCGGTGACATGGTCGAGAAGGGCCTGAAGGCGACGGGCTTCGAGGAGGTGGGCCTCCTCTCGCTCTCCTCCGCGGACCACTCGGAGATCGGTGACATCGCGAAGGGCCTGGCGGACCGGTACGAAGAGGACAAGATCGGCCTCTCCCTCCCCTCCACCCGCGTCGACGCCTTCAACGTCGACCTGGCGAACGAACTGACGCGCAACGGCCGCCGCTCCGGCCTGACCTTCGCCCCCGAGGGCGGCTCCGAGCGCATGCGCAAGGTCATCAACAAGATGGTCTCGGAAGAGGACCTGATCCGCACGGTCTCCACCGCCTACGGCAACGGCTGGCGCCAGGTGAAGCTGTACTTCATGTGCGGCCTGCCGACGGAGACCGACGAGGACGTCCTGCAGATCGCCGACATGGCGATGAACGTCATCGCCGAGGGCCGCAAGGCCTCCGGCCAGAACGACATCCGCTGCACGGTGTCGATCGGCGGCTTCGTCCCCAAGCCGCACACCCCCTTCCAGTGGGCCCCGCAGCTCTCCGCCGAGGAGACGGACGCCCGCCTCACGAAGCTCCGCGACAAGATCCGCGGCGACAAGAAGTACGGCCGCTCCATCGGCTTCCGCTACCACGACGGCAAGCCCGGCATCGTCGAGGGCCTGCTCTCCCGCGGCGACCGCCGTATCGGCTCGGTCATCCGCGCCGTCTACGAGGACGGCGGCCGCTTCGACGGCTGGCGCGAGCACTTCTCGTACGACCGCTGGATGGCCTGCGCCGAGAAGACCCTGCCCGCCTTCGGCGTGGACGTCGACTGGTACACCACGCGCGAGCGCACCTACGAGGAGGTCCTCCCCTGGGACCACCTCGACTCGGGCCTCGACAAGGACTGGCTCTGGGAGGACTGGCAGGACTCCCTCGACGAGACAGAGGTCGAGGACTGCCGGTGGACGCCTTGCTTCGACTGCGGGGTGTGCCCGCAGATGGACACGTCCATCCAAATCGGCCCTACGGGGAAGAAGTTGCTGCCGTTGACGGTCAAGGGCGGTGCGGGCAGCGGACACGAGCACTGAGGTGAGCGAGGCTTTACGGCGCATCGCAGATGCCCTGGAGGAGTCCAGCGAGGATGAGCTGGCCGCCGTTCTGAGTCTGGTGGGTGTCTCAGACCGCCGTCAGCCACCCGTGCAGAGCACGTTCAGAACGCCTCTGCCCTCAGCTGGGGGCTCTGCAAGCATCCAGGCGGAGGTGGAGTGAGTCTGAGGGGCGATGAAGCTCTTAGCGGCGATCTGGCGCACCAATAGGGCACGGATCGCTTGCACCAAAGCGGCTCCAGCCCAAAGCTGCTTTCCCGATGAGCGAGGCGGACCTCTTGCACTGGAGAACGCTGTTCGATGAGCCTGACGTTCACCGGGGTTCGAGAGCGGCGAGGGAGCGGATGGGCCGCTGGAGCGGATCCGGGAGCCCGTGCCGGGCGTGAGAAGATCGCGGCTGTGACCATCAAGCTTCATGACTTCGGCAGCGAACACTCGCTGACGTTGGATGTCGGTGCCCTGGCCGCTGACGTGGCGGTAGCCGAGGCGGGGCACGAATCGAACGGGTACTTCTGGGAAGGTCTCGTGCGGTTTGCCTGGCCAGATATTGCCGAGCCGCTCGACTTCGACAGCGAGGCCGGCATGTTCTGCGCTATCGGGATTCCGAGTGACCTCGCGCAACTCAAGACGGCCCTTGAGTCAGTCATCGCGAGCCCCGATGCGGTCTGCGACATCATCGCCCGGGCGGAGACTTCGGGCTTCGAGTTCGACGACTAGGGCCTGTCTCCCAGGAAGGCTATGGGCGCCATTTCTGGTGGTAGGCGGGGTGTTCGGCGTATGACTGGGCAAGGACGCGAATCGCGTATGCCAGGCCGGCCGAGCGGGGATCCGAGGGCTCCATGGCCTTGTAGTCGCGCGCCAGTTGCTCGGTCAGGTCGAGCATGGGGAGATGGCTGTCGAGAAGAGCCTCGCCGCCCAGGGTGTCGGCCACGTAGGCATAGGCGTGGTTGTCGTCCATGATGCGTGCGACGAGGAACCTCACAAGATCGTCCATGTGGCCATCGTCGCGGGCAAGGCGCTTCGACGGTCAAGCGGCTGTTCAGATGAGGATGGCGGTGAGGTGGAGTGCGGCTTGGTGGGCGATGGCAAGCTTGTCCGTTCGCATGGCCAGGCTGCGCCACTGCTTGAGTCGGTTGATGCACCGCTCGACGGCGTTGCGCTGCCTATACGCCTCGGCGTCGAAAGCTGGTGGGCGACCGCCGACGCGGCCTCGCCGCAGACGGTGCCCGACTTGGTGGGACGGCTGGGGGATGACAGCGCGGATCCCCCGTCGGCGGAGGTGATTCCGGATCGCGCGGGATGAATACGCGCGGTCCGCCAGGACGGTCTCCGGCCGTGTCCTTGGTCTTCCGGGTCCGCTTCGCGGAACACGGATGCCGGCCATGACGGTCTCGAAGGCCGGGGCGTCGCCCGACTGGCCTGCGGTTACGTGAAGGGTCAGGGGCCGTGCGTTCGTGCGGGTGGCATGGGGTGGGAGTTCGAGTGGCTGCTCGGCGTGCGCGTTTCGTTTCGGTCGGTGTCGCGGGTGCGGTACTGGCCGGTCTGCTGTCGACGATGTCGGTCGTCTCGCCGCAACAAGCAGTCGCGGCCGCCGACGACCCAACTCCCATCGTCCTGTCGCAATCGCTGGGGTCCGTCCCAGCGCAGCCGGCGGAAGAAGTCGGCAAGGCGCTGCCTGCACCAGACTGGCCGAGCGCCGCTGAGGCGACGGTGGATCTCTCCAAGGCGGCACCAGGCGACGCAGGCAAGGTCACACCCGCCCCATCTGCCCCCGCAACTGGGGACGCCAGCCAGGTCGGCGACGTGGTCCAGGTGGCCCCGGCCCCGGAGGCGGAAGGCGCCACGCCTCAATTGGCCTCGGCGCGCCTCGCTGACGAGGAAACCCCCGCACCGGGCCCCAGCACCACGGACGTTACCGCATTCAACAATTCATATACCGGCAGGCCATGAATCAAAATCTTGCGCTTGAGCAGAATGGGCTGACAGGTCGGTGGGAGGTGCCCACTGCAGCGCAGGCTGCGCGGGCTCGAAGCGTTCTGGGTAGTCTCCTGATCACCAATATTCGAGTGAGGATTGTTCCCTGATGGATGTAAATAAGGTCCTGGTTCGAGCGTTCGTAAGTGTCATCGTGTCAATTGATTTGACGGATGATGACGATATCGATCCTGACATCGCCACGGATATTATCGAACCTGCCGCCGCCCTCTTCGGTGATCTATCGGGAGAAAAGCGTCAGGAAGTGGTTTCCTTGATTCTTGAATGTGCCGAACTGGAGGATAACGCTGAGCGTAGGAATGCTATTCTTGCGCTACCGGAGGCTATCGGCCTTCTTCGCGAAGCCTGATCAGGTGCTGTACCTGGATCGGAGTGAATAGGCGTCAAGTCCGGGCGATCGCGGGTGCTGGTGTTGGGCTGGGCGTCTCGATCTCGGCGATGCCGCCAACGATCGTGACCCTGATCTTCCCGGCAGTGGTCGTCAGATCGATGGAGTCGTTCTTCGAGATCAGGTTCTTTTTCGTACCTGAGACGCCAGCCGGTGCTGACATCCGAGAGGCGCCGTACGAAGCGGTGGGGCTTCCGGAAGGGGAGTACGTCGAACTCCGGCACACGGCCGTTGAGCCGCTCTGGTGCCGCGAGTGCCCGAAGACCGGCGCGGTGCTGTCCTTGCTCTACCCGCACGGCCCGTCCTCGGGAGACGAGCTTCCCGCTCGCCTGCACGGCAAACTGCGCCGAAAGGCCCAGTCGCCATCGGCGTATATCCGATGACATTGAGTGTCATCACTAGGATGAGCGACATGGGTCGATGGATGCCGGACGCAGCGGGCCGACTGTCGCGGGCCGCGCTCGAGCTGTACGAGGAGCGCGGCTTCGACGACACCACGGTCGCCGAGATCGCCGAACGGGCCGGTCTGACGAAGCGGACGTTCTTCCGTCACTTCCCCGACAAGCGCGAGGTGCTGTTCCCGCTCTCGGCCCGGATTCACCAGGTGATCGTCGACGCCATGGCCGCCGCGCCGGCCGACCTCTCGCCGCTCGCCGTCGTCCTGGAGGGGTACGGCGCCGCGGTGGACATGGTGAACAAGGGGCACGCGCACGCCCGGCGCCGCCGAGCCGTCATCGTGGCCAACCCGGAGCTTCGGGAACGAGAGCTGACCAAGTTCGCCGCGACCAGTGCGGCCGTGACCGAGGCGTTGTGCGAGCGCGGTGTCGCGCCGCGGGCCGCCTTCCTGACCGCCGCGGCGGGTGCCGCCGCATGGAGGGCCGCGCGCGAATGCTGGATCGAGGGTCCGGAGGCACAGGACCTGCACGCCCTGCTGCGTGAATCCGTGGAGGAGCTCAGGGCCGCGGTCGCGGCCCCGCTCGCGCCGTAGGCCACACCCGCAGCCACACCCACGCCCACAGCCACACCCACAGCCACACCCACAACTCTCCTTGCCACTCCCGCACCCATGACACCTGGTGTCATCACTGTTACGATGACACCCGGTGTCATCACATGCCATGGGTTCGACCGAGAGGGTGCATCGCGTATGTCGGAAACGTTCGACGAGGCAACCACGCTCAAGCGACGAACCTTCGTCGCGGCGTCGACAGCGGTGGCCGGTCTACCCCTGCTGACCTCGGATCGCCTGCCCGCATCCGAATCCGCACCCGCGCCGGCCGACCGGCTCGCCACCGTCCGTCTGACAGTCAACGGCGAGCAGCGCACCGCCCAGGTCGACAACCGCACCTCACTCCTCGACCTCCTCCGCGAGCACCTGGACCTCCCCGGCACGAAGAAGGGCTGCGACCAGGGCGCCTGCGGAGCCTGCACGGTGCTCGTGGACGACCGGAGGGTGAACGCCTGTCTCACCCTCGCCGTGATGCACCAGGGCGCGCGCGTCACCACGATCGAGGGGCTCGCCCGGGGTGAGCAACTGCACCCGCTGCAACAGGCGTTCATCGAACACGACGGCCTTCAGTGCGGCTACTGCACGCCGGGGCAGGTCATGTCGGGCGTCGCCTGTATCGCCGAGGGTCACACCGGCTCCCGGGAGGAGATCCGCGAGTGGATGAGCGGCAACCTGTGCCGGTGCGGGGCGTACACGAACATCGTCTCCGCCATCGAGCAGACGGCCAAGGAGGCGTGACCGCGTGCATCCCTTCGCCTTCAGTCGAGCCTCCACCGTCACCGCCGCACTCAACGCCGGTGCCCGAGACGGCCGTTACATCGCCGGCGGGACCACTCTGGTCGACCTGATGCGGGAGACCGTCGAGCGCCCCGCGCACGTGGTCGACATCAACGGGCTGCCGTACAAGGACATCACCGTCACCCACCAAGGACTGCACGTCGGTTCCCTGGTCCGGATGAGTGAGCTCGCCGCGCATCCGGAGGTGCGGGACACGTACCCCCTCCTCTCGCAGGCTCTCGAACTCGGCGCCTCGGCTCAGCTGCGCAACATGGCCTCCATCGGGGGCAACATCATGCAGCGGCCCCGCTGTCCGTACTTCCGGGACGTCCACTCCGCGTGCAACCGCCGTGACCCGGGCTCGGGTTGCGATGCCCGGCACGGTGACAACCGTATGCAGGCGATCCTGGGGACGAGCACCCACTGCGTGGCAACTCACCCCTCCGACCTGGCGGTTGCGCTGGTGGCGCTGGACGCCGTAGTCCATGTACGGGGGCTCGACGGCTCCCGCTCCATCCCCGTCCAGGACTTCTTCCTCCGCCCCGGGGACACACCCCAGAACGAGCACTCGCTCCGGCCGGGCGAACTCATCACCTCCCTGACCGTCCCGGCGGGAGCGCACACGCGCCGCTCGGGTTATCTGAAGGTCCGCGACAGGCAGTCGTACGAGTTCGCCCTCGCGTCCGCGGCGGTGGCGCTGGACATCAGGGGCGGCGTGGTGCGGGGCGCCAGGGTGGCCGTCGGCGGTGTGGCGACCGTGCCGTGGCGGTTGCCCAAGGTGGAGGAGGCGCTCGTCGGCAAACGGCCGGGGCGCCGGACGTGGACGGATGCCGCGGCCCTCGCGGCCGAGGGCGCCGTACCGCTCTCCGAGAACGCCTTCAAGGTGCGGCTGGTCGAACGGACCGTGCGCCGCCAGCTCATGACGATCGGAGGACAGTGATGGCGACGACCGTCGTCGGGCAGCCGCTCTCCCGCGTCGACGCCCGCCGCAAGGTGACCGGCGCGGCCACCTACTCGGCCGAGCACCGCGTCGAAGGCCTGTTGTACGGCGTGATCGTCAACGGCACAGTGGCCCGCGGCACGGTGAGCCGGATCTCGGTGGACGCGGCGCTCGGCCACCCGGGCGTCCTGCGCGTCCTGACCGACTTCGGCGGGCTGCGGCTGGCCCACCCGGTCGATCGACTCGCCTTCTACGGCCAGCCCATCGCGGTCGTCGTCGCGGAGACGCTGGAGGCGGCGACCCATGGCGCCTCGCTGGTCGAGGCGACGTACGAACGGCAGGACGCGGTAACCGACTTCGACGCCCCGGACATCCCCTCGCAGACACCCGCCGACGAGCCCGACTACAGCCGGGGCGACCCGGCGGGCGCGCTGGCTTCGGCGCAGGTGAAGGTGGACCTGGAACTCACCAGCGCCCGGGAGAACCACAACCCCATCGAACTGCCCTCGACCATCGCCCGGTGGCAGGACGGACGGCTGACGCTCTGGGACAAGACCCAGTGGTCACAGGGCGCCGCGCGCACGGTGGCCGGTGCGCTCGGCATCGCCGTCGGTGACGTACGCGTGCACAACGAGTTCGTGGGCGGAGGGTTCGGCAGCGGAATCCAGACCTACGACCACGTCATCCTGGCCGCGTTCGCCGCGCGCGAGGTCGGCAGGCCCGTCAAAGTGGTTCTGACCAGGCGTCAGTTCTATTACGGCACCGGGTTCCGGCCGGCCAGCCGGCATCGGATGGCCCTCGGCAGCAGTACGGCCGGGCGCGTCAGCGCTCTCGTCTACGAGGTCCGTATCGAGAACGCGCGCTACCAGACCTACACGGACGGCCTGACCGACCTGCCGCAGTTCCTCTACGGCGTCCCCAACACCCGTACCGCCTACCGGGTCGCGCCCGTCGACGTCCAGTCCCCGTGCTCCATGCGAGGCCCGGGCGTGGTGCTCGGCAACTTCGCCCTGGAAACCGCGATGGACCAGCTCGCGCACGAACTTGCCGTGGATCCCGTCGAGCTGCGGCTGCGCAACGAGCCGACCCGGGACGAGGTCACACAACTGCCCTTCTCTACCCGTAAATTGCGCGAGTGCTATGAGACCGGCGCCCGCCGCTTCGGCTGGTCCCGGAGGCACGCCAAGCCTGGTTCGCGCACGGACGGAGACCTGCTCATCGGTATGGGGATGGCCACCGCGAGCTATCACAACAACCGACGCGCCTCCAGCGCACGGGCCCGGATGCACGCCGACGGCACCGCCGAAGTCTTCGCGGCCTCCGCGGACATGGGCCCCGGCACCACCACCTCGGTCATGCAGGTTGCCGCGGACGCCCTGGGGCTGCCCGCCTCGGCGGTCACCTTCAGGCTGGGCGACTCCAGCTACCCCACCGCGCCCCTGCACGCGGCGGCCACCACCATGGCGAGCGTGGGCTCGGCCGCGCACACCACCTGCAACGCGCTGAAGGCGGAGTTCATCCGCAGGGCGGTGGCGGACCCCGACTCGCCTCTCCACGGCGCGAATCCGGCGGATGTGCACGCCCGCGGCGGCTACCTGTCGGCCGCCGACGGAGGGGCCCGGGACAGCTACCGGGATATCCTGCGCCGCGCCGGTCTGCCCAGCCTCGAAATCACCGGCAACTGGGGTCCGGGCGACGCCGATTCAAGGATCTCCACCTACGGCTACGGAGCCGTCTTCGCCGAAGTCTCCGTCGATCCCCTGCTGGGCCTCGTCCGCGTACGGCGGATCTTCGTGGCGTACGACGTAGGTCGGGTGATCAGCCCCAAACTCGCCCACAGCCAGGCCATCGGCGGCATGGTCGGCGGCATCGGAATGGCCCTCCTCGAAGGCACCGTCACCGACCATCGCGACGGCCGCATCGTCAACGCGAGCCTCGCCGACTATCTGGTGCCGGTGAACGCGGACGTCCCCGAACTCGACGCCGCCTTCATCAACACCGAGGACCCGCAGGCCGACCCGATCGGTGTGAAGGGACTCGGTGAGATCACCATCGTCGGGGTGGCGCCCGCCATCGGCAACGCGGTGTTCAACGCGACGGGCAAACGCCTGACGGACCTGCCGATCCGCCCCGAGGCACTGCTTTGACCTACCAGGATGACCTCTGACGCTGCGACGCGAGCGGTCCTCAGAAGGGCCGCCTCTCGCGCACGAGTTCCGCAGTACATAAGCGGTCAGGCGCCCGGCAGTGTGGCTGCTTCCGCTACATGCCCGGCAGCGAGGCTGCGACGTGGTGGGGGTCCTGCCAGCGCTTGTGGATCCACAGCTTTTCGCCGTTCAGTGCGACGGGTGCCCAGGTCCCGGAGAGCGAGAGGGGTGTGTCTTTGGGCAGTCGTGCCGTCAGTGCTGACGGGCGCATTCCGGCGAAGCGGTTGTAGGCGAGTACCACCAGGGACCGGTCGGTACGCAGCACTAGTCGGCGGCTCGTCAGTGCGGTGACGGCGAGAGCCCCGATGATTCCTCCGATGGCGCCACCGACCAGACCGAGTTGGTCGCCGAGCGTGAAGCGGGCAAGGACCATTCCGGCCACCACGACGATGACGCGGGCCTGCGGGGGAATGCCACCTTGGGCGAAATAGACGCGGCGCACCGCTTCGCCCGGCTCCAGCAGCTTCCGCGACCGTTCGATCGCCTTCTCTCTCAGCCCGTCGGACACCATGCCCCACCCCTCCAGTTGGCCCGTATGCGTATAGGTCAGCGGAACTATAGGCGCAGCAAGTATCAGCAAACGGCCCGACCTGCGCCAGTTTCAGTCCGGGCCGGGTCCTACCTGGGCTCCGATGCCGTGCGTGATCCGTACCCTTCATGATCGAGAGACCGGTCAGCTGCTCACTTAGGTGGTAAACGTGGGACGGATAGGGGTGGTTGTGCCGGTTGCGCTGGTCGTTTTGACGGGGTGCAGCGGTGCGGCAGGGGCCAAGGATCATGCGGTATCGACCAAGGGCCCCGCATCGGTGGGCCCCTTGGTGGTCCGGGGCGGGGCACCCGGCAGTGCTTCCGGGGGTGGTTCCGGGAGCGAACAGCCTCTCGCCGCGCCGCAACTCCCGGATGCGCAGAGGACCTTCGTCTCCTCGGGCGCACAGGCCGGGTCCCGTAGGTTCTCGGAGATCGCCAGGATTGATCCGGGGACTCTGGAGGTCGCGGTGGTCTGCTCGGGCTCCGGCAGTGTCGACGTGAAGGTCGGCTCGTTCGTGGGCTACACCGTCGTATGCCGGAATGGTGACCCTGAGCAGTACAACGAAGCCGCTCTCAAGGAGGAGCACAAGAAGGTGGCCGTATCGGTCACTTCCCGGACGACAGGCTCCTGGGGCCTCTCGGTGGGATGGACCAAGGTCGTCCGGCCGCACCATTCGACTCATTTGGGTTGAGGGTCCGTACGGCCTTCAGGCGCTTGCGGTCGGCGGGTCAGGCCGGCTGCCGGGAGGACACGACTTGGCGTCGGCCCTGTAGGGGCGCATCCGGAGGGGGTGGTCAGGCGTCTACCTCGGTATGGATCTGGAGAAGCGGTCTGAGGGGCAGGCGGTTGAGCGGGGGGCTCCGGGGGCCGAGGGGTGCCTTGCCGTCGCGATTCGCGTGCCGGTGCGCATCGTGGTGCTCGTGCTGGTGGTGCCGGTGCGGATGGTGTGGGACGCGCTGGTCGTCGGCGGGCGGTTCCTGCGGGACACGGTGCTGCGGCCGGTGGGGCGGGCGCTGGCCTGGGTGGCGTGGGCGGTGTTCGTCTGGCCGTTGCTGATGGTGTGGCGGTACGTCGTCGTGCCGGTCGGCAAGGCGCTCGGGTGGCTCGGGCACGTGCTGCTCGTCGTACCCCTGGTGTGGCTGTACCGGCGGGTGCTGACGCCCCTCGGGCGCGCGATCGCCTGGGTGGCGCGGGGGATCGGTGCCGGCCTCGCCCGGATCCTCGCCGGTATAGGTCTCGGGCTCGCCTGGCTGTACACGCGGCTGCTCACACCCCTCGGGCACGGGATCGCCTGGCTGGTCAGGGGGATCGGCGTGGTGCTCATGGCCCTCGGAGCCGGGGTGTACACGGCCGTCGCCTGGCTGGGGCGGTATCTGATCGTCGTACCGGCGAGGTGGCTGTACACCTGGGTCATCGCGCCCGTGGGCCGGGGAATCGCATGGGTGGCCAGGGGAATCGCCCGGCTCGTGGAGCTGATCCTCACCGGCATCGGGCTCGCGCTCTACTGGACCCTCCGCATCCTGTTCGTGCTCCCCGCGCTCGCCCTGTGGCGCTGGATCCTCGCGCCGGTCGGCCGGGTCCTCGCGGTCATCGGCCGGGAGATCGGCGACGCCCTAGGGCACGCGTGGCGCATCGCCGGGTACATCTCGCTGACCGTCGGACGGTTCCTCGGGCGACTCTTCCGGTGGATCTTCGTGGAGCCGGTGCGCTGGGCCTACCGGGCCGTGCTCACGCCGGTCGGGCACGTGATCCGGGACGCGGTCCTGAAGCCCGCGGCCGAGGCCGCGCGCAGTGTGGGACGGGTGAGCAGGCAGGCGCTCGGCGCGGCCCGGGAGTCCGCCCGGCAGGCCCGCGCCGACTTCCGCCGGATGCTCTTCGGCGCCCGCCCGGAACCTCGCCTCGAACCCCGCCTCGAACCTCGTCCGGAACCCCGCCTGAAACCTCGTCCGGAACCCCTTCCGGTTGCCCGGCGGGAACCAGGAAGCGGGGAAACACGTACTCTAGGTAGCAGTACGACCGCTCTCACGAAGGACTGAACGACACTGGGCAAGCGACAGCCCGAAGGCCCGCCGCCCGCACCCGCGGTGCAGCGCATCCGACTGCGTTACACCAAGCGCGGCCGCCTCCGGTTCACCAGCCACCGTGACTTCCAGCGTGCTTTCGAGCGTGCGTTGCGCCGTGCCGAGGTGCCGATGGCGTACTCGGCGGGGTTCACGCCACACCCGAAGGTGTCGTACGCCAATGCCGCACCCACCGGCACGGGCAGTGAGGCGGAGTACCTGGAGATCGCGCTCACCGAAGCGCGTGACCCGGACAAGCTGCGTGAGCTCCTCGACGAGTCGCTGCCCACCGGGCTCGACATCATCGAGGCGGTGGAGGCCCGTACCTCGGGACTCGCCGACCGGCTCACCGCGTCCGTGTGGGAGCTGCGCCTCGACGGCGTGGACCCGGCGGAGGCGGAGCGCGCCGCGCTGGCCTTCAGGACGGCCGACACCGTCGAGGTCCAGCGCAGGACCAAGAACGGCATGCGGACGTTCGACGCCCGCTCCGCCGTCGCAAGCCTTGAGACGCTCGATCCACAGGCTGATATGCCGACCGACCAGGCCTGTGCGATACTGCGCCTGGTTGTTCGGCACGTGACGCCTGCCGTACGACCCGACGACGTCCTGTCCGGTCTCCGCGCCGTGGCCGACCTGGCGCCGCCGGTCGCCGCAGCGGTGACCCGGCTGGCGCAGGGGCTGTTCGATGAAGAGACAGGCACGGTGACCGACCCGCTCGCGCCCGACCGCGAGGCAGCGGCGACCCCGGTTGTTTTCCCGGGGGACGCTCCCACTGCCGCCGCGAAGGCGCCGGTGCCGGAAGGTCCCGCGTAAGGACGCACGCCGTAGCGCCGCCCTCGTACTCGGGAGCCACCTGGGTCGGGCAGCGCACCCACCCGAAGACTTTCGCCAGGCCGTACGCACACATGGCGTACGGAACCGGCGAGACAGGACACAGAGAGCTCCCGTGCGGCGCCCGCGCCCCGGACGGCGGCACCGCGCATCGCGCGAGCCGCGGACGTCACCGGCACTGCCGGACCAGGCGCGGCGCCCGGGAGCCTGACGGGAGATCCACCCGCATGCTCGAGCCGACCGAACCCACTGAGCCGTCCACGGGCTCCGACACCAACGACACCCCCAGCGACACCCTGCCGCCGCGGCGCCGCCGCCGCGCCGCGTCGCGTCCCGCGGGGCCCCCGACCGCCGCCTCCGAGGCCGCGGCCGAGACCACCGCGCCGGCCATACCGGCCGTGGCGTCCGCCGACCTCGTCGCGGACGAGAGCATCACCGGCCAGTCCGTGGCCGACGAGACGGATGAGACGGACGAGGCACTTGCTGCTTCGGATGTCACGGAGCCCGCCGAGCCCGCCGAGGACGCCGCTCCCCGCCGGGCCCGTCGGCGTGCCACTCGGCGCGTGTCCGCGCCCGCCGGTGCTCCCGAGGGCGCCGCAGGCGAGCCGGAGACCGTCGTGGCCGCCGTTGCCGCGGAGCCCGCGGCCGCCCTGGCCACCGAGTCCGCCGCCGAGCCGGTCGAGGCCGCAGACGCCGAGGACGGTGCCCCGCGCCGCGGCCGGCGCCGTGCCACCCGGCGCGTGTCCGCGCCCGAGGCCGCTACGGCCCCCGCCGAGGCGGCCGAGATCGTGGCAGCGCCCGCGAGCGCCCCGGCTGAGGCCGCTGCCCCGGCCGACACGGTCACCGACACCCCGGCTCCTGCCGAGGAAGCCGCCCCCGCCCGCCGTACGCGTCGTCGTGCGTCCGCGCCCGCCGGTGCGGCCAAGGCCGTCGAGACGGCCGTCGACGCCCCCGTGCCCGTCGCCGCCGAGGAGACCGCCCCCGCCGCCGAGCCGGCCGAGGAGCCGGCGGAGTCGGCCGAGGACGCAGCCCCCCGCCGTGGCCGCCGGCGTGCCACTCGGCGCGGGTCCGCGCCCGAGGGTGCCGCTGCCGACGAGCGTGTGGAGGCGCCTGTGACCAGCGAGACCCGGCCTGCCGAGGCCGTCGAGGCGCCCGCCGCCGTATCGGAGGAGCCGGCCGAGGCCGCTCAGACCGAGGAGGAGGACGGGCCGCGTCGTGGCCGCCGCCGTGCCACCCGCAAGGCCGCCGCCGGATTCTCCGCGCCGGCCCCCAGGAAGTCCCAGGGTGAGTCGGGGCGGCGCCCCGCGCGCCCCGCCGTGGCCGTCTTCCAGGCCCCCGTCTTCACCGAGCCGATGTTCCAGACGCCGGAGCGGGCCGCTGCCGCGGCCGCCGCCGAGGCGGCGGAGGAGACGGCACCGGAGCCGGAGCAGGTGGAGGAGCCCACTCCCGTGGAGAGTGTCGAGGTCGCCGAGGAGGCGGCCGGAGGGCGTCGTCGCCGGCGTCGGCGGGGTGCCGAGGCCGAGCCCGCGGCGGAGACCCCGCAGGCCGCACCCGAGTCCCGGCCCGAGCCCGAGCCCGAGGAGACCGTCGACGAGGACGAGTCCGCCGAGGACGCCGTCGAGGGTGACGACTCCGAGGACACCGGCTCCCGTCGTCGGCGCCGCCGCGGTGGCCGCCGTCGTCGCCGTGGTGACGCGGGCGACTCCGACCTCGACGGGGGCGAGGACGAGCTCTCCGCCGAGCAGGCCGCGCAGGACGCCGAGGACACCGCCGAGCAGGTCGAGGAGGACGCCGAGGAGGCGGACGAGCGCGACGAGCCGGGCGGCTCCAGCAGCAGCCGTCGCCGTCGGCGCCGTCGTCGTCGCGCCGGTGACTCCGGCCCCGAGGGCGAGCCGGGCGACGGCGACCCCGAGCGCACGGTCGTGAAGGTCCGCGAGCCCCGCAAGAAGGACGAGCACCCGAGCGACGAGGTGCAGTCCATCAAGGGATCGACGCGTCTCGAGGCGAAGAAGCAGCGCCGTCGTGAAGGGCGTGAGCAGGGCCGCCGTCGCGTCCCGATCATCACCGAGGCCGAGTTCCTGGCCCGCCGTGAGGCCGTCGAGCGCGTGATGGTCGTCCGCCAGAGCGGCGAGCGCACCCAGATCGGCGTCCTGGAAGACAACGTGCTCGTCGAGCACTACGTCAACAAGGAGCAGGCGACCTCGTACGTCGGCAACGTCTACCTGGGCAAGGTCCAGAACGTGCTGCCGTCCATGGAGGCCGCGTTCATCGACATCGGCAAGGGCCGCAACGCCGTCCTGTACGCCGGTGAGGTCAACTTCGAAGCGCTCGGCATGGCCAACGGGCCGCGTCGCATCGAGTCCGCCCTGAAGTCCGGCCAGTCGGTCCTCGTGCAGGTCACCAAGGACCCGATCGGCCACAAGGGCGCCCGCCTCACCAGCCAGGTCTCGCTGCCCGGCCGCTACCTGGTCTACGTGCCCGAGGGCTCGATGACCGGCATCAGCCGCAAGCTGCCCGACACCGAGCGCGCGCGTCTGAAGACCATCCTCAAGAAGATCGTCCCCGAGGACGCGGGCGTCATCGTGCGCACCGCCGCCGAGGGTGCGAGCGAGGAAGAGCTGCGCCGTGATGTCGAGCGGCTGCAGGGGCAGTGGGAGGACATCCAGAAGAAGGCGAAGAGCGGCGGCAGTTCGAACGCGCCGACGCTGCTCTACGGCGAGCCGGACATGACCGTCCGGGTCGTCCGCGACATCTTCAACGAGGACTTCACCAAGGTCATCGTCAGCGGTGACGAGGCCTGGGAGACCATCCACGGTTACGTGGCCCACGTGGCACCCGACCTGAGTGACCGTCTCTCGAAGTGGACCTCCGAGGTCGACGTCTTCGCGTCGTACCGGATCGACGAGCAGCTGATGAAGGCGCTGGACCGCAAGGTCTGGCTGCCCAGCGGCGGGTCGCTGGTGATCGACAAGACCGAGGCCATGGTCGTGATCGACGTCAACACCGGCAAGTTCACCGGCCAGGGCGGCAACCTCGAAGAGACCGTGACCAGGAACAACCTGGAGGCGGCCGAGGAGATCGTGCGTCAGCTGCGGCTGCGTGACCTCGGCGGCATCGTCGTCATCGACTTCATCGACATGGTCCTGGAGTCCAACCGGGACCTGGTGCTGCGGCGCCTGCTCGAGTGCCTCGGGCGTGACCGTACGAAGCACCAGGTGGCGGAAGTGACGTCGCTGGGCCTCGTCCAGATGACGCGCAAGCGCGTCGGCCAGGGCCTGCTGGAGTCCTTCTCCGAGACCTGCGTCCACTGCAACGGCCGCGGTGTCATCGTGCACATGGAGCAGCCGACCTCCGCCGGGGGCGGCGGCAAGCGCAAGAAGCGCGGCCGTGGCGGCGACGGGCACGTGCACGAGCACGAGCACGAGGCCGCCGAGACCGTCGAGCCGGACGTCGAGAGCGAGGCCGAGGTGGCTGCCGAGGCCGCCGTGCCGGCCGCGCTGCCCGCGCCGGAGTTCACCCCGGACGAGGAGCTGTACGGCAGTGCCGCCGAGGCGGAGGCCGCCGCGTCCCGGGGTGGCCGTTCGCGGCGCCGGGCGACCCGGCGCGCGTCGGCTCCGGCGGGTACGCCGCGGGCCGAGGAGAGGGCCCCCCGCTCGCGCGGCGAGGAGCGCGCTCCGAAGTCCCGTGAGGCCGCCGAGGCGGAGCCCATGGCCGTCGAGGACCCGGTCGTCGAGGCGCCCGAGACCGCGGCTCCGGTGCAGGAGGCGCCCGCCGCCCCCGTACAGGAGGAGGCCGCTCCGCAGGGCCGTACGCGCCGTCGCGCCACGCGCAAGGTGTCGGCCCCGGCCGGTTCGCCCAAGGCGGCCGACGAGGCCGGAGCGGTGACCGTCGAGGTGTCCGCGCCGGTGGTGGCCGAGCCGAAGCCGGAGCCCGTGGCCGAGCCGGCCCCCGAGGCTGTCACCGGGTCGCCGGCCGCCGAGCAGGCGGAGACGCCCGCCGAGAGCGCCGCTCCGGCCCGTCAGCGCCGTCGTGCGGTCCGCAAGGCGACCGCGCCCACCGCGTCCGAGGAGGCGGCCGTCGTGGTCGTCCCGTCGGCCGCACCGGAGGCGTCCGCGCCCGAGGCCGGGGACACCCCCGAGGGCGAGGAGTCGGCACCGGCGAAGAAGACGGCCCGTAAGACGGCCAAGAAGGCGACCGCGAAGAAGGCCGCCACCAAGAAGACCGCGGCCAAGAAGACGGCCGCCAAGAAGACGACGGCCAAGAAGGCGGCGACCACCAAGACGGCCGCCAAGTCGACGTCGAAGAAGACCGCGGCGGCGGAGCAGACCCTGCCCACCGTCACGGCCTCCACCGACGAGGGCTGAGTCGACCGGGGCCCGCGCCCCGACCCGGCACCCCCCTTCCCGCGGCTGACCAGCCGCGGGAAGGGGGGTGTTCAGGTCTGTGCCCGGTGCGAGCGGTCGTGGGGGTTCCTGGGCGGACAGGGCGGTCCGGGGGCCGGGCTCCGCGGTGATCCGCGGACCGGCCCGGGGTACTTCAGCGCGGTCCGAAGCGACTCGGAGGCGATCCCGACGGATCTCTTTGTGCCGTCATGATCCGTTTCATGGGTACCTGTGACCCCGCAATCGCCCCCCTCCTCTTGGAACACGGTCAGCTACATGTAAAACTCATGCAGTCACACGTAAGAACACGCGGGTCCGCGTTGGGGAGAACGCCGGCTCGTGTCACGGGGAGGGGATTTTCATGGCGCGCGTGCGCCTGACGGGCACGGGGCGGCATCGCGCTGTGAAGCCGGTCAAGGGAGGACGCCAGGCTGTCGCGCTGGCGACGGTGCTGTCCGCGGCGGGAGTGCAGGCGGTGACGGCCGCGGGCACCGCGGATGCCGTGGGCAACCCGACCTGGACCGAGGGGCCGATCTTCAACGACCCGCTGGGGACCACGGATCAGCAGTACGCGATCCGCACCCGGCTGGTCGAACTGACCAACGCCGCACTGCCGGGCTCGACCATCAAGGTCGCGGTCTACCACGTCTGGGAGGCGACGGTCGTCAACGCGCTCGTCGACGCCAAGAACCGTGGGGTCAACGTCCAGATCCTGCTCGACGAGTCGAGCGTCAGCGACCGCCCGACCAACACGTCGTACAGCACGCTGGCCACCGCGCTGGGCACGGACCGTACGAAGGGCTCGTACGTCAGCACCTGCCCGGCGAACAAGTCGTGCCTCGGCGACCCGAAGTTCGGGCAGTCGATCATGCACAACAAGTTCTGGCTGTTCTCCGCGGTGCAGGGCGCCACGAACGTGGTCGTCGAGACGACGTCGAACTCCACGCCGTCCGCGCACACCCGCTTCTTCAACGACGCGCTGCTGCTGCCGAACAACCCGACGATGTACGACGCGTACTCGGACTACTTCGACACGATGGTGACCAAGGACTGGGCGTCCTGGAACTACCGGACGGTCAGCAACGGCCTGTACAAGGCGTACTTCTTCCCGCGGGACGGCAACACCCGGGACACCGACACCGTCTACTCGGTGCTCAACAACGTCCAGTGCACGTACAAGGACACCGCGGGCGTCACGCAGAAGACCAAGGTCCGTGTCGCGATCTTCAAGCTGACCCGGATGGCGATCGCCGAGAAGCTGGTCTCGCTGCAGAAGGCCGGCTGTTCGGTGAGCATCGTGTACGCCGAGACGGACAGCGCCAAGAGCTCCGGCGGCACCAAGGGCACCTGGGAGAAGCTGCACACCACCGGCGGCCCCACGGTGCGCTGCTACAACGACGACCGGGACCCGCTGAACCCCGGCCAGAAGCTGGCGACGCCGTTCATCATCCACTCCAAGTACATCCTGGTCGACGGCATGTACGACGGGGTACGGAACAAGGTCAGCTTCACCGGCTCCGGCAACTACACCGGGCCCGCGCTGCGTGAGAACGACGAGTCGATCGTGAAGGTCGACGACGACGCCGTGCACGACATGTACAAGGTCAGCTTCGACCGCGTGACCAAGGTGGCCTACCCCGGCACCAAGGACACCACCGACCTGTGCAAGGGCGTGAAGCCGCTCCCGGACGACGGTGAGAAGCAGACGACGTGACGGGCGGCACAGTCGCGGAGCCCGGCCCGGTTTGACCCCTTCGGCCGCGGCCCCGTAACCTTGACCGTCGGCGTGTCCTATGAAACGCCGCATCCCCGTAAACCCTTTTCCTCCCGGCGTTCCGCGTCAGGGAGAGGCCGCTCACGCGGCTGGACTGCGGGGGTTCCGTTCCGAGCGAGAGAGAGATCCGCGTGTACGCCATCGTGCGCAGCGGTGGTCGCCAGCACAAGGTTGCTGTCGGCGACATCGTTGAGGTTGACAAGATTTCCACTGCCAAGGTTGGCGACACCGTAGAGCTCTCTACGCTGCTCGTTGTCGACGGTGACGCCGTGACGAGCGACCCCTGGGTCCTCGCCGGTATCAAGGTCCAGGCCGAGATCGTGGATCACCACAAGGGCGTCAAGATCGACATCCTTCGCTACAAGAACAAGACCGGTTACCGCCGTCGTCAGGGCCACCGCCAGCAGTACACGGCGATCAAGGTCACTGAGATCCCCGCGGCTGCGAAGTAAGGGACTGAGGAGAGATGGCACACAAGAAGGGCGCATCGTCCACTCGGAACGGTCGCGACTCCAATGCTCAGCGGCTCGGCGTGAAGCGCTTCGGCGGTCAGGTCGTCAACGCCGGTGAGATCCTGGTCCGCCAGCGCGGCACCCACTTCCACCCCGGTACGGGCGTCGGCCGTGGCAAGGACGACACGCTGTTCGCGCTCGACGCCGGTGCGGTGGAGTTCGGTACCCACCGTGGCCGCAAGGTCGTGAAGATCGTCCCGGTCGCCTGACCGGTTCTTTCGCGAGGCGGACCTCACTTCCCTCACGGGAAGTGGGTCCGCCTTTCGCGTGTTGTTCTTGGATGTGGTGCGGAAGGCATTCCGTACGCAACCGAACTGATCGAAGTAATCGAAGTGCTGGAGGCACCCCACCATGACCACCTTCGTGGACCGCGTCGAGCTGCATGTCGCCGCGGGTAGCGGAGGCCACGGCTGTGCCTCCGTACACCGGGAGAAGTTCAAGCCGCTCGGCGGCCCGGACGGCGGCAACGGCGGCCGTGGCGGTGACGTGATCCTGGTCGTCGACCAGTCCGTCACCACGCTGCTCGACTACCACCACTCCCCGCACCGCAAGGCGACCAGCGGCAAGCCCGGCGAGGGCGGCAACCGGTCCGGCAAGGACGGGCAGGACCTGATCCTGCCGGTGCCGGACGGCACGGTGATCCAGGACAAGGCCGGCAACGTCCTCGCGGACCTCGTCGGCCAGGGCACGTCGTACGTCGCCGCACAGGGCGGCCGCGGCGGCCTCGGCAACGCGGCGCTGTCCTCGGCCCGCCGCAAGGCCCCCGGTTTCGCGCTCCTCGGTGTCCCCGGTGACCTCCAGGACATCGTCCTGGAGCTGAAGACGGTCGCCGACGTGGCCCTGGTGGGCTACCCGAGCGCGGGCAAGTCCTCGCTGATCTCGGTGCTGAGCGCCGCCAAGCCCAAGATCGCGGACTACCCCTTCACGACCCTCGTCCCGAACCTGGGCGTGGTGACCGCGGGCGAGACCGTCTACACCATCGCGGACGTCCCCGGACTCATCCCCGGCGCGAGCCAGGGCAAGGGTCTCGGCCTGGAATTCCTCCGTCACGTGGAGCGCTGCTCCGTGCTCGTCCACGTGCTGGACACGGCGACGCTGGAGTCCGAGCGTGACCCGGTCTCCGACCTCGACATGATCGAGGAGGAGCTGGCCCAGTACGGCGGTCTCGACAACCGTCCGCGTCTCGTCGTCCTCAACAAGATCGACGTACCCGACGGCAAGGACCTGGCCGAGATGGTCCGCCCCGACCTGGAGGCCCGCGGCTATCGCGTCTTCGAGGTCTCGGCGGTGGCCCACACCGGCCTCAAGGAGCTTTCCTTCGCCCTCGCCGATCTGGTCGGCCAGTTCCGTGCGGCCAAGCCCACGGAGGAGGCGACCCGTATCGTCATCCGCCCGAAGGCGGTCGACGACACCGGTTTCACCGTGGCCCAGGAGGCGGACGGACTCTTCCGTGTCCGTGGCGAGAAGCCCGAACGCTGGGTCCGCCAGACCGACTTCAGCAACGACGAGGCCGTCGGCTACCTCGCCGACCGCCTCAGCCGGCTCGGCGTCGAGACGGAGCTGATGAAGGCGGGCGCCCGCTCGGGCGACGGCGTCGCCATCGGCCCCGAGGAGAACGCGGTCGTCTTCGACTGGGAGCCCACGGTCATGGCCGGCGCGGAGATGCTCGGCCGCCGCGGCGAGGACCACCGCCTCGACGCGCCGCGTCCCGCCACCCAGCGCCGTCGCGACAAGCAGGCGGAGCGGGACGAGGCGCAGAAGGAGTACGACGACTTCGAGCCGTTCTAGGCAGTGCTCGTCCGCGTCGAGAACGCCCCGGCCCCGTTTGTGGGGGCCGGGGCGTTCTCGCGTGGGGCCGGCAGTCGGCAGGGGGCGGCAACTCACCGGAGACCAGGGCGCGTTCGTGTCGTGGCGATCTACGATTCCTGCGAGCCTTCGCCCCTGTCGCAGCGGACTCCGCGGAGCTCATCACCCGAGGGACGAGGGACGAGGGAGTGCCATGAGCGACCGGAGCGTGCGGACTGTCGAGGTGCCGGTGGGGGACGGCAGCGGCGAGGTCGTGCGGGTGCAGATCCGTGAGGTGGACGAGTCGCTGGTCAGGGTCGGCCGCGGGGGACGCGCCGTGGCCCGGGCCGAGCGGTCGCTCGGCGAGATGCTGGACACCGTACGGCCCGTGGCGGACGCCTTCGTCGGGCGGTTCAGGGGACTCGCCCACGCGCCCGACGAGATGACGCTGGAGTTCGGGGTGTCACTGTCGGCGGAGGCCGACGTGGTCATCGCCAGCACCGCGACCCAGGCCAACTTCTCCGTGAGTCTGACCTGGAACAGGAGTGACCCGAGAGGCTCGACTGAGGATAATCCGCAGGTGAGTTGAGCCGAACGGGGGAGCGGTGGCGGGGGAAGAGTCGCAGAGCCCGGACGAGGTGCTGGCCGCAGCGGTCGTCCGGATCAAGGGACAGGACGGTGTGATCGGGGGCGCGGGCTTCCTCGTCGCCCCGGATCTGGTGGTCACCTGCGCCCATGTGGTGTCGGACGTCCTGGACCGGCCACGGGAGACGGCGGTGAGCGCCGGGACCGCGGTCACGGTCGACCTGCCGCTGCCGAGGGCGCCGGGCCGGCAGAGGGCGTGGGGAGGGGTGAGAGCGGCAGGCGGCGGGATCACAAGGCCGTCGTCGAGTTCTGGATACCGATCAGGGCCGACCGGACCGGCGACGTGGCCGTACTGCGGCTGCCGGAGCCGCTTCCGGGGGCCCGCCCGCTGCCCATGGCCGACCCCGAGAGCGTCTGGGAGCACGGAGCGCGCGCGGTGGGCTTCACGGACGGGGAGCCGGGCGAGACCTGGTTCCGCGGGAAGCTCGGCGGAGCCACCAGCGAGGGCTGGATCCAGCTCTCCCGGGCCGACGGACAGGCCGCGCACGTCCGCAAGGGCTTCAGTGGCACTCCCGTCTGGGACAACGAACTCGGCGCGGCGGTCGGCCTCATGGTCGCCGCCCAGCCCGCGCAGGAGGCCCAGCAGGCCTTCGTACTGAGGACCAGAACCCTGCTCCGCGAGGTCCCCGCGCTCGCCCCGGTCCTGCTGCCGGCCGTGCCCTTCCGCGGTCTCGCCACCTTCCAGGAGAGCGACGCGGACGTCTTCTTCGGGCGGGACGACGACATCGAGGAGGTGCTCGCGGCCCTCCGCGGCGACCAGCCGACGGTCACCCTGTACGGCCCCTCCGGCTCCGGTAAGTCGTCGTTGGCCCTGGCCGGCGTCGTCCCCCGGATGCGGGAGACCGGCCACGACGTACTGGTGATGAACGCCGGCCAGGTCTCGTCCCCGCTCTCCGCACTCGCCACCGAGCTGTACGAGGACATCCGCTCGGGACGGTACGGCCCCGCCCGGGCCGAGAGCGCCGACCAGGTCGAGTCCTGGCTCGCGGACAAGGGCCTCGCGGACGCCCTGCACCGGGCGCGGGGCCGGACAGGCGGCAGGCTGCTCGTCGTACTCGACCAGGCCGAAGCACTCCTGGACCGTACGGAGGCCGAGGTCGCGCAGGCCGTGGAGCTGCTCTTCCCGGACCGCCGCGGGGCAGGCGGCCCGCGCGTGCTGGTCACGCTCCGGGCCGACTTCATGGACGCCGTACTCAAGCACCCGCGCCTCGGCCCCGCCCTGCGCACGGGCCGCACGCTCCCGCTGACGCCGATGTCCCGGGACCAGCTCCGCGAGGTGATCACCAGGCCGGTCGAGCAGGTGCCGGGCGTGGCGTACGACCCCGGCCTCGACCGGCGCATCCTCGACGACGCGGGCGGCGAGCCGGGCATCCTCCCGCTCCTCGGCTTCGTCCTCGAACAGCTCTGGCGCCGGCGCAGCGTCGGACGGCTGCGCGCCACGACGTACGACGAGATGAACGGTGTGTCCGGAGCGCTCGCGCTGCATTCCGAGAACGCCTGGCGGGAGTGCGTCGGGGAGCGGGCGGAGGCGGACGCGCTGCGGCTGCTCACCGGGCTGGTGCGGGTGCTTCCCGGCAGCGAGACCCCGCTGCGCCGCAGACTCACCCGGCAGGAGGCGGGCGAGGCGCGATGGCGGCTCGCGCGGTCCTTCGCCGAGCGGCGGCTGCTCGTGCTGCACGGCGGCGAGCAGGAACCGGAGACCGCCGAACTGGCCCATGAGGCACTGATCACCGCCTGGCCCGCCCTCCGGCAGCAGGTGAAGGCCGACAGCGAGTTCCTGGCGGGACGGGCGGAGCTCGCCCACGACCGGGAGCGCTGGGAGCGGGGCGGCAGGTCACCGGAGCTGCTCCCGCAACCGGGCGGCGCACACGGCTGGCTGGGTGACCGCGAGGGGGAACTGACCGAGGAGGAACGGGACTTCCTCGCCCGTGCCCGGCAGCGGCAGCGCGCCCGCCGTACGCGGCTGCGTGCCGCGTGGACCGCCGTGGCGCTGGTGCTCGCACTGATCGCCGGCCTCGGCACCTTTCTTGTCTACCAGTCACGGGTGAGCGAGCAGCGCGGCGCGGACGCACGGTCCCGTGCGCTGGCCAGCCTCTCCGGGGAACTGGGCAAGCGGGATCCGGGGCAGGCCGCCCTGGTGGCCATGGGGGCGTACGACGTCGCGCCGACACAGGAGGCCCGCAGCGCCATGCTGCGCGGATACGTCCGCTTCAAGAACGCCGCGTGGGTGCTGAGCGGAGCCGAAGGACAGGTCGACGCCGTGGCGACGAGCGCCGACGGCCGGGTGACGCTGGCGACGACCCGGCTGGGGCGTGCCTCGCTGTTCGTCCGCAGCGCCGCGGGACACACGCTGCGCAAGCAGTTGCAGATCCCGGACCAGGCGTTCTATCCGCTGGTCAGCAGGGACGGCCGGCGCATCGCCTATGTCTCGACGGCGGGCGCGCTGGCCTGGTGGGACGTCGATCCCGGGGCGGCCGGCGCGGAGGGCCTGCTCGGCCGGGGCGGCTCGATCCCCGATGCGGAATTCTGGGACAAGGGCGAGAACAAGCACTATGACAGCGAACAGGTCCACTTCATGGACTTCTCCCCGGACGCCCGGCAGGTGGTCACGGTCGCGGACGGGCGGATGCGGCTGTGGGACCTGAAGACGAGGACCGGCCGGCAGCTGCCCGCCCGCGTGCCCGCGGTCGAGGCGGTGTGGTTCGGCCCGGACGAGCGGACCCTGGTGGTCCAGCCGCCCGACCGTGGCACGTACAGCACGGAGCACACGGTCCTGACCGTCGACATCCGCACCGGGAAGACGCGTGAACTGGCGGACGACGTCGGGTCGTTCTCCATGTCGACCCTCATCAAGGAGGCGTCGGCCTTCGCCCTGTCGGGAGACGGCAGTGTGCTGGCCTACTGCAGGATGGAGAAGCACGGCGATACGGACCAGGCCGTCTACCGGACCGTCGACGTGGCCCGGGGACGGGTGCTGAACCGGTACGAGACCGAGTCCTACCGCTGCAAAGGGATGGCCGTGGACGAGTCGGGTGGGCGCCTGGCCATGTACGACGGCGGCTCGCGGTGGCTGATCGGCGACGCACGGCGAGGCAGCACACCGCAGCAGGCCGAGGCGCCCGAGCCCGCCAACCCCACGGGCCGTCTCATGGGGGATGCGCGTGATCCCGTGGTGTCCACCTGGGACGAGACAACGGTGACCGGGCTGTCGCTGAAGCCGAGCGACCATCCGGTGAATCTCGTCCTCGTCCATCCCCTGGTGTTCGACGACGACAGGACGATCGTCGGCCATCTGGAGACGCGGAAGGAACCGAGCGGCCTCGTCGGCAACCGCCTGGCCCTCGTCGACGCGTCGACCGGGCGGGTGAAGGCCCAGGTCAAGCGGCCGCCGATGGACGAGGCGATGGGCCCGAGGCCCCCGCACGCACTGACCGTCAACCGGGCACAGACCCTGGTGGCCGACGTGGTCGGCCGGAACAGAATCGTGATCCGGCAGGTTCCGTCGCTGCGCAAGGTCGCCGAGATCAGCACCCGCAAGCCGCCCGTCGACAAGTACGGGAAGCCCGGCCTGCTGTCGCTCCTGTTCCTGCGGGACACCGACGAACTGGTCACCGTCTCCGGCACGGTGATCGAGCACTGGAACGCCCGTGACGGCCGCCGCCTCACCAGGACCATCGACGCGCGGGACCTGAAGCTCACCAAGAAGAACCCGCCCCTGCTCAGCTTCGCGTCCGCGCCCTCCGATTCCGGGTTCGCGGTCAATGGCCGTCCCGATCCCGGGTACGTGCAGGTCATGGTCCGCGGCAAGTCCACCCTGTTCGCCGTCGACCTGCGGACCGGCAAGGAGAACAAGGCCCTGCGCGTCACGCTCGCCGAGGACATCGACCGCGCCCGCCCCGACACGACCGGGCGGTACGTGGCCGCGAAGACCAAGGGCGGCATGGTCGAGGTGTGGTCGGTGCGGCGCGGGCACAAGCCGGAACGGGTACTGGGTCCGCTCGGGCCGCTCGGGTCGAACGACGAGTCCTGGGGCGACGGATTCTCCTTCGGATTCACCGGAAAGGGCTCGGAGTTCTTCGTGGCCACCGGTAGCTCCGTCCGCTTCCAGCAGGCCTCCGACCCGAGCCGCTTCGAGACGTACGACTTCGAGAAGGACCAGTACTTCCTCGCCGCCACCAGGGACGGGAAGACCCTGCTGGTGGTCCCGGACAACACCGCGGAGCTGTTCTCACTCGACCCCGGACGGTGGAAGCGCCATCTGTGCGGGGTCCTCGGCCGCGATCTCACCGACGACGAGCGGCGCGGGCTGCCGGAGCTGCCGGGCGCCGTCTGCCCGGAGTGATCCGCCGGGCGTGACCGTCCGCGAACGCCGAAGGGCCTCCGGAAGCAGCGGCTTCCGGAGGCCCTTCGGACGTACGACAGGGGCAGGGACCTACGCGGTGACCGAGTCCTCCGCGCCGTTGTCCTCGGCGCCGTTGTCCTCGGGGTCCAGACCCTGGGCGGACTCCTGTGCCGTCTCCTCGGCGGCGGCCCGCGGCGAGGGGATCTCCGCGGCGAGGCGGCCCTCCATGCGGACCCGGCGCTCGTCCGCCTTGGTGCACAGGTCGTCGATCGCGCCGTTGAAACGGGCCAGGGACGGCGGGTCCGAGGGGCCCAGCAGGTGTTCCTTGAGGTCCGCGCGAGCCGCGGTGAACTCGTCCTTCTCCGGCCGGCGGACCGACTCCAGGAGCGCCGGGACGCCGTCCGCGGCCGGGCTGAGGATGGCACCCGCGGACACCGTGGGGAAGCCCGTGCGGAACGCCGACTCGGACAGGCCCGAGGTGTTGGCGACCGCGTACGGCTTCTCGCTGGACAGCCAGTCGGAGACCACCGACGAGACATCGCTGATCAGCAGGTCCGCCTGGTTGAAACAGGCGAAGATCGCCGGACGCGCGTCCGTGACGATCTGGTGCTCCCACTCCGGGAAGGACGCCCAGTAGGCCTTCTCCCAGGCCGTGGTGGCCTCGGCGATGGCGGCCTCGCGGTCACCCTGGGGTGCGCCCTGGAGCAGCATCCGCTCCATTTCGTCCGCGCTCTCGCGGAATGCGGTCGAGGTGAGCTTGTCCAACTCGGCCGTACGACGGGTCAGTTCGGCCGCGGCCTCCGGGCCGGGACGGGCGCCCGACCGCTTGGTGTTGGCCTCGCGGATCATCGCCTTGATGCGCTCATTGGCCGCACCTGCGCGCGCGTCGACGGAGCCGGTCATCGGGTGCGGCTTGTAGAGGAGACGTACGCCGTCGTCGGCCAGCAGCCGCTTGACGATGTTCTCGCCGGCCAGCACCACCGAGGTGTTGCCCGGGTTGCCGTCCCAGCCCTCCCAGGTGGGGGCGTACAGGACGGTCGTGTACGTGCCGGTGGGCGCGCCCGAGTAGGGGCGGATCGGCGCCAGCTGCGGGCGGCCGACCTCGACGATGTCCTTGTCCTCCACGCCGACCTCGGCGAGGGCGTACCGGTCGCGGGCCGCGGGGCCGGCCACCCACACCTCGTCGTACGCCTTCGCGTACGGGTTGCAGGAGGACAGCTTGTCGCTCTCGCCGTGGTTGATGAAGGCGTGCTTGATCGTGGGGATGCGCAGCACCTGCGAGGTCTTCGCCGCGTTGGCCGGGTGCAGCATCATCTTCAGCGTCGAGTTCTCCAGCGAGAACATCGTGGAGACCTTCGGGAAGCAGATGACCGGGACGTCGGTCGCCTCGATCTTCTGCACCATGAAGCGCTCACGCAGCACGATCAGCGGCCTGGCGTCGATCTGGGAGAGCGTCGACAGCCACATGTTCGCCTGGTAGGCGGACGTCGTACCGCCGGAGAAGTACATCGCGACCGTCGGCCGGTAGTCCGCCAGCCACTTGTCCAGCCACTCCATGACCTTCTGCTCGCTCTTGGCGCGCTTCTTCGGGAGCAGCCAGGTACCCAGGTACGCGGTGCCGCCGATGACCAGCAGGAGGGCGACGCCGACACCGATCTCGCCCCACACGGCGTGCCGGGTGGCCGCCGTGACCGTCAGACCGATCGTCGTCGGGATGGAGAAGGTCAGCAGCCGGTGGCCCTGGCGGCGGGCCAGGACGCGCGGCGGCGCGGCAGTGAGGCGCAGCGCGGACGCGT
Source organism: Streptomyces sp. NPDC058274 (assembly GCF_042881375.1). NCBI lineage: Bacteria > Bacillati > Actinomycetota > Actinomycetes > Kitasatosporales > Streptomycetaceae > Streptomyces > Streptomyces sp. NPDC058274. The sequence continues at coordinate 336,696 of NZ_JBHVXW010000006.1, forward strand.
CGATGTTGCGGGTGACGATCGGCAGCGTCCGGGTGCGGCGGACGAGGACGGCGACGGCCTGGCACGCGAAGTGCAGCGCGTAGAAGAGGCACAGCGCGACCAGCAGCGGTGCCTGCTCGCGGTCCGGGTCGATGCCGTCGATCCGCAGCAGCCCCACCAGGACCAGCATGTCGCGCAGCAGCTGGCGGACCGTGACGTCGAAGCGGACCTTGCCGAGCAGCGCGAGCAGACCGGGGTCGCGGTACTGCAGATAGACGTCCAGAGCGAGTCCCGCCGCGCTCGCGGCGATGAACACCGGGACGTACGGCACCAGAGCGGCGACGATCTGGGCCGTGAAGAGCGCGAACATCGCGAGCAGTGCGGAGAACTGCACGATGCGGCGGGTGGCGAGGCCTGCGGAAGGCACGGGCTGGGCTCCTGCGAAGGGATACGGCGGATGGGGGGTGCAAGCGTGGGGTCGGCCGGCGAGGATAACCAAGGCCGGCCACTGACCGTATGACCTCTGGCGCCCGGCTAGCAATCTTGGGTGAGAACTATCACCGGAAAACGGACATCCTGCCTGGAACCCCGGGACCGCGGGGACCGTCCGCGTCCGGATCCCCTGCCGTCCACCGCTTTCGCCGCCGGCCCGGCGACGCCGTACACGCCGGTGCTCGCCGCCGGTCGGCCGCCCGCCGCCGGGGCCCGCCGTCCGGGCCCCAAACGCCGTCCGCCCCTCGAAACGCGGCGGCGTCCGGCCCCCGCCCTCACGTAGATTGCACACACCGGGCTGGTCGGAATGCGGAGACATTGGGGACGTACGTGTCAGCGGCAAGGCAAGGTGTGGCGGACGCCCACAGGATCGTCGTCAAAGTGGGCTCCTCGTCGCTGACCACCGCGGCCGGCGGTCTCGACGCGGACCGGGTCGACGCCCTCGTCGACGCCCTCGCCAAGAGCCGCAGCGGCGGGGAGCGGGAGATCGTCCTCGTCTCGTCCGGCGCCATCGCCGCCGGGCTCGCCCCGCTGGGGCTGCGGCGCCGCCCCAAGGACCTCGCCCGGCAGCAGGCCGCCGCCAGCGTCGGCCAGGGCCTCCTGGTGGCCCGCTACACCGCGTCCTGCGCCCGCCACGGCATCCGCGTCGGCCAGGTGCTCCTCACCTCCGACGACACCAGCCGCCGCGCCCACCACCGCAACGCCTCCCGCACCCTCGACAAGCTCCTCGCGATGGGCGCCCTGCCGGTCGTCAACGAGAACGACACCGTGGCCACGGACGAGATCCGCTTCGGCGACAACGACCGGCTGGCCGCGCTCGTCGCCCATCTCGTACGGGCCGACCTGCTGGTCCTGCTCTCGGACGTGGACGGCGTGTACGACGGCGACCCCAGCAGGCCCGGTACGTCGCGGATAGCGGAGGTGCACGGTCCGCAGGACCTCGCGCACGTCGACATCGGCAGCGCGGGCAAGGCCGGCGTCGGCACCGGCGGCATGGTCACCAAGGTCGAGGCGGCCCGCATCGCGGCGGCCGCGGGCATCCCGGTCGTCCTCACCTCCGCCGTGCACGCCGCCGACGCCCTCGCGGGCCGCGACACGGGTACCTACTTCCACGCCACCGGCCGCCGCTCCGCCGACCGGCTGCTGTGGCTGCAGCACGCCTCGACCCCGCAGGGCGCGCTCACCCTCGATGACGGCGCGGTCCGCGCAGTCGTCGAGCGGCGCACGTCGCTGCTGCCCGCGGGCATCGCTGCGGTCGAGGGCGAGTTCATCGCCGGCGATCCCGTCGAGCTGCGCGACAGCACGGGGCGCGCCGTCGCGCGCGGGCTCGTGAACTTCGACGCCAAGGAGATCCCCCAGCTGCTGGGCCGCTCGACCAGGGAGCTGGCCCGCGAGCTGGGCCCCGGCTACGAGCGCGAGGTCGTACACCGGGACGATCTGGTCCTCCTGCACCCGTAGACCACGTGGAACACGTCGTGCTTCACCCAGGGGGCACGGCGTGGAACACCGCGTGGAACCCGCGTGGAACAACCGGCCACAGCGGCCCTGAACGGCCGATTCCCCCGCCCTCCGGCGGGGGACGTTCCGTAAAACCGCCACGCGAGGACGCCTCACCTGCTCAAATTTGTTTCAGGGAGATTCCGCACGACCATTGCGTAAAGGAGGCCGTCGTGAGACGAGTGCGCCCTGGGGCGGCGGCGTCCCGCGGTGGTGGCACCTCCCGCGCGCGGGGCGAGGAACGGGCCCTGACGAGCGTCGCCGCGGGAGACACGTACGAGGGCGAGGAGCCCAAGGACGCGCCCCGGCTGTGGCACGTCACGCTGAGCGTCTCGGGTGGCGAGGCGCCGCTGAAAGAGGTCAGGCGCGGGCTCGAACAGCTCGCCCACGACCACCCCTTTCTGCTGACCAGCCGGTACGCCAACGACCACGCGGAGATCCGCTACTGGGAAGAGGCCCGCGATCTGCACGACGCCGCCGCGGTCGCCCTGCGGCTGTGGGGCGAGCACCGGCAGACCGCCAAACTTCCGCCCTGGGAGATCGTCGGCCTGGAGGTCATCGACCGCGAGACCTACCACCAGCGCATCGCCGAGGGATACGGCCCGCTGCCCGCGACACCCGTGGGCGTACATCCCTTTTGAGTCGTCTTCGCCGGGTGTCTCGGGGTTTGGGACAAGGGCTGAACAGACCCGTTCGGAGCACTACGCTGCCGACATGACCACGCTTTCGCCGTACGACTCGATGTCCCCGGTCGCCCGGGCCGCCTACCGCGCGAAGTCCGCCGCCGCCGACCTGGCTCCCCTGCCGCGGGCCGAGAAGGACGACGCGCTGCTCGCCATCGCGGACGCGCTGGAAGTCCGTACGAGCGAAATCGTCGCGGCCAACGCCAAGGACATCGCCCGGGCCCGGGAGGCCGGCACCAGCGAGACCGTCATCGACCGGCTCACCCTCACGCCCGAGCGGGTCCGCGCCATTGCCTCGGACGTGCGCGACGTCGTGGCGCTGCCGGACCCGGTCGGCGAGGTCGTCCGCGGCTCCACCCTGCCGAACGGCATCGACCTGCGCCAGGTCCGCGTCCCGCTCGGCGTCGTCGGGATCATCTACGAGGCCCGCCCGAACGTCACGGTCGACGCGGCGGCCCTCTGCCTGAAGTCCGGCAACGCCGTGCTGCTGCGCGGTTCGTCCTCGGCGTACGAATCGAACACCGCCCTCGTGCGTGTGCTGCGCGACGCGGTGGGCGGGGCCGGGCTGCCCGCCGACGCCGTGCAGCTCGTGCCCGGTGAGGGCCGTGAGTCCGTCCGTGAGCTGATGCGTGCCCGGGGTCTGGTCGACGTGCTGATCCCGCGCGGCGGCGCCTCCCTGATCCGCACCGTCGTCCAGGAGTCCACCGTCCCGGTCATCGAGACCGGCACCGGCAACTGCCACGTCTACGTCGACGCGAACGCCGACATCGACATGGCGATCGACATCCTGATCAACTCCAAGGCGCAGCGGCCCAGCGTCTGCAACTCCGCCGAGACCCTCCTCGTCCACCAGGACATCGCCGACGAGTTCCTGCCGCGTGCCCTGGACGCCCTCGCGGACGCCGGCGTCACCGTGCACGGCGACGAGCGAGTCCTCGCCTACGCCAAGGACTCCCGGGTCACCGCCGTCGAGGCCACGACGGAGGACTGGGACACGGAGTATCTGTCCTACGACATCGCCGCCGCCGTCGTGGACTCGCTCGACCGGGCCGTGACGCACATCCGGCTGTGGAGCTCCGGGCACACCGAGGCGATCGTCACCACCTCGCAGCAGGCCGCGCGCCGCTTCACCCAGCTGGTCGACTCCACGACGGTCGCGGTGAACGCCTCGACCCGCTTCACCGACGGCGGCCAGTTCGGCTTCGGCGCCGAGATCGGCATCTCCACGCAGAAGCTGCACGCGCGGGGGCCGATGGGGCTGCCGGAGCTGACGAGCACGAAGTACATCGTCACCGGCGACGGGCATATCCGCCGCTGAGCCCCGGCACATCTGCCGACTGTGCCCCGGCACATCTGCCGACTGTGCCCCGGCACATCTGCCGACTGTGCCCCGGCACATCCGCCGCTGCGCTCCGGCGCGGACCTTGTGCGCCCGGCGTGCGCCGGGGCTCGCGCCGGTGTTCCGCGGCCCTCCCGCTGGAATTCCCGCGGTAACCGTCTCGCCAGGTGGATGAATTTCCTTACCGTCTGCCCAAAATGACCCCCCAGGTCTACTCTGGATCCGTGCCGGAGGACGTGGGGGGCACGCCGTTTCCGGACGGCTGGGAGCCCGACGACGACCGCGACCGCGGGGGTATGGACGAAGAGTTCGCCTCCGTGGTCTTCGACGAGGACTTCGTCCGCGCCGCCGTGATCCACGAGCCGACCGCGGTGGAACGCCTGCTCGCCGCCGCCCAGGCCCGTGCGGAGGCCTCCGAGGAAGCGCGCCGGGCGCACGCCAGGGGAGCGCGCGGCGAGGACGAGCGCTACGAGGACGGGTTCGGCCCCGACGACCGTGATGATTTCGGCCATGACCGGGATCTCGACGACCTGGACGACACGGAAGTTCTGGATGGCCGCTACGGGGTCTCCGGGACGTATGGGAAGGCGGGCCGCTGGCACCGTCCCGTCGCCTGGATGCTGGCCCTGCTGATGGGGATCGGCATGGTGGCGCTGGCTTTCACGGCCGTCTACCGGGGCGCTTCCTCGGACCGCCAGGAACAGGTCCCGCCGCCCGCCTCGACGGGTCTGGAACAAGGTCAGGAGAAGGCCACCGGGGTGAGCCCCTCGGCTTCCGCCGACTACTCCCAGCCAGCGGTCTCGGCGGACCCCCGAACGCCCTGACCCGCCCGTTGAGAAGCTGTCGGAACTTGTCGTGTACCACGGCGTTTACCGGGGCTCCGCGAGACCTACCCTGAAAGTATGGGCGGGCCAGTGGAGCCACCTGAGGGGACACCCGAGGGTGCCCCGGGCGGTGGAGAGGACGAGTACCGATCCGTCGTCTTCGACGAGTCGTTCGTCCGTGCTGCCCGGCTCCAGGAATTCTCCGCCCAGGAGCGGATGGCCGACCACGCCCCCGCCGTACGCCGGCGCCCGCCCCTCAGACGTGGGCTGTCCCGGCAGGCGCTGATCCTCGTCCTGCTGATCGCGGTCGCCTTCGGAACCGCGATCTACATGGGGGTGCGCCACCCGTATCAGACCCAGGTCGCGCAGCCCCCCGAGCCGCTGCGGATGACGGTGATCCCGCTCGCGCCGGCGACCGCCGTGCCCGGCGCCGCGCACGCCGAGGAGCTGTACGCGCACAGCCCCGCCGCCCAGTTCCGCATCGGCGCGGACGGCTTCACGCTGCCCGCCTCCCGGCGCACCGCGCACTTCTCGGACAGCCAGGTCGTCGCCGCCCTGACGACCGCCAAGGACTACCTGGTCAGGTCCTCGCTCGACCCGGACGTGCTCACCGGCGGGGCCACCCGTCCCGTGCGGATCCTGATCGACCCACGGCAGCTCGACCAGTTCGACGAGAGCTTCGAACACCCCTCGGCGGACGGGCGGCACGCGCCGACCGGCTGGCTGGTCCGCTTCGACCCGTCCCGGGCCCAGCTCGCCGACAGCCGCATCCGGGTGCAGGGCACTCTGCAGGCCGCCGAGTTCGACGCGAACACGCTGGAGATCATCGCCGACCACACCCTCGTCTACGCGCTGAAGCCGACGGGCGCGGACGGCAAGGCGCAGGCGTCCCTGTTCACCGTCCGGCGCGAGCTGCACTTCCGCTTCGACCGCGACGACCTGCGCATGCACCAGGCCGAGCTGGTCGTCTCGTATGTCCAGGCCGGTCCGCTCGCCTGCGCCGAGGACTCGGCCAACCACCTGCGCCCGCTGCTCGCCGGCCAGACGGCGAAGGCGGGCGGCCCGGCCGGCACGGACCCGTACGCCACCGGCAGCGCGACGGCGCTGTGCGGGTCACTGGCGACCAGCGCGCAGCCGAGGGTGTGACCTGCGGGGTTCCGGCGGCGGTGGCGGCCGGGTGGTGACGGGCGGGTTGTGGCGGGCGAGTTTGTGACGGGCGGGGGTGCTGTGGAGTGGGCCGGTGGCTGCGGGCGTGCGGGCGTGCGGGCGTGCGTGTGGGCGTGTGGGCGTGCGGGCCGGTGGCGGCCGGCCCTTGCCGGGGTACGGGCCGGGCACGTGGCCACCCTTGCCGGGGTACGGGCCGGGCACGCGGCCACCCTTTGCCGGGGTGCGCGCCGTGACATGGCCGGCACGCTGCCCCGCGCCCCCGTGGTGGCCGACGCCGTACGGGTCAGTCCTCGTCGTCGGCAGCCGCGTCCCGGGGCGTGTCCCGGGGAGGCCGGCCGTTCGGTGGGTCAGTCGGCGGGGTCTCGTCCCGGGGGGAGCCCGCGGCGAAGCCGCCGAAGCCGCGCCGTACCCGCCCGCCGAGGTCACCGGCACCGCCCGCGATGTCGCTGACCAGCTTCATCAGCGGGTCCTTGGAGTTCTTCACATCGCTGGCGTAGCTGGCGGCCGACTGCCGGAAGGAGTCGGAGACCGAGGTGTCCTTGTCCTCGTCGCGCCGCGGGTAGTGACCGTCCATGATCCGCTGGTAGTCGCGGGACTCGGCCCACTTCTTCAGTTCGGCCGCGCGCACCGTGGTGAAGGGGTGCGAGCGGGGTAGGACGTTCAGGATCTTGAGCACGGAGTCGCGCAGGTCGCCCCCCGCCTCGTACTCCTCGGCCTGGGCGAGGAACGCGTCCACGTTCATCTCGTGCAGGTGATTGCCGCCCGCGATCTTCATCAGGCCGCGCATCGAGGCCTGCAGGTCCTGGCCGACCAGGAGACCTGCGCGGTCGGCCGAGAGCTCCGACTTGCGGAACCACTCGCGCAGGGCGGTCACGATCGCCATGATCGCGAGGTTGCCGAGCGGAATCCAGGCCACCTTGAGCGCGAGGCTCGTGAGGAAGAGCAGGATCGTGCGGTACACCGAGTGACCGGACAGCGCGTGGCCGGCCTCGTGGCCGATGACGGCCCGCATCTCCTCCTCGTCCAGCAGCTCGACGAGTCCCGTGGTGACGACGATGATCGGCTCGTCCATGCCGATGCACATGGCGTTCGGCTGTGGGTTCTGGCTCACGTACATCGGCGGGACCTTCTCCAGGTCCAGGATGTAACAGGCGTCCCGCAGCATGTCGTTGAGGTGCGCGAACTGCGCGTCCGAGACCCGCACCGAGTCGGACAGGAACAACAGCCGCAGGCTGCGCTCCGGCAGCAGACCGCTGAGTGCCTTGAAGACCGTGTCGAAACCGCTGAGCTTGCGCAGGGCCACCAGGGCCGAGCGGTCCGCCGGATGTTCGTACGTCCGCGAGGAGATTCCCGGGAAGCGCCTGCGCTGCCTGCTCGGCACGTGCTCGTGCCCGTTCTGCTCATGGCTGTCGTCGGACATGTGTTCCCCCATGCGTCTGATTGCCCTATGTGCCCCCGAAGCGGAGTCCAGCCTAGGCGGAGATACGGTGACGGGGCAGCACACCGTAAGGAGCGATCCCATGGAGCACATCCCCGCAGCCGCCTGGCTCACCGAGGCCGCGAGCGCGGCAGACCAGCACGGGCCGGGTGACCTGCTGCGCATTGTGCTGATCGTGTCGGCCGTCGGGATCGTCCTGCTCGCGTGGTTCCTGCTGCGGGGTTACCGGCAGGACGACGACTGAGCGCGTCGCCGCGCCGCAGCTGAGGCGCCGGCCCAGGCGATGGCCTCTCTCGGGCCACTCGCGGGACCGCCCCGGTCCGCGCCGCCCGGCCCCTCCGCGGCAACCGGCGTCCCCAACGGCGGAGTCGGCGTGATGCGCGCCACGGCCCCCGCATACGATGGCCCGGACGTCTTTATCCCGCCCACACCGGATAGGTTCTGCCGAAGATGAGCTTCCACAGCACCGCTGCCCAGATGGTCTCCCTCGCCGCCGAGGGCGAGAAGCACGGCGGCAACCACGAGAGCCTCAGCCCGTACCTGACCGGCGGCGGCGCGCTGTTCGTGCTGCTTCTGCTGCTGTGGATCACCACCCGTTTCAACCGGGACCGCTGAGTCCGTCCCCGGGCCGCCGGGCCGGGCGCGAGGACCTCTCGGCCGGAGCCCGTCGGCCGGGCCGGTAGGGTCTGCACGCATGGGAGAGCAGGACATGCCCACCGGTCCGGCGAATGGCACGGACGGTGGCGCCGAGCACCGCGCGGTGATCCGCACGGCGAAGGGCCCGGGCAACGGCCCGTCGAATCCGGGCAAGCGCCGCCTCGGCGTCATGGGCGGAACGTTCGACCCGATCCACCACGGACACCTCGTGGCGGCCAGCGAGGTCGCCGCGCAGTTCCACCTCGACGAGGTGGTGTTCGTGCCGACCGGGCAGCCGTGGCAGAAGACCGAGCGCAAGGTCGCCCCGGCCGAGGACCGCTATCTGATGACGGTCATCGCGACCGCCGAGAACCCGCAGTTCTCGGTGAGCCGTATCGACATCGACCGCGGCGGCCCGACCTACACCACCGACACCCTGCGCGACCTGAGCGCGCTCAACCCCGACACGGACCTCTTCTTCATCACGGGCGCCGACGCGCTCGGCCAGATCCTCACCTGGCGGTACACCGAAGAGCTGTTCTCCCTCGCGCACTTCATCGGGGTCACCCGGCCCGGTCACACGCTGACCGACCCGGGTCTTCCCGAGGGCGGTGTCTCGCTCGTCGAGGTCCCCGCGCTCGCCATCTCGTCCACAGACTGCCGTGCGAGGGTCGCCAAGGGCGACCCCGTCTGGTACCTGGTGCCGGACGGTGTGGTGCGCTATATCGACAAGCGCGAGCTGTACCGCGGCGAGTGAGCCGAGAGGGGCACCGGTGAACGACCGATACGACGGATACGCGGGCGGCGACCAGTACGAGCTCGTCGGCTACGACGAGTTCGGGCAGCCTGTGTACCGACAGGTGCCGCAGCAACAGCCTCCCCAGCAGCAGGGTTACGACCCCTACGGGCAGCAACAGGGCTATGGCTACGACCCGTACGCGGCCGGCGGACAGGGCACCGGCCCGTCCTACGACACCGGTCAGCAGCCCCCGGCCCCCTCGTACGACACCGGCGGGCAGCAGGCCGCGCCGTCCTACGACACCGGTCAGCAGAGCCCTGTGGGCCCGTACGACACCGGGCAACAGCCCCCCGTGCCGCCGTACGACACCGGGCAACAGGCCCCCGTGCCGCCGTACGACAACGGTGGGCAGTCCGGCACCTCCTACGGCTCCTACGACCCGTACGGCGCCGGCGCGGCCGGGACCGGGACCGGAGCCGGCGGGACCGCTGCCGGGTTCGACCCCTTCGGACAGACCGCGCGCACCGGCCGGCAGCCTCGGGTTGCCGAGCAGACCGCGTACATCCCGCAGCAGGCCGGCCCGGCAGAGGAGGACGAGCCGAGGGCCGACCGTGACTACCGCACCGAGCAGTTCGCCTTCGTCGAGGATCCGGACGGCGACTCCGAAGACGTCATCGACTGGCTGAAGTTCACCGAGAACCGCACCGAGCGCCGCGAGGAGGCCAAGCGCCGGGCCCGCGGCCGCGTCGTCGCCCTGGTCGTGACCGTCGCCCTGGTGGCGGCCGGCGGCGTCGGCTACCTCTGGTACGCGGGCCAGTTGCCCGGCACCTCGTCCGACGGCAAGTCCGGCACCACCACGTCCGCCGCCGCCCAGAACCGCGACGTGATCGTCGTCCATCTGCACAACACCAAGGAGGGCGGCACCTCCACGGCCCTCCTCGTGGACAACACCACCACCAAGCAGGGCGCCACCGTCCTGCTGCCCAACTCCCTTGCGCTGTCGGACGACTCAGGCAGCACGACCACCCTCGCCAAGTCGGTCGACGACGACGGCTCCTCCGGCACGCGCGACGCGATCGACACGGTCCTGGGAACCGACATCGAGGGCACCTGGCGCCTCGACACCCCCTACCTCAACAACCTCGTCGAGCTGGTCGGCAACATCGACATCGACACCAACGCCGATGTGCCCGACCCCGCGGCCAAGTCGTCCAAGAAGGGCGCCGCACCCCTCGTGCACAAGGGCGACGACCAGACCCTCAACGGCAAGATGGCCGTCGCCTACGCCACCTACCAGGCCTCCGGTGAGGCCCAGAACGCGCAGCTGGAGCGCTTCGGCCAGGTCATGCAGGGCGTGCTGCGCAAGCTGTCCTCCGACTCGGGGGCCGCGACGACCACTGTGCAGACGCTGGCCCAGATCCTCGACCCCTCCCTGAACGACAAGGACCTCGGCTCCTTCCTCGCCAAGCTCGCCGACCACGCCAAGGGCGGCGACTACAAGACCGCGCTGCTGCCGGTCCAGACCGACGGCACCCTCAGCGCCCAGTCCAGCGACAGCGTCGTCAAGGACCTGCTCGGCGGTGCCGCGAAGAGTCCCGAGGCGGGCGCGGCCGTCCGGGTCGGCATCACCAACGGCACCGGCAACAAGGACGCCACCGAGAAGGCCCGCGTCGTCCTGGTCAACGGCGGCTACACCTTCCTGGACGCAGGCACCTCCGGCACCGCCCAGGCCGTGTCCCGCATCACCTACGCCGACACGGACAGCAAGGAGGACGCGGTCGAGGTCGCCAAGACCCTCGGTCTGCCGACCAGCTCCGTGAAGAAGGGCAAGGTCACGTCCAGCGCCGACGTGTCGGTCGTGCTGGGCCAGGACTACAAGACGTCGTCGTGACCGGATCACGCCCCGGCAGGTCCGGGGCGTGATCCCGGAATCACGTGGGGTGTCGTCGGCGGACCGTGAGACCCTTGAGGTGACGCGTGAGGGTTCCTGACCGCCGACTGGCTGTGACGCGCGGGGGCGACCCCGCACCCCCAGCCGACCCCTGTTCCCGACCGAAAGCTTCGTAGTGACCGCCACTGACCGTTCGATCGAGCTCATCACCACTGCCGCGCAGGCGGCCGCCGACAAGCTCGCGCACGACATCATCGCCTACGACGTCAGCGACGTGCTGTCGATCACCGACGCCTTCCTGCTGGCCTCCGCGCCCAACGACCGCCAGGTCAAGTCGATCGTCGACGAGATCGAGGAGCGGCTGAACAAGGAGCTCGGCGTCAAGCCCGTACGCCGCGAGGGCGACCGGGAGGCCCGCTGGGTCCTCCTCGACTACGTCGACATCGTGGTGCACGTCCAGCACAGCGAGGAGCGTGTCTTCTACGCCCTGGAGCGGCTCTGGAAGGACTGCCCCGAGCTGGAGCTGCCCGCCGACGCCAAAGCGACGCGCGGCAAGGCCCAGGAGCACTCCGACCTGCAGGCCGAGGAGGACGCCGCCGAACTCGGGGAACTGCGGTGAGCGCCCCCTCGCGTGCCGACGCAGGAAAGAAGGGCCGGGGCCGCCGCGTCATCCTGTGGCGGCACGGCCAGACGTCCTGGAACGTCGAGCGCCGTTTCCAGGGCACCACGGACGTCGAGCTCACCGAGACCGGTGTCGGCCAGGCGAGCCGCGCCGCCCGGCTGCTCGCCTCCCTGAGGCCGGACGCGATCGTGGCCTCCGACCTCAAGCGGGCCGCCGACACGGCCGCCGAGCTGGCCGTCCTCACCGGCCTCGAGGTCACGCACGACGAGGGCCTGCGCGAGACCTACGCGGGCGTCTGGCAGGGGCTCACGCACGACGAGATCATCGCCCGGCACGGCGAGGAGTACACGGCCTGGAAACGCGGTGAGCCGATCCGCCGAGGCGGCGGCGAACTGGAGAGCGAGGTCGCCGACCGCGCCGCTCCCGTGGTGCTGCGGCACGCCGAAAAGCTCCCCGAGGACGGCACTCTCGTGGTGGTCAGCCACGGCGGCACCATCCGTACGACCATCGGGCGTCTTCTCGGCCTCGAATCGCAGCACTGGGAGAGCCTCGGCGGGCTCTCCAACTGCTGCTGGTCGGTCCTCGGCCAGGGCGCGCGAGGCTGGCGGCTGCTCGAGCACAACGCCGGCACGTTGCCCGAACCCGTGCTCGGCGACGACGACTGAGCACCCCTCCCACGGTGCTCGTGAGGGGCCGGGACCCGGATTTCACTTTCCGGCAGGTCACCGGTTAAAGTTCTTCTTGTTCGCCCGCCGAGCGGGAAGAACGCAAGGGGCTATAGCTCAGTTGGTAGAGCGCCTGCATGGCATGCAGGAGGTCAGGAGTTCAATTCTCCTTAGCTCCACAGATCAACTCTTTTGAGTTGTCAAAGATCAGCACTGATCAGTGATGAAGATCCCGTTCCCGTCAGGGAGCGGGATTTTTCGTGTGCCGGCCCGCGCCGCCGGCTGCCGCACCCCACCTCTCCGCTCCTTCTCAGGAGAGTCTCAGGAGGTCCGGGCCCAGAGTGCCTTGACTTCCATGGCGTCCGAGGGCGGCCACAGCGGCTCCCGTCCCTTCCGCAGCAGGGCGACCCTTTCCCTCGCCACCTCGTCATCCGGGGAGTACGCCACGATGCGGCACTCCGGCATCCCGTCGATGGACAGGGAGACCGCGGTCATGCGCATCTCGCCCACCGCCGGGTGCCGGAACGTCTTCACGCGGGGCCCCGGCGGTATGACCTCTCCGCTCGCCCACAACTCGGCGAAGTACGGACTCATGGCGGACAGCCTGCGTATGAAGTCCTCCCAGGCAGGCTCGCCCACGTGTCTCCCGTACGCGGAACGCAGCGTGGCCACCATCAGCGGCAGCTCCCGGTCCCGGTACACCAGGGGGCAGGCCGCCTCGGACACGGCGAACAGCGTCCACAGCACGTTCGGCACGCCGATCAGGGCGGTCGCCGGGACCATGAACAGGTCGCGGTAGGCGGGGTTGGTGGCGAGGACGTCGAACCGCGAGTTGTAGACCACCGCCGGATGCGGGTCGAGGGCGTCGATGATGTTCTGGATCTCCGGGCCCACCGTCTGGGCGAGGCTCTCCGGCCCGGACTCGTAGGGCACCTCCGCCAGGTGGTACAGATGCTCGCGCTCCGGCCGGTCCAGGCGCAGCGTGCGGGCCACGGCGTCCAGGACCTGGGGCGAGGCGTTGATCGGGCGGCCCTGCTCCAGCCAGGTGTACCAGGTGACGCCGACGCCCGAGAGCTGGGCGACCTCCTCGCGGCGCAGCCCCGGAGTACGGCGCCGGAAGCCCGGCGCCATTCCCACGTCGGCCGGTGTCACCCGAGCCCGCCGTGTGCGCAGAAAGGCGGCCAGCTCGGGCCTGCGACGCTGCGTCGTGACCATCGTCCTCACATCCCCCGTGTCCATACTCCGTGCCGGACCCGTCCGCTGCCAGGTGCTGTCAGTACCAGCATCGGTGGGCTCTCGTTACCCGTATGCAGTCGCCGTCAGGGTCGGAACATGACGACGACAACCCCCGCAGGGCCTGGTCCGCAAGCCGGTCCAAGTCCTGCGACCAGTAAAGACCCTGGCACTGACAATCGGCCCGGCCGACTGCTCGCGGTCGTGCTCTCGGCCCAGTTCATGGCGATGCTCGACGTCATCATCGTGAACGTCGCCATGCCCACGATGGGTTCCGAACTCCACGCGTCCGGCGCGGGTCTGCAGCTGGTGGTCGCCGGATACTCCATCGCGTACGCCGTCCTGCTGATCACCGGCGCACGCCTCGGCGACCTGCTCGGCCACCGCCGCGTCCACCTCGCCGGGCTCGCGCTGTTCACGGTCGCCTCGCTGGCGTGCGGACTCGCCCAGGGAACGGGCGAGTTGATCGCCTTCCGAGTGGTCCAGGGCGCCGGCTCCGCGCTGATGATCCCGCAGGTGCTCAGCCTGATCCAGCGCACCTTCGTGGGCGACGCCCGGGCCCGGGCACTCGGCGCGTACGCGGCGGTCATCGCCTCCGGCGCCGTGGCCGGCCAGGTGCTGGGCGGAATTCTCGTCAGCGCCGACGTGTTCGGCACCGGCTGGCGTCCGGTGTTCCTCGTGAACGTGCCCGTGGGCCTCGTCCTGCTGGCCGTCGGCAGCCGGGTGCTGCCGCGTGACGCGGCACGGGCGCCGGAACGCGCGCGCGGCCTCGACCTGCCGGGCCTGGCGCTGCTGGCCGCCGCCGTCTCACTGTTCACGGTTCCGCTCGTGCTCGGTCAGGAGGAGGACTGGCCGCTGTGGTCGTGGCTGTCGCTCGCCGCGTCCGTCCTCTGCTTCGCCCTGTTCTGCGCGTACGAGTCCCGGCTCGCGCGGCGCGGCGGAGCGCCGCTGATCGCGCCCAGGGTGCTGCGCCACCCCGGCATCGGTCTCGCGATCTTCCGGATCACGGCCGTCATGGCGGTCAACGGCGGCTTCCTGTTCGCGCTCACCCTGCACCTTCAGGGCGGCCTCGGCCACACCGCCCTGCACGCGGGCCTGATCTTCACGCCGACGGCGGTGGCCTTCGGGGTGGTCGGTCTGACGTGGCGATCCTGGCCCGACGTGTGGCAACGGGCTCTGATTCCCGCCGGGTTCGCGATCGCCGCGGCCTCCGTGGCGGGCGTAGGGTGGGTGCTGCGGGACGGCGGCAACGGCGGTCTTTGGCTGTACGTGGCGTTCGCCGGCGTGGGCGTGGGTCTCGCGCTCAGCTTCAGTCCGACTCTCACCAGGGCCCTGGCCACGGTGCGGCCCGAGGACGCGGCGGACGCCAGCGGACTGCTCGCGACGGTCACCCAGCTCGGTCAGCTGACCGGTGTCGCGGTCTTCGGCACCCTCTTCTTGAACCGGCTTGAGTCACTCGGGGCTCCCGGGGCGTATACATCTGCGGAGGCGCTCCTCGCGTGCATGTACGCGCTGGCCGCGACGGCCACCCTGGGTGCCGTGTCCGGACTGGTACGCAGGCGTCGCTGACCGTATTGGCCCGGCCGTGGCAGAATCAAACGGCCGGAAGGGGGCGCGGCCCGACGGGAGGAGTAGCGATGCCTGCGAGCATCCTCGGGGAGACCGACCATCTCCTCGAAGCGGCAGTGATACGGAAGAAAGCCACCCTCCTCGACTGCCCTTCCTGCGGCTCGGCCCATGTCGCCCAAGTGCTCGGTGACAACGGGGGGATCTCCTACGTGTGCACGGCCTGCGGCCACAGCTGGAGCTGATCGATGGGTGCACACAGGCGGAAGTGCGATTGGTGCGGCAGTGGCACACCGATCGTCCGCGACATGGAACCGCTCAACCACGACTACCAGTACTGGTGCGAGGAGTGCGCGCGGGCGCTGATCATAAAAGGCGACCCGATCGAGACCTATCGGGAGCTGGAGGGCGAGCCGATCTACGGACGGCTCCTGGACGAGCACTGCACCCTGAAGCGGTTCTACTCGTTCGCGACAGCCTGAAGCCGCTGGAACCGGCACGCCCGCACCCTGGCTGCGGTCAGGATCAGAAAGACACAACCGGCTCCCCCGTAGAGGGCCGACAACGTCAACTCGGCGCCGTTCTGGTGCAGTTCGAGTCGGCCGGGACCGTGCGGCACCCACCACAGCGCGTACGAGCAGAAGACCAGTCCGGTACTCACGGCTGCCGCTCGGTTGCGCGTCGCGACGACCAGCACCATGGGCACGCACCAGATCCAGTGGTGCGACCACGACACCGGACTGACGAGCAGTGCCGTCACCGCACAGGCTGCCGTCGCCCACGACCGCAGCCCGCTCAGCTCCGCGGCCACCGCCACGGCGAGCCCCGCCGCGCCCGTCAGGACCGCGGCGCCGATCCACCAAGGGCCCGGCTCGGGGGAGTGCAGCAGCCGGGCCAGCACCCCCCGCAGCGACTGGTTCCCGGTGTCCTCGACGAGACCCACCCGCCCCGTCTCGAACACCATGCGGCACCAGAAACGCCGTGAGTCGTACGGCAGGACGGCCGCCGCCAGCAGCGTCGCACCGGCGAAGGTGGCCGCCGCCCCGCGCGCGTGCCGCAGCCACGGGCCTGCGCAGAGCTGCCTCTTGTGCGCCACCATGCCGGTGACCAGCAGGAACACCGCGAACAGCGCCGGCGTGAGTTTGATCGCCGCGGCGAGGCCGATGCCGAGTCCGGCCCACCGGTGTCCGGGTCTGCGGGTCAGGTCCCACAGCACCAGCACGGCGATCAGCAGATTGATCTGTCCGTAGCGCAGCGTCGTCCACACCGGCTCGCACCACACGGCTGCCGCCGCGACCCACCAGACACTCTCCACGCGTGTGTGCCCGACGAGCCGCAACGCGAGAGCCACGAACCCCACAAGGAGAGCGAGGTTTCCCGCCGTCGCCAGCGTGCGCAGGACCCCGGTGCCCAGCAGCGTCAGAGGAGTGAACAGCAGGGCCGCGAACGGGGGGTAGGTCGTGGGGAGGTGGGCCTCGGTCGTGCGCAGCGCGTAGAGGTCGCCGCCCGCGAGGACTGTCCGGCCCTCCGCGCGGTACACCATCAGGTCGATCATCGACACGTGCGCGGCCCGCTGGGCCAGCCAGAACGCCGCGAAGGACAGCAGGCACGCCCCCAGAGCGACGGGCGCACGGCGGCGGTCACGGGGGAGTGCGATCACGGTCACGAAGGCTGACACTATCCGTCGTATCCGTACAGAACGGAAACGATTTGGTGGAGCACCCGGGAGACCGTGTAATGTTGGCGTCGCCGCCGGGGAGACCGGGCGACACGGTCAATATGCGGCTTCACCGCATGACCACGAGGGGCTATAGCTCAGTTGGTAGAGCGCCTGCATGGCATGCAGGAGGTCAGGAGTTCAATTCTCCTTAGCTCCACACAAGTTGAAGGCGGGCCACCCGATCAGGGTGGCCCGCCTTCGTCGTACTCAGCGGCCGCTGCCCAGCGCGCGCCGGCCGCGCCCCTGGGAGCCGCGTCCCTGCGAGAGGACGGGCAGGTTGTCGCGGGTCGGCGTGGAAGGCCGCTCCTCCTCGAGACGCAGGGCGAGCGCCGGGCAGCGTCGTACCGCGCGCAGGGCCTTGGCCTCCGCGTACCGGGGCACCTGCGCCTGCGCGACGGTGGGGAAGCCGTCGGCGCCCAGCTCGAACACCTCCGGGAGGATGTCCGCGCACAGGCCGTGGCCGCGGCACAGGGTCCAGTCGACGTAGATCTTCTGGCGGCTGGGACCGGCCTCCAGCTGCCCCTGGCCGCCCGGGATGCCCGTCGGGAGCTGACCGCCCTCGAAGAGCGGCAGTACGCCCTCCACGGGCCGTCCGCAGCCGTTGCCGAGGACGTGGGCGGCGAGGTCGTCCGTGAACGCCTTGAGCGTCGACTCGATGAACATCGCCGAGCCGTCCGGGTGCGAGCACGCGCCGCGCCGCTTCACGGACTTGGCGACCTGTTTCACGGCCTCCAGGGCGGCCGGGCCGCCGCCGTTGAGGATGTCCTCCAGACCGCGGGCCGCGGCGGGCAGACCGAGGTAGCAGGGACCGCACTGTCCCGCGCTCTCCTCCGCCAGCCACTGGGCCACCCGCAGGGACTCGCCGAGCGGGCACGTCTGCTGGCTGATCGGCAGGATCGCGCCGGCGCCGAGCGAACCGCCCACCGCGTCCAGGGAGTTGCGCGAGACGATCGCCTCGTTGAGCGCCGCCGCGTCCAGCCACTTGCCGTGGTATCCGCCGGTCAGCACGCCCTGCGGGAGCGGCGGGGCGCCGGCGAGCTGGAGCACGTACCGCAGCGGCACTCCCGTCGGGACCTCGATCACCATGGGACGGGCGACCGCGCCGGAGACGGTGAGCATGACGGTGCCGGGCTCGTCGTACAGACCGGTGTTGCGGTAGCGCTCGGGGCCGATGCGGGCGGCGATGGCCAGCTGGGCGAACGTCTCGGCGTTCGACAGGAGCGTGGGCGCACCGCCGACGCCGCTCTGCGAGGCACTGATCTTGCGGCCCGGCGGGATGGCCGGACCGCCGTCGATGGAGCGGATCAGCGAGGCGGCCGCTCCGGTGACCATCCGTACGGGATTGCGCTGCACGCGCGCGCGGAGGGCCGATCCGCGCCGGTTGGTCAGTCCGCGTTCGGCCAGGGCCGCTTCCATCGAGGCCTGGGTGGACGCCCGGGTCACGCCGATGACCAGGGTGCGCGCCCCCATGGCCTCCGCGGCCAGCAGGGCGCCGTCCAGGATGAGGTGCGGGGCACGGTTGATGAGCACCGTGTCCTTGCGGCAGGCGGGTTCGTCCTCGCTTCCGTTGACGACCACCACCGGGCGGATGCCCTTCTTGATGGCCGACTCCGCCACAGTGCGCAGCTTCTTGGCGAAGGGGAAGCCCGCGCCGCCGCGGCCCTTCAGGGAGATCGCTTCGGCGAGGCCCGCGAGCTGCTCGCCCCCCATGGGTTCGAGCGGTCCGTGGACCTTGAGGTGCATCGGCAGATCGAGTCGTTCAACCAGGTCGAAACCCGACGTGAGCTGCGGAAGTCCGACGACGCGGACTTCCGGGACGTCGGGCAGGGCCTCGTTCACTTAAAAGCCTCCGGAAGGGGCGTTCCATGGTTCACCGGAGCCAGGAGCTTCGTAGGCGCCCGGCCGTACTTCAGTCGTGGGACCGCTGTCGTACGTGTCATTGCTGTTGTACGTGCCGGAGAGGGGGTTCGACTCACCGGTGCCGTAAACATCACCTGGCGCGTATCCGGCGCCCGTCTGGTCGCCGTAGACGGGGATGTTGTAGCCCGTGTCGTTGAGCGGGTCGTACGCCGAGCGGGGTGCCTCGCCGACGGGCGGCGGGGAGGGGATGGGCCAGCTGCCCGAGGTGCTGCCGCTCTCGTAGCGCGGCATGGTCTCCGTGGGCTGGATGTCCAGGGGGGTCTGGATGCGCTCGTTGGGGTCCGTCAGGGGGTCCCCGGTGGGCGAGCTGCCGCCCACGGCCCGGTAGGCGGCGGCGAAACCACCACTCCGCCCGCCGTCCATGATGGTGGCCTGAAGCGGGTTGTCGTAGAGCGACTGTCCGGCGGACGGCATGCGCTGCGGGGGCACGTAGGTGTCCTGCGGGGACTGCTGTGCGGAGCGTCCGCCGAAGCCCTGGCGCCGGGAGTCAGCGTCGGCACGGGGTGCCTCCCGCTCCTCCCGGGGCAGGCGGGCGCCGGGGCCACTGCCCTCGCCGAGGATCGCCAGGATCCGGTCGGCGACCTTCCGCTTGAACGGGCCGGAGGCCGAGCGCAGCGCCAGCGCGCCCATCACGGCGACCAGGCAGAGGCTGTAGAGCACGGTGACGTACGTCTTCGCGGGGCGTCCCGCGTACAGGCCGTGCACCAGGGCGGCGCACCAGGCCGGATACGCCAGCATGTGCACGGCACGCCAGCGCGCGGCGACCGGGGCGGGGGACGCGAAGGCGCTGCGCAGCGCACCGGTGATGGCCGTGAAGATCATGAGCAGCCCGGCCAGGGAGCCGAAGCCGATGAGGCCGTTGGTGCCGGTGACGCCCAGCCCGAAGGGGACCAGTGCCGCGAGCAGCGTGGTGTGGTCCAGCGCCAGCTTGACCGAGACGTGCAGCAGGAGGAAGGCGACCGAGGAGACGGCGGTTGACCGGTGCACGGCCTGGGCCACCAGGCGCTGGCGCGTGTTCAGGAACAGCCGGTCGGTGGCGACCAGTCCCCACACGACCGAGCACGTGAGGGCGACGAGTGACAGCACGCCGGCGCCGAAGTTGAGGAAGTCCCTGACTTCGTCACCTCCGACGAGCACGATCACGGGTATGAGAAGCAGAACGACAACCGACGCCGCCCCATAGGCCGATCGGCCCGGCTGGGGGAGCGAGCTGTTCCTGCGACGAGGGTTCATGGGGGGTACTCCCAAACGGTTCGGGGAAGCGGTCCCGAAGCCGCACTCTAAGTCGAGCCATACCGAGAGGTACGAGGTTTGAGTTATTGCGTTGTTATCAAAGGGCTGTCTGATCTTTGTGTTGCCCCTTAGAGCCCGTTACGCGAAGTAATATCTGAACTTTGTTCAGCTTTTTTGTGACGAAGTCGTGGTGGCACGGAGTGCCGAACGGGTGCCCGTAAGCCCGTCGCGGGGTATGCGGGCGCTGCGGTACCCTGACGCCATGCGTGCCGTACGCCTTCTGCTTAGCGAGCCGCGCTGATCAGTCCTGGCCACCGTGAATCCGTGGCCGGAATCGGCGCGGCGTCCCCTCCTGTGCGAGGGGTTTTTTCATTTCCAGGCCGCTGGCAGAGACGATCGATGGAGCTTTGAGGATCATGAGCGAGACGAATGCCTCCCCCGCTGTCGACAGCGCGGGCGGTGCCCCCGCCGCCTCCGAGGTGGCGGCGCCGCACCGCTACACGGCCGCGATGGCAGCGGAGATCGAGGCGCGCTGGCAGGACATCTGGGACGCGGAAGGCACCTACGAGGCGCCCAACCCGATCGGTGACCTGGCCGGCGATCCCGCTCTGGTGGCCAAGCCCAAGAAGTTCATCATGGACATGTTCCCGTACCCCTCGGGTGCGGGCCTGCACGTCGGTCACCCCCTGGGCTACATCGCCACCGATGTATTCGCCCGGTACCAGCGCATGACGGGCCACAACGTCCTGCACACGCTGGGCTTCGACGCCTTCGGCCTGCCCGCCGAGCAGCACGCCGTGTCGACGGGCGAGCACCCTCGGATCACCACCGAGGCGGCCATCAACAACATGAAGTCCCAGCTGCGCCGGCTGGGCCTGGGCCACGACAAGCGCCGGTCCTTCGCGACGATCGACCCGGACTACTACAAGTGGACCCAGTGGATCTTCCTGCAGATCTTCAACTCCTGGTACGACGACGAGGCTGACAAGGCCCGCCCGATCGCCGAGCTGGTCGCCCAGTTCGAGAGCGGTGAGCGCGCGGTTGACGGCTCCTCGCGCGCGTGGAGCGAGCTGAGCGCCGCGGAGCGCGCCGACGTCCTGGGCGAGTACCGCCTGGCGTACGCCTCCGACGCGCCCGTCAACTGGTGTCCCGGGCTGGGCACCGTACTGGCCAACGAGGAAGTCACCGCCGACGGCCGGTCGGAGCGCGGCAACTTCCCCGTCTTCAAGGCCAAACTGCGCCAGTGGAACATGCGCATCACCGCGTACGCCGACCGCCTGCTGGCCGATCTGGACGCGCTGGACTGGCCCGAGGCCATCAAGCTGCAGCAGCGCAACTGGATCGGCCGATCCGAGGGCGCTCGCGTCAGCTTCCCGGTCGACGGCGACGCGATCACGGTCTTCACCACCCGCCAGGACACCCTGTTCGGCGCCACCTACATGGTGCTGGCCCCCGAGCACCCGCTGGTCGAGAAGGTCACCCCGGCGGCCTGGCCCGAGGGCACCCACGAGGTCTGGACCGGCGGCCACGCGACGCCCGCCGAGGCCGTCGCCGCCTACCGCGCGCAGGCCGCCTCGAAGTCCGACGTCGAGCGGCAGGCCGAGGCCAAGGACAAGACCGGTGTCTTCACCGGCGCGTACGCGACCAACCCGGTCAGCGGCGAACAGGTCCCGGTCTTCATCGCCGACTACGTACTGATGGGCTACGGCACCGGCGCGATCATGGCGGTCCCGGCGCACGACACCCGTGACTTCGCCTTCGCGCGCGCCTTCGAGCTGCCGATGCGCTGCGTCGTCGAGCCCTCGGACGACCGTGGCACCGACCCCTCGACTTGGGACGACGCCTTCGCCTCGTACGACGCGAAGATCGTCAACTCGGCGGGCGACGAGATCTCCCTGGACGGCCTGGGCGTCGAGGAGGCCAAGGCGCGCATCACCGAGTGGCTGGCCCGCAAGGGCATCGGCGAGGGCACGGTCAACTTCCGGCTGCGCGACTGGCTGTTCAGCCGCCAGCGCTACTGGGGCGAGCCCTTCCCGATCGTCTACGACGAGGACGGCATCGCCCACTCGCTGCCCGAGTCGATGCTGCCCCTGGAGCTGCCGGAGGTCGAGGACTACTCACCGCGCACCTTCGACCCGGACGACGCCGACACGTCCCCGGAGACCCCCCTGTCGCGCAACGAGGACTGGGTCAACGTCACCCTGGACCTGGGCGACGGCCGCGGTCCCCAGAAGTACCGCCGCGAGACCAACACCATGCCCAACTGGGCCGGTTCCTGCTGGTACGAGCTGCGCTACCTGGACCCGCACAACGACCAGAAGCTGGTCGACCCCGAGATCGAGCAGTACTGGATGGGCCCGCGCGAGGGCCAGCCGCACGGCGGTGTCGACCTGTACGTCGGCGGCGCCGAGCACGCCGTGCTGCACCTGCTGTACGCGCGCTTCTGGTCGAAGGTGCTGTTCGACCTGGGGCACGTCTCCTCGGTGGAGCCGTTCCACAAGCTGTTCAACCAGGGCATGATCCAGGCCTTCGTGTACCGCGACAGCCGTGGCATCGCGGTGCCCGCCGCCGAGGTGGAGGAGCGCGACGGCGCGTACTACTACCAGGGCGAGAAGGTCTCCCGGCTGCTGGGCAAGATGGGCAAGTCCCTGAAGAACGCGGTGACTCCGGACGAGATCTGCGCCGAGTACGGCGCGGACACCCTGCGCCTGTACGAGATGGCGATGGGTCCCCTGGACGTGTCGCGGCCGTGGGACACGCGCGCGGTGGTGGGCCAGTACCGGCTGCTGCAGCGGCTGTGGCGCAATGTCGTCGACGAGACGACGGGTGCCCCGACGGTGGTCGACACCGAGCCGGACGAGGACACGCTGCGGGCCCTGCACAAGGCCATCGACGGCGTGCGCCAGGACCTGGAGGGCCTGCGCTTCAACACCGCCATCGCCAAGGTCACCGAGCTGAACAACCACCTGACCAAGGCGGGCGGCCCGGTCTCGCGCACGGTGGCCGATTCCCTGGTGCTGCTGGTCGCGCCGCTGGCCCCGCACATCGCCGAGGAGCTGTGGCGCCGGCTGGGGCACACCGACTCCGTCGTCCACCGGGACTTCCCGGTCGCCGATCCCGCGTACGTCGTGGACGAGGCCGTGACCTGCGTCGTGCAGATCAAGGGCAAGGTCAAGGCGCGCCTCGAGGTCTCGCCGTCCATCTCCGACGACGAGCTGGAGAAGGTGGCGCTGGCCGACGAGAAGGTCGTCGCCGCGCTGGGCGGCGCCGGAATCCGCAAGGTGATCGTGCGGGCGCCGAAGCTGGTGAACATCGTTCCGGCGTAGCGGTTCGCGCAGGGTCGGGCGCCGGTTCACGCCAGTTCGAGGGTCGGTCCGGCCCGGTACGGGTGCTCGGGGTAGTCCCCTACGGGCAGGTTCGGGGTTTTTCTGGAACTCCGAACCTGCCCTTTGCGTTTACCGTGGAAGAGCCGCGGCAACTCGCCGCGCCCGGCCGAGGAGGAGCGTGTGGACGTCGTGATCGCAGTGATGGCCCTGCTCTTCCTGCTCTTCGTGACCCTGGGGGTGTACGCCACGGTGAAGGTGATCGGCGCGGCCAAGCGCGGTGTGGACCGCACCATCTCCCAGGCGCGCCGGACGGTCGAGGACACCACCCTGCGCGCCAGGACCTTCGCCCAGCCGGGCCCGACCGGCGAGCTGGCCCAGCTCCGGCTGAAGCTGCGCACGTCGATGCGAGCCACCCAGGACGCACTGCACGCGGGCGTGCCGGAGGACGAGTCCCTCAAGGAGTCGCTGAGCCTGTTCGAGCGGCTCAGCGTGCACGGCCACGAACTCGACTACGAGCTCAAGCGTCTGGAGACCGAGCCCGACCGGAGCACCCTCGTCTCGCGGCTGCCCGGCCTGCGCGAGCGCACCGAGCGCATCACGCAGTCGGCGGACTCGCTGCGCTGGGCCGCACGCGACCGTGCCCGCCGGTTCGCGGACGACGACCTCGACTCGCTCAGCCAACAGATAGACGTGGAAGCGGGCGCCCTGCGGCACTGGACGACGACGGAGCCGGTGGCCACCCCGTCCTGGCCCGAAGCGCCGGCCTCCGAGGCCGCCGGCGGGCAGACCTGGCCGGAGACACCCGAGGCCCGTACGGCCGAGGAGCCGAGCCGCCCCGCCATCACCCCGCCGGGCCCGCGGCCCGTCTACCGTTGGCAGAAGAAGCCCCGCCCCGAGAGCACGACTTGATCCGGCCGCTCCGGCCGCAGGTGAGAGGGGCCGGGCTGCCGCTGACCCGCCCCGGCAGGTAACCTCCAGCTCATGTCCCGCCATGTCGCTATCGTCACCGATTCAACGGCCTACCTGCCGCCGCGGACGATGGAGCGGCACGGCATCACGGCGGTGCCGTTGACCGTGGTCCTCGGCGACCAGGCACTCGAAGAGGGCACCGAGATCTCGGCCCGCTCCCTCGCTCAGGCGCTGCAGAAGCGACGGTCCGTCACCACGTCCCGGCCCAGCCCCGAGGTCTTCGCCCAGACCTACCGCAAGGTCGCCGAGTCGGGCGCCGAGGGCATCGTCTCGCTTCATCTGTCCGCGGAGTTCTCGGGCACCTACGACGCCGCTGTCCTCGCCGCGCGCGAGGCGCCGGTGCCGGTCCGGGTGGTGGACACCGGGATGGTCGCGATGGCACTCGGCTTCTGCGCGCTGGCCGCGGCCGAGTCCGCGGAGGCGGGCGGCACGATCGACGATGCGGTCACGGCCGCGGAGAAACGGGCCGCGGGGACCTCCGCCTACTTCTACGTCGACACCCTCGACTATCTGCGCCGGGGCGGCCGGATCGGCGCCACGCAGGCACTGCTGGGGTCCGCCCTGGCCGTGAAGCCGCTGCTTCAGCTGGACGGCGGGCGTATCGAACTCCTGGAGAAGGTACGGACGGCGTCCAAGGCGATCGCCCGCCTGGAGGAGATCGTGGCCGATCGCGCCGGCAGCGCGCAGGTCGACATCGCTGTCCACCATCTCGCCGCTCCCGAGCGGGCGTCGGCCCTCGCGGACCGCCTGCGGGCGAGGGTCCCGGGCCTCGCGGACCTGCATGTGAGTGAGGTCGGCGCGGTGATCGGGGCGCATACGGGTCCGGGGTTGCTGGGAGTGGTTGTCTCTCCTCGGTGAGGCGGGTTGGTTGTCTTCGCACTGGCAAGGCTTGTTGCGCCCGTCTCGGTGAGGCTGGGGGAGCCTGTCGAGGGCGCTGCGTCGCATGTGACTCGTGTGGGTGACCGAGTTATCCACAACCAGGCGGTAATCCCCGGGAATTGAGCAAGATCATCGCGAGAGCGGTGGATTGCCCCATCCTCGCCGCATGGCACTTCGATCACCTTCACGCACAGCCGCCGCGACGAGCGGCCCGGGCCGCGGACCCGTCTCCGACGGGCGTACCCGCCATCGTCATGACCGCTTCCGCAGCCGCGCCGGACGCCGCCGCCAGGCTTCGGCTGAGGTCCTGCGCCGACGCGCGGAGGCGCTGTTCGCCGAACGCATCAAAGAACGGCGCGAGTTGGGGAACGGGCCGCCAGGGGTGGACCGGGAAGCGGAAGATCCGAGGGGCGCTCCGGATATGGGCTGGGGTGCGGTCGACGTGGGGCGACCCGTCAGGGGCGGGTCCGGTGGTGCCGATGCGAATGCGGATGCGGGTGAGGGCCCTGGTCCGGGTGCGGGCGGTGACCCGGGCGCGGGCGGTGGCGGTGGCCGTGGCGGTCGTGCTCGTACGGGGCTCGGGGGCGGTGGAAGCGCACCGGTGACGGAAGGGCCGCCCGTGGTGGCGGCGCGTGGCGTCGACCACGGACTCGGGCACGGGCTTGGGCGCGAGCTTGGGCGCAGAGGTCCTGTCAGGGCCACGGAACTTGGCGTCGCCGCTGCCCGGGTGGGCGCGCGCCACGAGCTCGGACCGTCGCTCGCGGACGCGGACACCCGTGTCGGTGTTCCCGTCGGCGATGCAGAGCGGCGCCATGACCTGCGTGTGGGCGCGACACCGGATGACGACGGTGCCGTGGGAAGGGCGCTGGGGACGTGGCGGGAGCGGGCGGGACTTGCGGTACGGGAGCGGATGCCGCTGTGGCTGCAGTCGCGGTGTGGGCTGGAGCGCCGAAGCGTGGCCGCGCTCACCGTCCTGCTCGTCGTGGCCGCGGTCTTCGCCGCGCAGCACTTCTGGTCCGGCCGTACCCAGCCGGTGCGGGCACCCGAAGTGGTGCGGGCGTCGACTCCGTACGGCGGACAGGGCGGGCGAGAGGCCGCGGGATCGGGCGGTTCGGGGGATACGCCGGTGTCGTCGAGTGCTACCGCGGCCGCCGTCGTCGTGGACGTCAGTGGCAAGGTCCGCAGCCCGGGGCTCCAGCGGCTGCCGGCCGGTTCGCGGGTGGCGGACGCCCTGCGGGCGGCGGGCGGAGTGCGTCCGGGCACCAGCACGGAGGGCCTCAACCGCGCCCGCCTCCTCGTGGACGGCGAACAGGTGGTCGTCGGCGGGCCCGCACCGGCGGCCGGCCCAGGCCCCGGCGCCGCGGGGAGTTCCGGCGCCGCCGGGTCCGCCGGCGGAGCCGCTCCCACCGCGCCGGTCTCGCTCAACGCGGCCACACCGGACCAGCTCGACGCGCTGCCCGGCGTCGGCCCCGTCCTGGCCCAGCACATCCTCGACTACCGCACTCAGCACGGCGGCTTCCGCTCGGTCGACGAGCTTCGTGAGGTCAACGGCATCGGCGACCGCCGCTTCGCCGATCTACGGAATCTCGTACGGCCATGAACGGGGCGGGGAGCAGGGGGACGCGCACCGCAGGAGCCGGAAATCCTGACCGCCGGTCCGTGCACGTGGCCTCCGGCCGGCGGCTGGGGGCAGCGAACCCACGCCAGGAAGGGCCGACGGATCTCCGGTTGGTCCCGCCCGCTCTGGCGGCCTGGGCGACGGCGGCGTTGACGGTGGACGCCTCCCCTGGGTGGGTCACGGGCGTGGTGGTGGTCTGCCTGGTCGTGGCGGGTGGACTGTTGGCGGTGCGCCGGAGGCCGGCGGGGGGACGGGGGCGTGCCGCATGGCCGCGGGTCTCCGTCGCCGCCGTGCTGCTCTGCGTGGCCGCGGCGGCCATGTCCGCCGGGGTGCACGGAGCGGACCTGCGCCGGGGCCCGGTCCCCGCTCTGGCACGCCAGTACGCGCACGTGACCGCCGAAGTGGAGGTCACCTCCGATCCACGGCTCACCCGTCCCCGCATCAGAGGAGATCACGCCAATCCGGCTGCCGTGCTGATGGACGCGGAGGTGCGGCGGCTGAGGAAGTCGGACGGGACGGTCGTGGCGACCCGTACGCCGGTGCTCGTGATCGTCGACGCGAGTGCGCTGAAGGAGCCGGGCGGGCCGGGGCATTCGCCGTGGCTGGAGCTGCTGCCCTCCACGCGCGTGCGGGTGTCCGCACAGCTCGTCCCCGCGCTGACCGGCGGGGACCGGGTCGCGGGCGTCCTGCGGGTGCGGAGCGGTGCGCCGCCCGAAGTGGTGGGCGAGGCGTCAGGGGTGCAGCGGTTCGCGGGGCGACTGCGTGGGGGATTGCGGGAGGCGACGGAGGGGCTGGCCCCGGACGCGCGGGCGCTGCTTCCAGGACTGGTGGTGGGGGACACCTCGCGAGTGACGCCCGAGCTGGACGCCGCTTTCAAGGAGACCGACCTCACGCATCTGCTCGCGGTCAGCGGAGGCAACCTCGCGATTCTGCTCGTCCTGTTCATCGGACCACCCGGACTGGCCCAGCGCGTCGAGCGGCGCGGTCTCGCGGCCCGGCTCGGCATCTCCTTGCGGGCAACCGCACTGATCGGCGGCGTACTGACGCTCGGTTTCGTGATCGTGTGCCGACCGGACCCGAGTGTGCTGCGGGCCGCGGCCTGCGGGGCGATCGTGCTGCTCGCCATCGCGACGGGCCGTCGCCGATCCCTGATTCCCGCGCTGGCCACCGCCGTGCTGGTGCTGGTGCTCTACGACCCCTGGCTGGCGCGGAGTTACGGCTTCCTGCTCTCCGTGCTGGCGACCGGGGCACTGCTCACCGTTGCCCCACGGTGGAGCGCCGCGCTCCGGCGGCGCGGGGTCCCGCCGCGGATGGCCGAGGCACTCGCGGCCGCGGCCGCCGCGCAGGCTCTGTGCGCACCGGTCGTCGCCGTGCTGTCGGCCCGGGTGAGCCTGGTCGCGGTGCCGTGCAATCTGCTCGCGGAGTTCGCTGTCGCGCCGGCCACGGTGCTGGGCTTCGCGGCCCTGGCGACGGCGCCGTTGGCGATGCCGGTCGCCAAGGTCCTTTCGTGGTGCGCGAGTTGGCCGGCCGGCTGGATCGCGGACATCGCCCGTACCGGCGCGGCGCTGCCCGGCGGGGGAGTGGACTGGCCGGGCAGCTGGACGGGTGCCTTGTTGCTGGCCCTGGTGACGGCGGTCGTCGTGCTCGTGGGCCGAAGGGTGGTGAGGTACCCGTGGTTGTGCGGTGCGTGTGTCGTGGTGTTCCTGCTGGTCGTGGTCCAGCCGCCGCCGCTGGCCAGGGTGATCACGGGCTGGCCGCCGCCCGGCTGGCGGTTCGCGATGTGTGACGTCGGACAGGGCGACGCGACGGTGCTCGCAGCGGGTGACGGTACGGGGGTGGTGGTGGACGCGGGGCCCGACCCGGTGCTGGTGGACCGGTGCCTGAGCGCGCTCGGCATCACCCGGATTCCGCTCGTCGTGCTGACGCACTTCCACGCCGATCATGTGGCGGGACTGCCGGGTGTACTGCGTGGGCGTTCGGTGGGCGCGATCGAGACGACGGGCTTGGAGGAACCGCCGGAGCAGGCGGAATTCGTGCGGGCCCAGGCCGCCGCGCGGAACATTCCGGTGACCCGGGCCCTGGCGGGGGAGCGGCGGCGCACGGGAACGCTCGACTGGCGGGTGCTGTGGCCGGCGCCGGGTCCGCTGCCGACGCCGGACGGTCCGAACGACGCCAGCGTCGCCCTGCTCGTACGGTCGGCCGGGCTGTCCCTGCTCCTGCTCGGAGACCTGGAACCGCCCGCCCAGCAGGCGCTGTTGAGATCACCTGCCGCGGCGGAGCTGGGTCCCGTGGACGTGCTCAAGGTCGCTCACCACGGATCGGCGTACCAGGATCCGGAACTCATACGCAGGGTGACTCCACGGCTCGCGCTGATTTCCTGCGGCGAGGACAACCCCTACGGTCACCCGGCACCGAGCACGGTCGCGGCGCTGAGGGCCGGGGGAGCCGTGGTGATGCGCACGGACGAGGACGGGGCGATCGCGGTCGCCGGTACGGGCAGAGGTCTTCGGGTGGCGGCGGACTGAGACGGAGGCGGGCGGGTGACGCGTGTGTGGGGGTGGGACGCGCGATGGGGGCGTGTGTGGGGGTGGGACTCGTGATGGGGGCGTGGTGTGGGGGTGGGACGCGCAATGCGGGCGTGTGTGGGGGTGGGACGCGCAATGCGGGCGGGTCTGGGGATGGGACGCGCGATGCGGGCGGGTCCGGGGGTGGGACGCGCGATGCGGGCGGGTCCGGGGGTGGGACTCGTGATGCGGGCGGGTGAGGACCTGAGCTGCCGGCGGGCGGGAGACTGGGGGGATGAACTCCGCACAGGTTGATGCCTATCTCCGTCGTATCGGGGTCGAGCACCCCGCGTGGCCCACTGCCGATGTACTGCGTGAGCTCCACCTCCACCATCTGCGGGCCGTGCCGTTCGAGAACCTGTCGATTCACCTCGGTGACGAGATCGTGCTGGAGGAGAAGCGGCTGCTGGACAAGGTGGTGGGGGCCCGCAGGGGCGGCTTCTGCTACGAACTGAACGGGGCATTCGGCACGTTGCTGGCAGCCCTCGGCTTCGATGTGACGCTGCTGGCGGGCCGGGTGTACGGGGAGGAGGGACGGCTCGGGATTCCGTACGACCATCTCGCCCTGCGGGTGCGGACGGTGGATGGGGGTGACTGGCTGGCCGACGTCGGCTTCGGGGCGCACAGTCACTGGCCGTTGGCCTTCGGGGAGCGGGGTGAGCAGGTGGATCCGGGGGGCACGTTCCGGGTGATCGAGGCGGGTGACCCGAGCGGGAGCGGCTTCTCGGAGTACGGGGACCTCGATGTGCTGCGGAACGGGAAGCCCGAGTACCGGCTGGAGGCGCGAGGGCGTCTGCTCGGGGACTTCGCCGCGGGCACCTGGTGGCACAGCACCTCTCCGGCGTCGCACTTCACGCAGTCGCTGGTGTGTTCGCGGGTCACCGAGGAGGGCGGGAGGATCACGCTGAGCGGCCGCAGCCTCACGGTGACTTCCCCCGACGGGACGAAGGAGGTGTCGGAGCTGGGCACGGACGAGGAGGTGCTGGGGGCGTATCGGGAGCGGTTCGGGATCGAGTTGGACCGGGTTCCGGTGGTGCGGGGAGCTTGAGGTGGCCGTGACAGAGGTTGTCCGGGAGCCGGCCTCGGGCCCTGAGCGGCTGGGGCGCTCGGGTTGAGGGTCTCGGCGGGCGGGGCCCACCCTGTCGTCGGCCGTGTCGGGCGTAGCGGAAAATGTCTCCGTGAGTGATGTGAGACATGTGCTGGTGCTGCCCGACCGTGATGCCGCCGAAGAGGCGGTGGAGGCGCTCGGGGAGCGGTTCGGGCTGGCCGAGGAGCCGCAGCTCGTACGGGATGCGCTGGCCGGCGAGGACGATGCCGAGGACGCGCAGTGGCTGGTCGTACTGCTGGACACCGAGAAGCGGCTCGACCCCAGGGAACTGGACGAGTTCGCGGGCGAGTGGGACGGCTGGCGCGAGGAGCCGTAGGCGGGTGCGGGGAGCTGTCGAGAGGGCGCCGGCGCCGTCTGGGACAGCGGTGCCCTGTCCCTGGGAGTGAGCCGACCGTGTGGGGGTACTGGCGCCCCGTTCCGGGAGCGCGCGGTTTGGGGTACCGGCGCCCCGTTCCGGGAGCACGCCGTCTGGGTACCGGCGCCTTGTGCAGGGAGCCGATCCCGGCTCGGGCGCCTGCGCCTCGTCCTGCGAGCCGATCCCGTCTCGGCCCAACACGTCCCGGGAGCGGCCCAGTCCGGGGCACCGGCGCCCGTCCCGATGACCGCCCCCGTCTCCGGCACAACAGATCCGCGCCCCCGGCCCGGCTGAGGCCTCGCGCAGGTATGCCCGGTACTCCCGTGCCCCGGGAGTCCGGCTGCTCCGGTGCCCCTTCCCCGGTGCGCCCCGGCCCCGCCCGCTCCCGCCGCTGGAAGCCGGGGTGTCAGTGGCGCGTGGGATGCTTGGCGCGATGGCCAGGAAGAGTGCACAAGACGACCCGCTTGCCCCCGTGACGATTGCCGTGGGTCAGGAGGATCTGCTGCTCGACCGTGCTGTGCGGGAGGTGGTGACCGCTGCCCGGGCGGCCGACGCCGACACGGATGTACGGGATCTGACCCCGGACAAGTTGCAGCCGGGCACGCTGGCCGAGCTGACGAGCCCGTCGCTCTTCGCCGAGCGCAAGGTAGTGGTCGTACGCGACGCGCATGATCTGTCGGCGGACACGATCAAGGATGTGAAGGCGTACTTCGGGGCGCCGGCCGAGGAGATCACCCTGGTGCTGTTGCACGCGGGTGGGGCCAAGGGCAAGGGGCTGCTCGATGCCGCGCGCAAGGTGGGGGCGCGGGAGGTGGCGTGCCCCAAGATGACGAAGCCGGCGGACCGGCTGGCGTTTGTGCGTGGTGAGTTCCGGACGCTGGGGAGGTCGGCCACGCCCGAGGCGTGCCAGGCGCTGGTGGACTCCATCGGGAGCGATCTGCGGGAGCTGGCGTCCGCGGTGTCCCAGCTGACGGCGGATGTCGAGGGGACGATCGACGAGGCCGTGGTCGGGCGGTACTACACCGGGCGGGCCGAGGCGTCGAGCTTCACCGTGGCCGACCGGGCGGTGGAGGGGCGGGCCGCGGAGGCGTTGGAGGCGTTGCGGTGGTCCCTGTCGACCGGGGTGGCTCCGGTGTTGATCACGAGTGCGCTGGCGCAGGGTGTGCGGGCCATCGGCAAGTTGTCCTCCGCGCGTGGGGGGCGGCCCGCCGATCTCGCGCGTGAGCTGGGGATGCCTCCCTGGAAGATCGACCGGGTCCGGCAGCAGATGCGGGGGTGGACTCCGGACGGGGTGGCGTTTGCCCTGCGGGCGGTTGCCGAGGCCGACGCCGGGGTGAAGGGCGGCGGCGACGACCCTGAGTACGCGCTGGAGAAGGCTGTCGTCGCGATTGCTCGGGCGGCTCGGTCCGGACGGGGCTAGGGGTTCTGCCAACGCACTTCACGCCAAAAACCCCGTCCCTCCTGGGGAAGGAGGGAGCGGGGCTCTGGATGAAGAGGGTGGGCCCGTGCCCGCGTGGCGAACGCAGGTCGTGCACGGATCCGGGGTGTCGGTCGGGAGCGGGTAGAGGGACCGCTTGGTCCCGTCCGACGGTCAAGTCAGGGCATGAGCCCGCAGGGGCTCAGCCGACTCAGCCCTTGAGGCCGGCGACCTTCGAAGCAAGCGCCGACTTCTTGTTGGCGGCCTGGTTCTTGTGGATGACGCCCTTCGAGACAGCCTTGTCGAGCGCGCGCGACGCGTCGCGCGTGTACTCGGTGGCCTTCTCGACGTCACCCGCGGCAGCGGCCTCGCGGGCCTTGCGGATCGCGGTCTTGAGGGAGGACTTCACGGCCTTGTTGCGCAGCCGAGCCTTCTCGTTGGTCTTGATCCGCTTGATCTGGGACTTGATGTTCGCCACGAATGAGCCTTTTCAGGTTCAGGCACGCGAGGGCAAGCCGCACGCGCCGGTGATTGATCTTCGAGTAACCCGCCGGTGAACCGGCGTAGTCGTTGCCCCTCCGGTCACCCGGTGAGGCCGATGCCCCGCTGGTCTCCCGGCGAAGCCGACGCTCCTCCGGTGACCCGGGGAAGCCGCGTGCCTCCTGCAGAGAGGGCATGAGACACAGCCACCCAGGCTACCAGCCGTCGTCCGACCGGCCCAATCCGGTCCCCGCCCCTTGCCGACCCCCTCGAACCAGCCTTCCGAGGGCCCGCGCCCGGCGTCCGTGAGCGGGCCACCGAAGCCCGCCCTTGCAGGCCCGCGCCCCGCGTCCGAAGCCCGCCCCCCGAAGCCCGCGCCCCGCGTCCGGCACCGGGCCGCCGAAGCCCGCCCCCGAAGCCCGCGCCCCGCGTCCGGCACCGGGCCCCCGAAACCCGCCCCCGAAGGCCCGCGCCCCGCGACCGGCACCGGGCCACCGAAGCCCGCCCCCGAAGGCCCCCAGCGCCCCCGCCGAAGCCCAAACCGGTCGCAGTCCCCCGCCCGTGGGACCATGGAGCCTACGTATCGATCCGACCCGAGGCGACAGGCGCCTCAAGAGACAGGACCCTGCGTGCCCGCGACCCCTAACCATGTGCCCGAGCCGAGCCGTACCGACCCGGCGCTGCTCCGCAATTTCTGCATCATCGCGCACATCGACCACGGCAAGTCCACGCTCGCCGACCGCATGCTCCAGCTGACCGGGGTGGTGGACCAGCGGCAGATGCGTGCTCAGTACCTCGACCGTATGGACATCGAGCGCGAGCGTGGCATCACGATCAAGTCCCAGGCGGTCCGGCTGCCCTGGGCGCCCAGCGAGGACCCGGGCAACACCCACATCCTCAACATGATCGACACCCCTGGGCACGTCGACTTCACGTATGAGGTGTCGCGGTCCCTCGCGGCCTGTGAGGGCACGGTCCTTCTCGTGGACGCCGCCCAGGGCATCGAGGCGCAGACCCTCGCCAATCTCTACCTGGCGATGGAGAACGACCTCAAGATCATCCCCGTACTGAACAAGATCGACCTGCCGGCCGCCCAGCCGGAGAAGTTCTCCGAGGAGCTGGCCAATCTCATCGGCTGCGACCCCGAGGACGTGCTGAAGGTCTCCGCCAAGACCGGTGTCGGGGTCGAGGCGCTGCTCGACCGGGTCGTCAGGGAGGTCCCGGCGCCGGTGGGTGTCGCCGACGCCCCGGCCCGCGCGATGATCTTCGACTCGGTCTACGACTCCTACCGCGGTGTCGTGACGTACGTCCGTGTCATCGACGGTCAGCTCAACAGGCGTGAGCGGATCCGGATGATGTCCACCAACGCGACCCATGAACTGCTGGAGATCGGCGTCTCGTCCCCCGAGATGACGCCGGCCGACGGACTGGGCGTCGGTGAGGTGGGCTACATCATCACCGGTGTGAAGGACGTCCGGCAGTCCAAGGTGGGTGACACGATCACCACGCTGAACAAGGGTGCGACCGAGGCGCTCGGCGGGTACAAGGACCCCAAGCCCATGGTCTTCTCGGGCCTGTATCCGCTGGACGGGTCCGACTACCCGGAGCTGCGCGACGCGCTGGACAAGCTCCAGCTCAACGACGCCGCGCTCGTCTACGAGCCGGAGACCTCGGCCGCGCTGGGCTTCGGCTTCCGCGTCGGCTTCCTGGGGCTGCTGCACCTGGACGTCATCCGTGAGCGGCTGGAGCGCGAGTTCGGACTCGACCTCATCGCCACCGCTCCGAACGTGGTGTACCGGGTCCTGATGGAGGACGGCGCCGAGCACACGGTCACCAATCCGAGCGAGTTCCCCGAGGGGAAGCTCAGTGAGGTGTACGAGCCCGTCGTCCGCGCGACGATCCTCGCGCCGTCGGAGTTCATCGGCTCGATCATGGAGCTGTGCCAGACCCGGCGCGGCACCCTGCTCGGCATGGACTACCTGTCCGAGGACCGGGTCGAGATCCGCTACACGCTGCCGCTCGCGGAGATCGTCTTCGACTTCTTCGACCAGCTGAAGTCCAAGACCAGGGGCTATGCCTCGCTGGACTACGAGCCCACCGGCGAGCAGGCCTCCAGCCTGGTGAAGGTCGACATCCTGCTGCACGGCGACAAGGTGGACGCGTTCTCGGCGATCACGCACAAGGACGCGGCGTACGCGTACGGCGTGCGGCTGGTCGCCAAGCTGCGCGAGCTCATCCCGCGGCAGGCCTTCGAGGTGCCCATCCAGGCGGCCATCGGCTCCCGGGTCATCGCCCGCGAGACCATCCGCGCCATCCGCAAGGACGTCCTCGCCAAGTGCTACGGCGGTGACATCTCGCGTAAGCGCAAGCTGCTGGAGAAGCAGAAGGAAGGCAAGAAGCGGATGAAGATGGTGGGCTCTGTGGAGGTTCCGCAAGAGGCCTTCATCGCCGTCCTGTCCAGTGACGACAGCGGTGGCTCGGCCAAGGGCAAGAAGTAGCGGCCCGGACCGAAAGATAGCTGCCCGATACACGGACAACGCCCGGAAATCACCTGGGCGACAGGGGCCCGTCCCGCTCGCGCGAGGCGGGTCCCTGCGCATGCGTACGGTTGCGCTCTGTAGGAAGTGACAGGCCGCCGCCTCTTACGTACCGGACGGTCGGGCCTTACTCTGATCTCTGCTCGACTAGTTACTCGCGAGTTAAACAAGGTCGCCTGAGTGACGAAAACACAGCCGCAACCAGCCAGCCGCACAGCAGTCGATCGAGCCAGTCGCACGCACTGCCGCGGGCCCCGGAGGATGTCGTGAGCGACACACAGACCCTGATCGAGAACCGTCCGCCGTCCGTGGCGGCCCTCTTCCTGGAGCGCGTGGCGGCCACGCCGGACGCCGAGGCCTACCGTTACCCCGTACCACCGGCCGCCGGTGAGGGCCCCGACCAGTGGAAGTCGCTGAGCTGGGCGGAGGCGGCCGAGCGGGTCTTCGCCATCGCGGCCGGCCTGATCGAGCTGGGTGTGCAGCCGGAGCAGCGCGTCGCCCTCGCCTCCTCCACCCGGGTCGAGTGGATCCTGGCCGACCTGGGCATCCTGTGCGCGGGCGCGGCCACGACGACCGTGTATCCGCAGACGAACGCCGAGGAGTCCGCGTTCATCCTTTCGGACTCGGAGAGCCGGATCCTGATCGCGGAGGACGCGGCCCAGCTCGCCAAGGCGCGCGAGAAGCGGGCCGAGCTGCCCGAGCTGAGCCACGTCGTGGTCATCGACGCCACAGGAGTCGAGTCCGCGGAGGGCGAGGGTGACTGGGTGCTCTCGCTCGCCGAGCTGGAGACCCGCGGCGCCGCGTACCTGGAGAAGAACCCCCACCTGATCAAGGAGAAGGTCGGCGCGATCACCGCCGACCAGCTCGCCACGCTCATCTACACCTCCGGTACCACCGGCCGCCCCAAGGGTGTCCGTCTCCCGCACGACAACTGGTCGTACATGGCGAAGGCCATCGCCGCGACCGGTCTGGTCAGTGGTGACGACGTCCAGTACCTGTGGCTGCCGCTCGCGCACGTCTTCGGCAAGGTGCTCACCTCCGGCCAGATCGAGGTCGGGCACGTCACCGCCGTCGACGGCAGGGTGGACAAGATCATCGAGAATCTGCCGGTGGTGCAGCCGACGTACATGGCCGCCGTGCCGCGCATCTTCGAGAAGGTCTACAACGGGGTCGCGGCCAAGGCACGGGCCGGCGGCGGCGCCAAGTACAAGATCTTCCAGTGGGCGGCCGAGGTCGCGCGCGAGTACGCGAAGGTCAGCCAGGACAACTTCCGCCGCACCGGCAACGCGTCCGTGCCCTTCGGGCTCGGCGCCAAGCACAAGGTCGCGGACGCACTCGTCTTCGCCAAGATCCGCGAGGCCTTCGGCGGCAACCTGCGCGCCTGCGTCTCCGGCAGCGCGGCGCTCGCCCCCGAGATCGGTTACTTCTTCGCGGGAGCCGGCATCCACATCCTGGAGGGGTACGGCCTGACGGAGACCTCCGCGGCCTCCTTCGTGAACCCCGGCGAGGCCTACCGCACCGGCACGGTCGGCAAGCCGCTGCCCGGCTGCGAGGTGCGCATCGCGGACGACGGCGAGATCCTGCTGCGCGGCCCCGGCGTCATGGAGGGCTACCACGGGCTGCCCGAGAAGACCGCCGAGGTCCTGGAGGCGGACGGCTGGTTCCACACCGGTGACATCGGTGAGCTCTCGCCCGACGGCTATCTGCGGATCACGGACCGCAAGAAGGACCTCATCAAAACGTCCGGCGGCAAGTACATCGCGCCCGCCGAGGTCGAGGGCCAGTTCAAGGCCGTGTGCCCGTACGTCTCCAACATCCTCGTGCACGGAGCCGACCGGAACTTCTGCACCGCCCTGATCGCCCTCGACGAGCCGTCCATCCTGGACTGGGCGAAGGACAACGGCCTGGAGGGCAGGTCGTACGCCGAGGTCGTCGCGGCCCCGGCCACGGTCGCCCTGGTCGAGGGCTACGTCAAGGAGCTCAACCAGGGCCTCCAGCGCTGGCAGACCATCAAGAAGTTCCGGCTGCTGCCGCGCGACCTCGACATCGAGCACGGCGAGATCACGCCCAGCCTGAAGCTGAAGCGCCCGGTGGTCGAGCGCGAGTACCGCCACCTGATCGACGAGATGTACGCGGGGACGCGCGAGGGCTGACCCGACGGCGCGGGCCGGCCGGGGCATCCCGGCCGGCGTACGGGGCGGTGTACGGCAGGGCTCGCGGCAGAGCTCTACAGGCCCCGCCCCCGGCGCATCTCCTTGAGCAGCTCCTCCATCTGCCGTACCTGGTGGCGCAGTTCGAGGACGTCCTGAGGGGTGGCTGCCGCCAGCTGGGTCTCGATCTTCCTGAGGCGCGCGGCGAGGTCGTCGAACCGCTCCTGCTCGCGGGCGAGCACCTGCTCCAACTGCCGGTTCTTGCGGTGCAGATCGAGGAAGACGGCCACCTTGGCGCGCAGCACCCAGGGGTCGAAGGGTTTCGTCAGATAGTCGGCGGCCCCGGTCGCGTACCCGCGGAACGCGTAGCCGGCGTCGGCGTCCGTGCCGGTCAGGAAGATGATCGGGACGTCCTTGGTCTGGTCGAGCCGCTTGATGTTCGCGGCGGTCTCGAAGCCGTCCATGCCCGGCATCCGGATGTCGAGCAGCACGACGGCAAACCGCTGCCGTAACAGCGCCTTCATCGCCTCCTCGCCCGAACGCGCGCGCACCAGTGGCTCGTTGAGGGACCCCAGGACGGCCTCCAGGGCGACCAGGTTGTCCTCCATGTCGTCGACAAGGAGGATGCCGGCGCGCTCGTCGGTCGTTGCCTCAGCGCTCATGGTGACGATTGCCTCTCCAACTCCCGGCGGACACGCTGCACTTCCGAGTTGAAGTGCAGATTGCGGTCCATGATCTGGTTGAAGACCGTGCCCAGCTCGGCGGCCAACCCGTCCGATGTCTCGGGCACCTTGGTGAAGTTGCCGTCCCGCGCGGCGGTCATCGCGGCGAGCAGCGGACGCAGATCCGATGCTCGAATCCGTCCGTCTTCGAGCACACGCGTAGCACTGTTCTCACTCATGGCGGCCCACTTCGGTAACTCGGCGCTTATGGGCGCGGCCAGTCTGTCAGCCTGTCCGCATTGACCGAGGCCTATTCGTCCGAACTGCTCAGGGAGTGGCAAGTGGGGGCCATACCGACGCAACGGGAGACCGCGTCGCGTGCTCGCGGCGCGCCCACGCGCCAGGGTGCGGGGCGGCGACCGGTGGCCCGCACGAGGCTGCCCGGCAGCCCTCTGGCACCCGGCGCCGCCCGCCGTTTCGTGCGGGCAGCGCTCGCGGAGTGGACCGACCGCGCGCTGCCCGGCGCCGCGTCCCTCACCGACCGGCTCGCCGACGACGCCGCGGTGGTCGTCAGCGAGTTGGTCACCAATGCCGTGGTGCACGCCGGCACGGACATCGAGCTGCTGTGCCGTATGGATCACGCCGGCACGGACCATTCCGGCACGGATGATCACGCCGGTGCGGATCACGCCGGCACGGACCACCCCGGCACGGACCCCGCGGTCGCCGCCGGGGATGACCCCGTGAGCCGTAATGGGGATGACCCCGTGAGCCGCAACGGGGACGGCTCCACGAGCCGCACCGCGGACGGTGGGGAGGCGACGCGCCTCGGGGCGGCCCTCGCCGGGGCGGACGTGTCGAACGGCACCGGAGCGACCGCCTCCACCGGTCCCATTGCGCCGGTCTCCACCGGACCCGTGGCGGACCCGCCCGCCGACGCCGACGCGTACCCGCCCGCCGACGCCGAATCGGACCCGCCCGCCGGCCTCGTCGTCGAGGTCTCCGACCACCACCCCTCCCGTGGCGTGCGCGAGGGCGGCTCCGAACTCCCTTACGGAACCCCGGAGTACGGGCGCGGACTGCGGCTCGTCTCCGCGCTGTCCACCGAGTGGGGAGTCACGTACCGCACCGGCGTCAAGACCGTCTGGGCGCGGCTGCCCGTCGACGGGGCAGTGGCCGCCGAGCAGACGACCGAGACGTACGCCGGTGAGCCCGCCCTCGAGCACGGCGCCACGGTCGCCGAACTGTTCGCCCCCGAACCGCGGCGGAGCCTCCCGCAGGACCACGACTGGGTGGGCCGCGGTGCCCTCTCCTTCCTCGCCGAGGCCTCCGACCTGCTCGCCGGACAGCTCGACGAGGACCTGGTCGCCGCGCTCGCCGGCCAGCTCCTCGTCCCCCGGATCGCCGACTGGTGCGCGGTCTGGCTGGAGGACGAGGCCAGCGGCTGGCGCGGGTCCGAGCGGGCGGGCAGCGCCGCGGGCCCACGCCTCGCCCGCGTCTGGCACGGCAGCGAGAACCGCATCGAGGAGCTGCGCCGAGCCCTGGAGAAGGACCCGCCGCGGCTGCCCGACTCGGTGCGCTCCCGGGCCGTGCCCGTGCCCTGGCCCGGGGAGGCGCTGGGCGCGCACGGGGCGAGCGGGGCGGCACTCGCGTACCGGCTGATCGCCGGCGGGCGGCCGCTGGGCACCCTGGTCATCGGACGGGCCGGGCTGCCGGCCTTCTCGGACGAGGTCAGCGGGCTCGTCGAGGACCTCAGCCGGCGCGTGGCCCTCGCCATCGGCGCGGCCCGTCAGTACGCGCGCCAGGCCACCATCAGTCAGGTCCTCCAGCGCGGTCTGCTGCCCGGAGCCGTCGCCGAGATCCCCAAGGTGCGCAGCGCGCTCGTGTACGAGCCGTGCGACAAGGGCGGACCGAGCGGCGACTTCTACGACCTGTTCCCGGCCGGCGACGGGCGCTGGTGCTTCGCGGTCGGCGACGTCCAGGGCAAGGGGCCCGAGGCCGCCGTCGTCATCGGGCTCGCCCGCCCCTGGGTGCGGCTGCTGGCCCGCGAGGGTTACCAGGTCGCGGACGTCCTCGACCGCCTCAACCAGCTGCTCCTCGACGACGCGACCGAGGCGGCGGACGCGGCGGCCCGCGCGCTGGTCGCGGCCGGCGGGCCGGGCCTCGCCGACCCCGATGGCCCGCAGACCCGCTTCCTGTCCATGCTCTACGGCGAACTGGTGCCCTTCGACGGAGGAGTGCGCTGCACGCTGGCCTCCGCCGGGCACCCGCTGCCGCTGCTCCTGGGCCCTGACGGCGGCGTGCGGGAGGTGGCCCGCCCGCAGACCCTCCTCGGGGTCGTGGAGGATGCGACGTACACCTCCGAGGCCTTCGAGCTGCACCCCGGTGACAGCCTCCTGTGCGTCACCGACGGGGTCACCGAGCGGCGCGACGGCCCCCGCCAGTTCGACGACGGCGACGGTCTCGCGACGGCCCTCGCCGGCTGCGCCGGAATGGGCGCGGAGCTGATCGCGGAACGCATCCGGCGGCTGGTGCACGAGTTCGGCGGCCGGCCGCCGGAGGACGATCTGGCGCTGCTGGTGCTCCAGGCGGAATGAGCGGCAGCGGGCCGAGCCGAAGCGGGGGCCAGGAGGGGAGAGGGCGCGGGGAAAGCGGGGTCCCGTGGGCCGGGACGGGGATGCGCGCCGGTGCTGGACAGGGTGCGCGCCGGTGCTGGGCAGGGGATGGGCGCCGGTGCTGGACAATGGAAGGCATGCCTTCCGCACTCCCCGACGGTGAGCCCGTCCCCGACGACGGCGCGTTGCCCGCGCAGGCCCTGGCCGGAGCCGCCGAGCGCCCCCTCGGGTTCTACCTCCACGTGCCGTACTGCGCGACCCGCTGCGGCTACTGCGACTTCAACACCTACACGGCCACCGAGCTGCGGGGCACCGGAGGCGTGCTCGCCTCCCGCGACAACTACGCGTCGACCCTGACCGACGAGGTCCGCCTGGCCCGCAAGGTGCTCGGCGACGACCCGCGCCCCGTCCGCACGGTCTTCGTCGGCGGCGGTACGCCCACGCTGCTGGCCGCCGACGACCTCGTACGGATGCTGGCGGCGGTCCGTGAGGAGTTCGGGCTCGCGGACGACGCGGAGATCACCACGGAGGCGAATCCGGAGTCGGTCGACCCGGCGTATCTGGCGACCCTCCGGGCCGGGGGCTTCAACCGGATCTCCTTCGGCATGCAGAGCGCCCGGCAGCACGTGCTCAAGGTCCTCGACCGCACGCACACCCCGGGCCGCCCCGAGGCCTGTGTCGCCGAGGCCCGCGCGGCCGGCTTCGACCACGTGAACCTGGACCTGATCTACGGCACGCCGGGTGAGTCCGACGACGACTGGCGCGCCTCGCTGGAGGCCGCGCTCGGCGCCGGTCCCGACCATGTCTCGGCCTACGCCCTCATCGTGGAGGAAGGCACCCAGCTCGCCCGGCGCATCCGCCGCGGTGAGGTCCCGATGACGGACGACGACGTCCACGCGGACCGCTATCTGATCGCCGACGAGGTGCTCTCCGCGGCCGGTTTCGACTGGTACGAGGTGTCCAACTGGGCCACGTCCGACGCCGGGCGATGCCTCCACAACGAGCTGTACTGGCGCGGTGCCGACTGGTGGGGGGCCGGGCCCGGAGCCCACAGCCATGTGGGCGGGGTGCGGTGGTGGAACGTGAAGCATCCCGGGGCGTATGCCGGGGCGCTGGCTGCCGGGAAGTCTCCCGGGGCGGGGCGCGAGGTCCTCTCCGAGGAGGACCGGCGGGTGGAGCGGATCCTTCTGGAGCTGCGGCTTCGGGAAGGCTGTCCGTTGGCGCTGCTGCGCCCGGACGGGCTCGCGGCGTCCCGGCGGGCGCTGTCCGACGGGCTCCTCGAGCCCGGCCCCTACGAGGCCGGGCTCGCCGTCCTCACCCTGCGTGGGCGGTTGCTCGCGGACGCGGTGGTCCGCGACCTGGTGGACTGAGGGGTTTCCCCGCCCCCGCCGCCCCTACCCGTCCCGTACGTGGGGCTCCGCCCCAGACCCCCGTATCGCGCTGACGCGCTCGTCCGCAAACGCCGGACGGGCTGAATTCAGCCCCTCCTACTCCGGGGCCGTCACGAAGTCGATGAGTTCCTCGACGCGGCCCAGGAGCTCCGGCTCCAGGTCCTTGTAGGAGCGGACGCGGGACAGGATGTGCTGCCAGGCCGCGCCGGTGTTCTCCGGCCAGCCGAGAGCGCGGCACACGCCGGTCTTCCAGTCCTGGCCGCGGGGGACGCGCGGCCACCCCGGAATGCCGACGGACGACGGCTTCACGGCCTCCCAGATGTCGATGTACGGGTGACCGACGACGAGCGCGTGCTCGCTGGTGACGGCAGCCGCGATGCGGGACTCCTTCGAGCCGGGGACGAGATGGTCGACGAGGACGCCGAGCCGCGCGTCGGGACCGGGCGAGAAGCCGTCGACGATCGAGGGAAGGTCGTCGACGCCCTCCAGGTACTCGACGACGACACCCTCGATGCGCAGGTCGTCGCCCCAGACCCGCTCGAC
The DNA here is from genome assembly GCF_042881375.1 of Streptomyces sp. NPDC058274. Classification (NCBI taxonomy): domain Bacteria; kingdom Bacillati; phylum Actinomycetota; class Actinomycetes; order Kitasatosporales; family Streptomycetaceae; genus Streptomyces; species Streptomyces sp. NPDC058274. The sequence continues at coordinate 378,954 of NZ_JBHVXW010000006.1, forward strand.
GAGCTCGGCGTCGTGCCGGCCCTCCACGTAGATGCGCCCGGCCCGGGCCACCCGGGCGCGCGCGCCGGGCACGGCGACCGAACCGGATGCCGTACGGGTGGGACGTACCGAAATGGCGGACGGGCGGACGAGGGTGACCACCCTGCCCTCCAGGAGGAAGCCGCGCGGCTCCAGCGGGAACACCCGGTGCTTGCCGAAGCGGTCCTCCAGCGTCACCGTGCCCGCCTCGCAGCGGATCACCGCGCCGCAGAAGCCGGTGCCGGGCTCCTCGACCACGAGCCCGGGCTCCGCCGGGACCTCGGGCGCGGGCTTGGGCTTCTTCCACGGGGGCGTGAGGTCCGGAGAGTACTGGCGCATTCGGATGACGATAGGAGAAGGCGGACCGCGGCGCCGTACGGCCTTCTACGACACGCCGAAGCGCGTCGCCAGCGCGTCCCGCTGGGCCCGGACAAACGCCGCATTCACCGCGCCCCCGTGCCCGGGCACGTACACCGCGTCCTCGCCGCCCAGACCGAGCAGCCGGTCCAGGGCGGCCGGCCAGCGGGCGGGAACGGCGTCCGGTCCGGCCTGGGGCTCGCCGGACTCCTCCACCAGGTCGCCGCAGAAGACGATTTCCGGACAGTCGGCGCCCGGCACCAGCACCACCAGGTCGTGACGGGTGTGGCCGGGACCCACGTTCGCCAGCAGGACTTGTACGCCGCCGCCGAGATCCAGGGTCCACTCGCCGGACACGGAGTGGTCCGGGCGGGCGAGCAGCCGCGCGGCCTCGGCCGCCTCGTCCGGGTCGAGACCGCCTCGCACGGCGTCCGCCCGGAGCTCCTCGCGGCCCGACGCCGAGGTGAGGGCGGTGTCCACGCCCACCGCGCCGAACACCTCCACCTCGGCGAAGGCGCTCGTGCCGAAGACGTGGTCGAAATGGGGATGCGTGAGCGCGAGATGGGTCACACGGCACCGGGTGCCGAGGAGCCGTTGCGCCGCGGCACGCAACCGTGCGCCTTCGGCCCGGCTCGACCCCGCGTCGATCATGAGGGCCGCGCCCTCGCCCACCACGAGCCCGGCGGTGCAGTCCCAGACCGGCAGGCGCCGCCGCCCCACGCGGGGTGCGAGTTCCTCCCACCCCAGCTCTTCCCAAGTCAGCTTCATACCGTGACGCTAACGGCGGGGCAGTGCGACGGCACGACATCACAGGACACGTCCGTACACGCGGCGCGGTGTCCTGGGGCCGCCCTTGCCGGGGCCGTACCTCCCCGCCGTACACTGGCTCGGGGAACGCTGGCACTCGCACGCGCTGAGTGCCAGGACGAAGGTCCACGCAGACCACGGTGCCGACTTCAGGAGGTGTGCGCGATGCTCAGTGAACGCAGGCTGGAAGTGCTGCGCGCCATCGTCCAGGACTATGTCGGGACCGAGGAGCCGGTCGGCTCCAAGGCGCTGACCGAGCGGCACCGGCTGGGCGTCTCCCCGGCCACCGTCCGCAACGACATGGCGGCCCTGGAGGACGAGGGGTACATCGCGCAGCCGCACACCAGCGCAGGGCGCATCCCCACCGACAAGGGCTACCGGCTCTTCGTCGACAAGCTGGCCGGCGTCAAGCCGATGACGGCGCCCGAGCGCCGCGCCATCCAGAACTTCCTCGACGGAGCCGTCGACCTGGACGACGTCGTGGGCCGCACGGTGCGGCTGCTCGCGCAGCTGACCCGGCAGGTCGCCGTCGTTCAGTACCCCTCGCTGACCCGCTCGACCGTGCGGCACGTGGAGTTGCTCTCGCTCGCCCCCGCGCGCGTGATGCTCGTGCTCATCACGGACACCGGCCGGGTCGAGCAGCGGATGATCGACTGCCCGGCGCCCTTCGGCGAGACGTCATTGGCGGATCTGCGCGCGCGGCTCAACAGCCGGATCGCGGGCCGCCGTTTCGCGGATGTGCCGCAATTGGTGCAGGATCTTCCGGACGCCTTCGAGACGGAGGACCGGGGTACGGTCGCGACGGTGCTCTCCACCCTGCTGGAGGCACTCGTCGAGGAGAACGAGGAGCGGCTGATGATCGGCGGGACCGCCAATCTCACCCGCTTCGGACATGACTTTCCCCTCACCATCCGGCCGGTCCTCGAGGCTCTCGAGGAGCAGGTCGTGCTCCTCAAGTTGCTTGGGGAGTCGACGGATTCGGGCATGACCGTACGGATCGGTCACGAGAACGTCCACGAGGGACTCAACTCCACGTCCGTGGTCTCGGTCGGCTACGGTTCGGGCGTCGAAGCAGTAGCGAAACTTGGCGTGGTCGGACCGACCCGCATGGATTATCCGGGAACGATGGGAGCGGTACGCGCAGTGGCACGGTACGTCGGACAGATCCTGGCGGAGTCGTAAGTGGCCACGGACTACTACGCCGTACTCGGCGTGCGCCGCGACGCTTCCCAGGACGAGATCAAGAAGGCGTTCCGGAGGCTCGCGCGCGAGCTGCATCCGGACGTCAATCCCGATCCGAAGACGCAGGAGCGCTTCAAGGAGATCAACGCCGCCTACGAGGTGCTGTCGGACCCGCAGAAGAAGCAGGTCTACGACCTCGGCGGCGACCCGCTCTCGCAGAGCGGCGGCGCGGGTGCGGGCGGCTTCGGCGCCGGCGGGTTCGGGAACTTCTCGGACATCATGGACGCGTTCTTCGGCACGGCGTCGCAGCGTGGCCCGCGGTCGCGCACGCGCCGTGGCCAGGACGCCATGATCCGGCTGGAGATCGACCTCGACGAGGCCGCCTTCGGCACGACCAAGGACATCCAGGTCGACACGGCCGTGGTGTGCACCACCTGTAGCGGTGAGGGTGCCGCGCCGGGGACCTCCGCGCAGACCTGTGACATGTGCCGCGGTCGCGGTGAGGTGTCCCAGGTGACGCGGTCCTTCCTCGGCCAGGTCATGACGTCCCGCCCCTGCCCCCAGTGCCAGGGTTTCGGGACCGTCGTCCCGACCCCGTGCCCGGAGTGCGCGGGCGACGGGCGTGTGCGTTCCCGGCGGACCCTGACCGTGAAGATCCCGGCCGGTGTGGACAACGGCACGCGGATCCAGCTCGCGGGCGAGGGCGAGGTCGGCCCTGGCGGCGGCCCCGCCGGTGACCTCTACGTCGAGATCCACGAGCTGCCGCACTCGACCTTCCAGCGCCGCGGCGACGATCTGCACTGCACGGTCACGATCCCGATGACCGCGGCCTCCCTCGGCACGAAGGTGCCGCTGGAGACCCTCGACGGTCTGGAGGAGGTCGACATCCGCCCGGGCACCCAGTCCGGCCAGTCGATCCCGCTGCACGGCCGCGGCATCACGCATCTGCGCGGCGGCGGTCGCGGTGACCTCATCGTGCACGTCGAGGTCACCACCCCCACGAAACTCGACCCTGAGCAGGAGCGGCTGCTTCGGGAGCTCGCGGTCCTGCGCGGTGAGGAGCGCCCCACGGGCCAGTTTCAACCTGGGCAGCAGGGACTCTTCTCTCGGCTGAAGGATGCGTTCAACGGGCGCTGAGGCCCGTACGCGGGGGATGCGGAACCAGGACGGCATGGCCGTCCACACCCCCTGAGCGGCCGGATTCGGACTTGTTCGGAGGACGTGACAACATGCCGTCATGTCCTCCGCACTGACCGATCTCTTCCGGTATCCGATCGTGCAGGCCCCCATGGCGGGCGGTGTCTCCGTGCCGCGGCTGGCCGCTGCCGTCTCCGAGGCGGGCGGGCTCGGATTCCTTGCCGGCGGGTACAAGACGGCCGACGGTGTGTACCAGGAGATCAAGCAGCTGCGCGGGCTCACGGGCCGTCCCTTCGGTGTGAACCTCTTCATGCCGCAGCCGGAGTACGCGGACCCCGCGGCCGTGGCGGTGTACGCGCATCAGCTCGCCGGTGAGGCCGCCTGGTACGACACCGAGCTGGGCGACCCGGAGAGCGGACGCGACGACGGCTACGAGGCCAAGCTCGCCGTACTCCTCGACAACCCCGTGCCGGTGGTCTCCTTCCACTTCGGCTGCCCGGCCCCCGAGGTCCTTCAGGCGCTGTCCCGGGCCGGTACCCGGACCGTGGTCACCGCGACCACGGTCGACGAGGCGCTGGCCGTCCAGCGGGCGGGCGCCGACGCGGTGCTCGTGCAGGGCGTGGAGGCGGGCGGCCACCAGGGCACCCACCGCGACATCCCGGAGGTGGACGGCGCCGGCATCGGACTGCTCTCCCTTCTCGCCCAGGTCCGCGAGAGCGTGCACCTCCCGATCGTGGCGGCCGGCGGCATCATGCGCGGCAGCCAGATCGCCGCGGTGCTCGCCGCCGGCGCGAGCGCGGCCCAGCTCGGCACGGCGTTCCTCGCCACCCACGAGTCGGGCGCCCATGCGGTGCACAAGGAGGCGCTGACCAACCCGCTCTTCGTCCGTACGGAACTGACGCGGGCGTTCTCCGGACGCCCGGCCCGCGGCCTGGTCAACCGCTTCCTGCGCGAGCACGGCCCGTACGCGCCCGCCGCGTACCCCGAGATCCACCACCTCACCTCCCCGCTGCGCAAGGCCGCGGCCAAGGCCGGCGACCCGCAGGGCATGGCGCTGTGGGCCGGCCAGGGGCACCGCATGGCCCGCGAACTGCCCGCCGGGCAGCTGGTGGAGGTGCTGGCCGCCGAACTCGAAGCGACGATGACAGCGTTGTCGTCGTTCCCGGCGGGCGGTGCGGCCCGATGACCGCGCCGGTCTTCGTGGTGGAGCACTTCCGCGCGGGCAGCGGCGGACGCTATGTCCTCGACGGCGCCGAAGGACGGCACGCCGTCTCCGTGAAGCGGCTGCGGCCCGGCGAGGACGTCGTCCTCACGGACGGGGCCGGCCGCTGGGCGGAGTGCGTCGTCACGGACACCGAGGGCAAGGACCGGCTGATCGTCCAGCTGGACTCGGTCGCCGAGGAACCGCCCGAGGAACCCCGTATCACCGTCGTCCAGGCCCTCCCCAAGGGCGACCGCGGTGAGCTCGCCGTCGAGACCATGACGGAGACCGGCGTGGACGCGATCGTGCCCTGGGCCGCCGCCCGCTGCATCACGCAGTGGAAGGGCGACCGGGGCCTGAAGGCCCTCGCCAAATGGCGGGCCACGGCCCGGGAGGCCGGCAAGCAGTCCCGCCGGGTCCGCTTCCCGGAGGTCGCGGACGCGATGACCACCCAGCAGGTTGCCGCACTTCTCGCCAAAGCCGACCTGGCCGCGGTGCTCCACGAGGACCGGGAGTACGGCAGCGCGGCGCTCGCCACCGCGGACCTCCCCTCCGCCGGGGAGATCGTGCTGGTCGTCGGCCCCGAAGGGGGCGTTTCCCCCGAGGAGCTGGCGCTCTTCTCCGAGGCCGGCGCGAAGGCGTACCGGCTGGGGCGTAGCGTGCTGCGTACATCGACCGCCGGGACCGCGGCCGCGGCCCTGCTGCTCGGCCGCACCGGCCGCTGGTCCTGACCGAACCCGACCTCCAAGGGGGACTGGTGGAACTCGCACAAGTACGGCTGCTGGTCTCGGACTTCGCCGCCTGCTACCGCTTCTACGCCGAAGTCCTCGACCTCAAGCCCCAGTCGGGCGCGACGGAGGGACCGTACGAGAAGTTCAGCCCCATCACCGGGTCGGCCGGCATCGCCCTCCAGGACCGCGCCATGATGGCCGAAGTCCTCGGTGAGCTGGGCGATTCGGCGACGGGCCACCGCTCCCTCGTCGTGCTGCGCGTCGACGACCTGGACAGCTACTGCGCCGCCGTCACAGCCCGCGGCGCGACCCTCCTCCACGGCCCGGCCCCCATGACGGAGCGCATGCGCGTCGCCCACCTCAAGGACCCCGAGGGCAACCTGGTCGAACTCCAGGAATGGCTGCTGCTGCTCAGCTGACGCCGGCCTCGAACAGCGCAGCGGTGGGTCACCCGTGCCGGGGAGTGGCCGCATGCGGTCTACCGCCGCGCCCGCTCCGGTGGCACCCTGCCGTGCATGGGGGCTTTGAGGCGTATACGGCGCCCGACGGGCCGTAGGAGAGTGCTCGCCGCGGTCGCGCTGGGCGCGGCCGGGGTGTTCGGGACGGTCGCGTGCGAACCGGGGGACGGACTGAGTTCCGCCGCGGTGGCGTACACCACGGACCAGACGGGGACCAAGGAACTGGAGCGCCGGGGCGCCGACGTGCAGTGGCTGAGCTGCACGGCGAACTACGGCGACGGGAACAAGGCGTTCACGCCCGGCAAGACGCCCTCGTCCAGCGCGCACACGGTGGCGAACGTGGACTGCCAGGGCCAGACCAAGGACGGCCGGGAGATCACCATCAAGGGGAAGGTCACCCGCGAGATCGACGGCAAGTGCGTGCGCGGGGACCTCACCGCCGAGGTCGGCGGCAAGCGCTGGTTCCGGCTGGACGTGCTGGGCAACTGCAACGCCGCGAGTACGCCCACGTACACCCCGCCCGTCACCTACGCACCCGGTCAGCCGCGCCCCACCGTGACGGTCACCGTCACCGAGACCATCTGGTGCCAGGGCGACCCCACCTGCCGGCCCGTAGAGGGCAAGTAGGTGCACAGGCGGGGCCGGGCCGCCGCGGATCAAGTGATCGAAACCACTGACCGGCCGTCCGGTCGCTGCATAGGGTGATCGGGTGACACAGCCCGTATCCAGTGCGCCCACGGCGCCCGCTGCGTACCTCCGCTTCCCGCACCTGCAGGGCGACCTGGTCGCCTTCACCGCCGAGGACGACGTCTGGGTCGCCCCGCTCGACGGCGGCGGCCGCGCCTGGCGGGTCAGCGCCGACAACGTACCGGTGAACCATCCGCGCATCTCCCCGGACGGCACCGCCGTGGCCTGGACCTCCACCCGGGACGGCGCCCCCGAGGTGCAGGTCGCCCCGCTCGACGGCGGAGCGGCCAAGCGGCTGACGTACTGGGGCAGTTCGCGGACCCAGGTGCGCGGCTGGACCCCGGACGGACACGTCCTCGCCCTCAGTACCCAGGGGCAGCCCTCATTGCGCCGCAGCTGGGCCCACGCGGTCCCGCTCGACGGCGGACCCGCGGCCACCCTGCCGTACGGGCCGGTCGGCGATGTCGCGTACGGCGGCCCCGGGGTCCTCCTGCTGTCCGCTCCGATGGGCCGCGAGGCCGCCTGGTGGAAGCGGTACCGCGGAGGCACGGCGGGCAAGCTGTGGATCGACCGGGAGGGCGAGGGAGAGTTCGTACGGCTGCACGAGGAGCTGGACGGGAACATCGAGTACCCCTTCTGGGTGGGCGAGCGGGTCGCCTTCCTCTCCGACCACGAGGGCGTCGGCGCGCTCTACTCCTCCTTCGCCGACGGGTCCGACCTGCGCCGGCACACGGGAGCCGGAGACGGGGACGAGGCCGGCAGCGGCGGCGGGTTCTACGCCCGGCACGCGGCCACCGACGGCACCCGGGTCGTGTACTCCTCCGCCGGTGAGCTGTGGCTGCTCGACGACCTGGACGGCGCCGAGCCGCGCCGTCTCGACATCCGGCTCGGCGGACAGCGCGTCGACCTCCGGCCGCACCCCGTGAGCGCGGCCCGCTGGTTCGGCGCCGGCGCGCCCGACCACACCGGACGCGGCAGCGCGATCGCCGTGCGCGGCGCCGTCCACTGGGTCACCCACCGCTCGGGCCCGGCCCGCGCGCTCGCCGCCGAACACGGTGTGCGCGCCCGACTGCCCCGCACCTTCCGCGCCGACGGCGAGGAGTACGTGGTGTGGGTGACCGACGCCGAGGGCGACGACGCGCTGGAGTTCGCGCCCGCCACCGGCGTCGGGCCCGGCGCGACCCCGCGCCGGCTCGCCGCCGGACAGCTGGGACGGGTCCTCGGACTCGCCATGGCACCCGACGGCAGCCGCGCCGCCGTCGCCACACACGACGGACGCGTCCTGCTCGTCGAGCGGGAGACGGGCGAGGTCCGGGAGGTCGACCGCAGCGAGGACGGCGAGGTCTCCGGCCTCGTCTTCGCGCCCGACTCCGCCTGGCTCGCCTGGTCGCACCCCGGCCCGCGCCCGCTGCGCCAGCTCAAGCTCGCCAACACCGCCGACCTGTCGGTGACCGAGGCGACACCGCTGCGTTTCCGGGACTACGCACCGGCGTTCACCCTCGACGGCAAGCACCTCGCGTTCCTGTCGGCGCGCTCCTTCGACCCCGTTTACGACGAGCACGTCTTCGACCTCGCGTTCGTCGGCGGCTCGCGGCCGCACCTCATCACGCTGGCCGCGACCACGCCCTCGCCCTTCGGACCGCAGCGCCACGGCCGCCCCTTCGAGGCACCCGACAAGGACGAGACCCCCGACAGCGAGGGCACCCCGACGACCCGCATCGACCTCGACGGGCTCGGCGACCGCATCGTGCCGTTCCCCGTCGAGGCCGCCCGCTACTCCGGGCTGCGGGCCGCCAAGGACGGAGTGCTGTGGCTGCGGCACCCGGTCACCGGTGTGCTCGGCGCCTCCCGCGCGACCCCGGACGACCCGGACCCGCGCACCGAGCTGGAGCGTTACGACCTCGCCCAGCGCCGCATCGAGCATCTCGTCGCGGACGCAGACCACTTCGCGGTCAGTGGCGACGGCAAGCGGATCCTGCTGTGGACCGACGGCAAGCTCAAGGTCGTACCCAGCGACCGCCGCGCCTCGAACGACGACGAGAGCGACTCCAACATCACCGTCGACCTGTCGCGGGTGCACCAGACCGTCGATCCGGCCGCCGAGTGGCGGCAGATGTACGAGGAGACGGGCCGCCTCATGCGGGACAACTTCTGGCGGCCCGACCTGGGCGGGGTCGACTGGGACGGGGTGCTCGACCGGTACCGCCCTGTGCTGGACCGGGTCGCCACCCATGACGACCTGGTGGACCTGCTGTGGGAGGTGCAGGGCGAGCTCGGCACCTCGCACGCGTACGTCAGCCCGCGCGGCGGACGGCGCGGCGGCGACCGGGCACAGGGGCTGCTCGGAGCCGACATCTCCCGTCACGAGGACGGCAGTTGGCGCATCGACCGGATCCTTCCCTCGGAGACCTCCGACCCCGACGCGCAGGCACCGCTGGCCGCGCCCGGGGTCGCGGTGCGTGCCGGTGACGCGATCGTCGCGGTCGGCGGGCGGCCGGTGGACCCGGTGACCGGCCCCGGACCGCTGCTCGTCGGGACGGCGGGCCGACCGGTGGAGCTCACCATCTCCCCGTCCGGCGGCGGTGATCACCGGCACGCGGTGGTCGTCCCGATCGCCGACGAGGAGCCGCTGCGCTACCACGCCTGGGTCGCGGACCGGCGGGCCTACGTCCACGAGAAGTCCGCCGGGCGTCTCGGCTATCTGCACGTGCCGGACATGCAGGCGCCCGGCTGGGCCCAGATCCACCGCGACCTGCGCGTCGAGGTGGCCCGCGACGGACTGGTCGTCGATGTCCGCGAGAACCGCGGCGGGCATACGTCGCAGCTGGTCATCGAGAAGCTCGCGCGCCGCATCGTCGGCTGGGACGTGCCACGCGGGCAGCGGCCCTACAGCTACCCGGAGGACGCGCCGCGCGGCCCCGTCGTCGCCGTCGCCAACGAGTTCTCCGGATCGGACGGCGACATCGTCAACGCGGCGATCAAGGCGCTCGGCATCGGTCCCGTGGTCGGGACCCGGACCTGGGGCGGGGTCATCGGCATCGACAGCCGCTACCGCCTCGTCGACGGCACGCTCGTCACCCAGCCCAAGTACGCGATCTGGCTGGAGGGTTACGAGTGGGGCGTCGAGAACCACGGCGTCGATCCCGACGTCGAGGTCGTCCCGACCCCCCAGGACCACGCGGCCGGCCGTGACGTCCAGCTGGACGAGGCGATCCGTATCGCGCTGGCCGCCCTCACCGAGAACCCGCCGAAGGCCGCGCCCGCTCTGCCCGAGCTGTGATCGGGCGGGCCGCCACCGGTGATGAGCCCCTCGGGAGGGAGAGCACCGGGGCCGGGACGGATACGATGCGGGCGTCAGTGATCAGTGGGCGCGAGGAGGCACACGCATGTCGGGAGAGCCGCAGGACGACTGCCTGTTCTGCAAGATCATCGCGGGGCAGATCCCGGCGACCGTGGTGCACGAGACGGAGACCACCTTCGCCTTCCGGGACATCAACCCGCAGGCACCCACCCATGTGCTGGTGATTCCCCGGGCCCACCACGCCGACGCGGCCGCACTCGCCGCCGCCGAACCCGCCCTCGCCGCGGACGTGCTGCGCGAGGCCGGTGAGATCGCCCGCGCCGAAAAACTGGACAGCTACCGGATCGTGTTCAACACCGGCGCCGGCGCCGGACAGACCGTCTTCCACGCGCACGCCCACGTCCTGGGCGGGCGCGGGCTGCAGTGGCCGCCCGGATAACCGGACGTGTCCGTACGCGAATTGGTGGTCCTCGGCACCGCCAGCCAGGTCCCCACCCGGCACCGCAACCACAACGGCTATCTGCTGCGCTGGGACGGCCAGGGCCTCCTCTTCGATCCCGGTGAGGGCACTCAGCGGCAGATGCTGCGCGCCGGGGTCGCCGCGCACGATCTGCACCGGATCTGCGTCACGCACTTCCACGGCGACCACTCACTCGGGCTCGCCGGGGTGATCCAGCGCATCAACCTCGACCGGGTGCCGCACGCGGTGACCGCCCACTATCCGCGCTCCGGTCAGCGGTTCTTCGACCGCCTCCGGTACGCGACGGCGTACCGCGAGACCGTCGCGCTCACCGAGGCCCCGGTCGACACCGACGGCGTGCTCGCCACCACCGACGCGTACACCCTGGAGGCCCGGCAGCTCTCCCATCCCGTCGAGTCGTACGGCTACCGGCTGGTCGAGCCCGACGGCCGGCGCATACTGCCGCGGCTGCTCGCCGAGCACGGCGTCCGGGGACCCGATGTCGGGCGCGTCCAGCGGGAGGGCTCGCTGCGCGGGGTGAGCCTCGAGGACGTCAGCGAGCCGCGGCGCGGGCAGCGGTTCGCCTTCGTCATGGACACCCGGCTGTGCGACGGCGTGTACGCGCTCGCCGAGGGCTGCGACATGCTCGTCATCGAGTCGACGTTCCTCGACGAGGATGTGCAACTCGCCTCCGACCACGGCCATCTGACGGCCGGTCAGGCAGGGCGGGTCGCGAAGGACGCGGGCGTACGGCACCTGGTGCTCACCCACTTCAGCCAGCGGTACTCCGAACCGGACGAGTTCGAGCGGCAGGCCCGGGCGGCCGGCTTCGAGGGCGAGCTGACCGTGGCGCTCGACCTGATCCGGGTGCCGCTGCCGAAGCGGGGGTGAGGCCGCCGCCCGGAGACCGCGCGGTCGGTGACCCTTGCCGGGGTCTCGGCGACCCGTGCCGGGTGCGGGGCGCCGGTTTTCGGAGGGGTGGGGGATCGACCGTACGATGCTTCGATGCCCCTCCCCAAAGCTGAGCTGCACCTGCACATCGAAGGCACCCTGGAGCCTGAGCTTGCCTTCGCGCTGGCCGCGCGCAACGGCGTCCCGCTGCCGTACGCCACCACCGAAGAGCTCCGCAAGGCGTATCTCTTCGACGATCTCCAGTCGTTCCTGAACCTGTACTACGAGCTCATGGCCGTGCTCAGGACGGAACAGGACTTCGCCGACCTCGCCGACGCGTATCTCGCGCGGGCCGCCGCGCAGGGCGTGCGGCACGCGGAGATCTTCTTCGACCCGCAGGCGCACATCGCGCGCGGTGTGCCGATCGGCACCGTCGTCGAGGGGCTCGCGCGAGCGCTGGACGCTGCTGTCGAGACGCACGGCATCTCCACGCAGCTGATCATGTGCTTCCTGCGGGACGAGTCCGCCGAGTCGGCACTGGAGACGCTGGAGGCGGCCCGGCCGTATCTCGACCGGATCGTCGGCATCGGGCTCGACTCCGCCGAGGTCGGGCACCCGCCCGCCAAGTTCCGTGAGGTGTACGAGGCCGCCGCCGCGCTCGGGCTGCGGCGCGTGGCGCACGCCGGCGAGGAGGGGCCGCCGGCGTACATCACCGAGGCGCTGGACGTGCTCGGCGTCGAGCGCGTCGACCACGGGCTGCGCTGCATGGAGGACCCGGAGCTCGTCGAGCGGCTCGTCCGCGAACGGGTGCCGCTGACGCTGTGCCCGCTGTCCAACGTCCGGCTGCGCGCCGTGGACGTCCTGGAGGACCACCCACTGCCCGCGATGATGGACGCCGGGCTGCTGTGCACCGTCAACTCCGACGACCCCGCCTACTTCGGCGGGTACGTCGGCGACACCTTCCACGCCGTCCATGAGGCGCTCGGGCTCGGCCGGGAGCGGCTGCGGGAGCTCGCCCGCAACTCGTTCGTCGCCTCCTTCCTGGAGCACGACGAGGAGCTGCGGAGCCGGTATCTCGCCGAGGTCGAGGCATACGAGTTCGAGTAGCCCCGCCGTCCCGGCCGCGGCCCGGCTGCGGGCCGTCCCGGGTCAGCGCCAGTGGGGGGAGCCCGCCGCGGTCAAGGGGGCGGCCTCGATCTTGGCCCGGGTTTCGCGCATCACCGCGACGATCCGCTCCTCATGTGCGGCAGTCAGCCGCACCACCGGCACGGAACAGCTGATCGCGTCCTGGGCTGGAGCGTCGTACCGCAGGGCGAAGCCGAACCCGACGATGCCGAGGACGCCCTCCTCGCGGTCGACGGAGTAGCCGCGGGCGCGGGTCGCGGCCAGATCCGCCGCGAGGGACGCGCGGTCGGTGTGGGTGTGGGGGGTGGCGGCGACGTAGGGGCCCGCGGGCAGGACGTCGTCCGGGCGCTCGGCCAGCAGGGCCTTGCCGAGCGCGCCCACATGGGCCGGCAGCCGCCGGCCGACCCGGCTGATCGTGCGCAGGTACTCGTGCGACTCGCGCGTCGCCAGATACGCCACGTCCCAGCCGTCCAGCCGCCCCAGATGAAGCGTTTCGCCCAGCGCCTGGGACGCCTCGTCGAGGTGGGGACGGGCGGCACGCACCCGCGGGTCCGTGTCGAGATAGCTCGTGCCGGTCAGCAGGGCGTGGATGCCGATGCCGTAGAGGGACCCGGTGACGTCCGTACGGACCCAGCCGCGGCGGATCAGGGTCTGCAGCAGGGCGTACATCGAGCTGCGGGGGACCCCGAGCTCGTCCGCGAGCTCCTGCAGACGTGCCGGACGGTCCCCGCGCGCGGCCAGCAGTTCCAGCAGCCCGACCGTGCGCGCGGCGGACTTCACCTCGCGCACTCCGCGCTCGTCCATGGGTTCCGGCATGTGCCCGATCGTAAAGCGGAAGGCACCGGACCATTGACGCGCTTCGTTCGCCTATCTAATCTTTATCTTCATACGTAGATGTCATCCACATACGGAGATGGGGTCAGGTCGGGATGGGGATGCGCAACAGCTCGGACACGGACGGAGACGGCGGAGCGGGGGGAGTCGGGCAGGGCCTCGTCGGGCGGCTGCGCCGGGGGATGGCCCACGGCGTGCTGTCCTTCCCGCTCACCAGCTTCCACGACGACGGCTCCCTCGACCTCGACGGCTTCCGCGCGCACCTCGAAGCGCAGCTCGCCACCGGCCCCGGAGCCGTCTTCCCGGCCTGCGGCACCGGAGAGTTCTTCTCGCTGGACGAGGAGGAGTACGGGCAGGTGATCACCGCCGCCGTCGAGGTGACCGCCGGCCGCGTCCCCGTGGTCGCCGGGACCGGATACGGCTGGGCCCAGGCCGCCCGCTTCGCGCGGATCGCCGAGCAGGCCGGCGCCGACGCCCTGCTCGTCCTGCCGCACTACCTCGTCGCCGCGCCCCAGGACGGGCTCGTCGGCCAGCTGGAGCAGCTGGCGGCCCGCACACGGCTGCCGCTCATCGCCTACCAGCGCGGTCAAGTCGCCTTCGACACCGACTCGTTGCGGCGCATCGTCCGCATCCCCGGGGTCATCGGACTCAAGGACGGGCACAGCGACCTCGACCGGCTGCAGCGGCTCACACTCGCCGCGCCCGACGGCTTCCTGTTCTTCAACGGCGCCTCCACCGCGGAGATCCAAGCCCGCGCGTACGCCGCCGTCGGCGTGCCCGCCTACTCGTCGGCCGTGCACGCCTTCGCGCCCGAGATCGCGGACGCCTTCTTCGCGGCCCACGCGCGCGGTGACGACGCCGCGATGGACCGCCTGCTGCGCGAGTTCTACGTCCCCTTCGTCGAACTCCGCGACCGGCGGCCCGGATACGCCGTATCCCTGGTGAAGGCCGCCGCCCGGCTGCGCGGGCGCCCCGTCGGACCCGTCCGCGCCCCGCTCACCGACCCCTCGGCCGCCGACCTCGCCGACCTGGAGGCGCTGCTCGCCACCGGCCTCGACCTGGCGTCCGACCTCGTCCCCGTAGGAGCCGCCCTGTGACCCGCGATCTGACCATCACCGAGGTCCGGCTGACCCCGATCCTGGTCGCCGACCCGCCGCTGCTCAACACCCAGGGAGTGCACCAGCCGTACACCCCCCGGCTGATCGTCGAAGTCGTCACCGCGGACGGCGTGACGGGCATCGGCGAGACCTACGGCGACAGCAAGTACCTGGAGCTGGCCCAGCCCTTCGCCACCAGACTGCTCGGGCGCCAGGTCTCCGACCTGAACGGGCTGTTCGCCATCGCCGACGACGTCGCCGTCGACCAGGGACGGGTCGACCACCAGGTCGACGTGAGCGGCCTGCGCGGCGTCCAGACCGCCGACAAGCTGCGGCTGTCCGTCGTCTCCGGCTTCGAAGTGGCCTGTCTGGACGCCCTCGGCAAGGCCCTCGGACTCCCCGTGCACGCACTGCTCGGCGGCAAGGTGCGCGACGCCGTGGAGTACAGCGCGTATCTCTTCTACAAGTGGGCCGGCCACCCGGAGGGCGTCACCGGCGAAAAGGACGACTGGGGGCCCGCGCTCGACCCGGCCGGAGTCGTCGAGCAGGCCCGGAAGTTCACCGAGCGCTACGGGTTCACCTCGTTCAAGCTCAAGGGCGGTGTCTTTCCCCCCGAGGAGGAGATCGCCGCCGTACGGGCCCTGGCAGCGGCTTTTCCCGGACATCCACTGCGCCTCGACCCCAATGGCGCCTGGTCCGTGCCGACCTCGCTCAAGGTCGCGGCGGAACTGGGAGACGTACTCGAATACCTGGAGGACCCCGCCCTCGGCACGCCCGCCATGGCGGAGGTGGCCGCGAAGACGGACGTACCGCTCGCCACCAACATGTGCGTGACCACCTTCGCGGAGATCCAGGAGGCCTTCACCAAGGGGGCCGTACAGGTCGTCCTGTCCGACCACCACTACTGGGGCGGACTGCGCAACACCCGTGAACTGGCCGCGATCTGCCGCACGTTCGGGGTCGCGGTGTCGATGCACTCCAACACCCACCTCGGGATCTCCCTCGCCGCGATGACCCACGTCGCGTCGACCGTCCCCGATCTGCACCACGCCTGCGACTCCCACTACCCCTGGCAGTCCGAGGACGTACTGACCGAACGCCTCACCTTCGAGGGCGGCTCGGTCACGGTGTCCGACGCGCCCGGTCTCGGCGTCGCACTCGACCACGACAAGCTGGCCTTCCTGCACCGGCGCTGGCTCGACGACGACGGCTCCCTGCGCGACCGCGACGACGCGGCCGCCATGCGCGCCGCCGACCCCGAGTGGACCACTCCCCCCGTCCCCCGCTGGTAGCAACGACGCGACGACCGGACCCGGAGACGGCCCGCGCGGCCGCTCCGGCGCCGAGGGCGACACCGGGTGCGGCAGGGGCCGTACGACCCGGGGGCGCGTGAAAAGTGGTGGCACACTGGCCTGAATCCGCACCACGCCAGGGAGCCCACCGTGATCGCGTCCGACGGAGAGGGACCGTACTGCCCCGCCCGGGTCGACCCGCTCGACGGGCTGCGCACCCCCGGGGACCCGCCCTGGGACGTCTACCTCACGGGGACCGTCTTCCTCGACATCATCTTCACCGGGCTCGACTCCGCCCCGGTGCGCGGGACCGAGTCCTGGGCCCGAGGAATGGGTTCCAGCCCCGGCGGGGTGGCGAACATGGCGACCGCACTGGCCCGGCTCGGACTGCGGACCTCCCTCGCGGCGGCCTTCGGGGACGACCACTACGGGGAGTACTGCTGGGACGCGCTCGCCCGCGGCGAGGGCATCGACCTCTCGCCGTCGCGCACCGTGCCCGACTGGCACTCGCCGGTCACCGTGTCGATGGCGTACGAGGGCGAGCGGACGATGGTCAGCCACGGCCACGAACCGCCGCCGGAGGAACCGGCACCGGAACACGCTCCCCGCGCGCGTGCCGCCGTCGCCTCGCTGACACCCGGCACGCGCGCGCCGTGGATCGCCGAGGCGGCCCGGGCGGGCACCCGGATCTTCGCCGACGTCGGCTGGGACGACACCGGCCGCTGGGACCTGGCCGGGCTCGCCGATCTGGAGTACTGCGAGGCGTTCCTGCCGAACGCCGAGGAAGCCATGCGCTACACCGGCGCCGACTGCCCCAAGGCGGCCGCCCACGCACTGACCGATCACGTACCGCTGGCCGTCGTCACCCTCGGCGCCGAGGGCGCGTACGCCGTCGACGGGCGGACCGGGGAGAGCGCCGAGGTCCCGGCGATCGCCGTCGAGGCCATGGACCCCACCGGCGCGGGCGACGTGTTCGTCGCCGGCTTCGTGATGGGCACGCTGGCCGACTGGCCGCTCGCCGACCGGCTCGCCTTCGCGGGGCTGACCGCCGCGCTCTCCGTCCAGGAGTTCGGCGGCTCCCTGTCGGCCCCCGGCTGGTCCGAGATCTCCGCCTGGTGGCGCCGTGTGCAGTCGGTCGAGGACCAGGATCCGGCGGCACTGGCCCGGTACGCGTTCCTGGAGGGCCTGATCCCCGAGGAGAGCCGGCCGTGGCCCCTGCGGCGGGCGGTTCCCACGATCGGCTTCGGCCGCTCGGCGTGAGACCTGCCGGGGGCTCGTTCCCCCGCTCGGCGTGAGACCCGCCGGGGGTTCGTTCCCCGAGTGCCGGCCGAGTGCCGGTCTCCCGATGCGGGAGACCCCGGTGCGGGAGTGGTCGCAGGGGCGTACGAAAAGCCCTACGGCGATGTCAGTGCCGCGACGTACCCTTGGCAGTGCCAAGCCGGCCCCGCGCCGGCGCCCCCGTTCTAGGAGGACGAGCAAGGCCTACAGAGCCGGCCCATGACTGACACACCCACAGTGCACAGCCCCGCGCAGGGGCAGGCAAGAGCGCAGTTCACCGTTCCGGCCGCGCACCCCATGGTGACCGTGCTGGGTTCTGGGGACGCGCTCCTGCGCGTGATCGAGAAGGCCTTCCCGGCGGCCGACATCCACGTCCGGGGCAATGAGATCAACGCGGTCGGCGACGCCGGTGAAGTCGCTCTCGTCCAGCGTCTGTTCGACGAGATGATGCTCGTGCTCCGCACGGGACAGCCCATGACGGAGGACGCAGTGGAACGCTCGATCGCCATGCTCCGGGCGAGCGGGAACGGGGAGGGTGACGGCCAGGAGACCCCGGCCGAGGTGCTCACACAGAACATCCTGTCCTCGCGCGGCCGCACGATCCGCCCCAAGACGCTCAACCAGAAGCGGTACGTCGACGCGATCGACAAGCACACGATCGTCTTCGGCATCGGACCCGCCGGCACCGGCAAGACCTACCTCGCCATGGCCAAGGCCGTGCAGGCCCTGCAGTCCAAGCAGGTCAACCGCATCATCCTCACCCGCCCGGCCGTGGAGGCCGGCGAGCGCCTCGGCTTCCTGCCCGGCACGCTCTACGAGAAGATCGACCCGTATCTGCGCCCGCTGTACGACGCGCTGCACGACATGCTCGACCCCGACTCCATCCCGAAGCTGATGGCCTCGGGCACGATCGAGGTCGCGCCGCTGGCATATATGAGGGGCCGAACCCTCAATGACGCCTTCATCATCCTGGACGAGGCTCAGAACACGAGCGCCGAGCAGATGAAGATGTTCCTCACCCGGCTCGGTTTCGACTCGAAGATCGTGATCACGGGTGATGTGACGCAGGTCGACCTCCCCAGCGGTACGAAGTCCGGTCTGCGCCAGGTCCAGGACATCCTGGAGGGCCTCGACGACGTCCACTTCTCGCGGCTCACGTCCCAGGATGTCGTTCGGCACAAGCTGGTCGGCCGTATCGTCGACGCGTACGAGAAGTACGACAGCGAGAACGGCACCGAGAACGGCTCCCACAAGGGCCGCGGCAAAGCCGGCAACCGAGGGAAGTAGACCAGCACGCCCATGTCGATCGACGTCAACAACGAATCCGGAACCGAGGTCGACGAGCAGGCGATCCTCGACATCGCCCGCTACGCGCTCGCGCGGATGCGCATCCACCCGCTCTCCGAGCTCTCGGTGATCGTCGTGGACACCGACGCCATGGAGCAGCTGCACATCCAGTGGATGGACCTGCCCGGTCCGACGGACGTCATGTCCTTCCCGATGGACGAGCTGCGTCCGCCGATGAAGGACGACGACGAGCCGCCGCAGGGCCTGCTCGGCGACATCGTGCTCTGCCCGGAGGTCGCCGAGCAGCAGGGCAAGGACGCCCCGACGCAGCACTCCATGGACGAGGAGCTCCAACTGCTCACCGTCCACGGAGTGCTGCACCTGCTCGGTTACGACCACGAGGTGCCCGACGAGAAGGCCGAGATGTTCGGTCTGCAGGCGGCCATCGTGGACGGCTGGCGCGCGGAGCAGGGGCTGACCGGCCCCTCACCTGCCCCGACCGTCGCCTAGCAGTCGGAGCCGAGTACCTATGAGTCCCCAGCTCGTCATCGGTGCCATCGCGCTGGTCGTGGTCGCCTGGCTCGCCGCCTGCGCGGAGGCGGGCCTCGCCCGCGTCTCCAGCTTCCGGGCGGAGGAGGCCGTACGCGGCGGACGGCGCGGCAGCGCCAAGCTCGCGCAGGTCGCCGCCGACCCGACCCGCTATCTCAACGTGGCCCTCCTGGTGCGCGTCAGCTGCGAGATGGCCGCCGCCGCGCTCGTCACCTACGCCTGCCTGAACGAGTTCGACAGGACCTGGCAGGCCCTCGCGGTCGCCATCGGCGTGATGATCCTCGTGTCGTACGTCGCCGTCGGTGTCTCCCCGCGCACCATCGGCCGCCAGCACCCGCTGAACACGGCGACGGCGGCCGCGTACGTGCTGCTCCCGCTGGCGCGCGTCATGGGCCCGATCCCGCCCCTGCTGATCCTCATCGGCAACGCGCTCACCCCCGGCAAGGGCTTCCGCCGCGGCCCGTTCGCCTCCGAGGCCGAGCTGCGCGCGCTGGTCGACCTCGCGGAGAAGGAGTCCCTCATCGAGGACGACGAGCGCCGTATGGTGCACTCCGTCTTCGAACTGGGCGACACCCTGGTGCGCGAGGTGATGGTGCCGCGGACCGACCTCGTCGTCATCGAGCGCTACAAGACCATCCGCCAGGCGCTGACGCTCGCCCTGCGCTCCGGCTTCTCCCGCATCCCCGTCACCGGGGAGAGCGAGGACGACATCGTCGGCATCGTGTATCTGAAGGACCTGGCCCGCAAGACGCACATCAGCCGGGACGCCGAGAGCGAGCTGGTGTCGACGGCGATGCGGCCCGCCACCTTCGTCCCCGACACGAAGAACGCGGGGGATCTGCTGCGCGAGATGCAGCAGGAGCGCAACCACGTCGCCGTCGTCATCGACGAGTACGGCGGCACGGCCGGGATCGTCACCATCGAGGACATCCTGGAGGAGATCGTCGGCGAGATCACCGACGAGTACGACCGTGAGCTGCCGCCGATCGAGGACCTCGGCGATGACCGCTTCCGGGTGACGGCCCGGCTGGACATCGGCGACCTCGGCGAGCTGTACGGCTTCGAGGCGTACGACGACGAGGACGTGGAGACGGTCGGCGGGCTCCTGGCGAAGGCGCTCGGCCGGGTGCCGATCGCCGGTGCCTCCTCGGCCGTGCAGCTCCCCGACGGCCGGGAGCTGCGGCTGACCGCGGAGGCCGCCGCGGGGCGCCGCAACAAGATCGTGACGGTCCTGGTGGAGCCGACGGGGCCGGCCCAGGAGGAGGGCGAGGAGGCGAAGCCGGAGTGACACCCGACCAACTGCGTGCCTGCTGTCTGTCCTTCAACGCGGCTGTCGAGGACTTTCCCTTCAATCCGGACACCTCGGTGTTCAAGGTGCTCGGCAAGGTGTTCGCGCTGAGTCATCTGGGCGGGCGGCCGCTGACGGTGAATCTGAAGTGTGATCCGGAGGACGCGGTGCGGCTGCGCGAGGAGTACCCCGGGCTGATCGTGCCCGGGTGGCACATGAACAAGCGGCACTGGAACACGGTGACGGTGGACGGTTCGCTGCCCGGGCGTCTCGTCCGGGAGCTGGTCGAGGACTCGTACGACCTGGTGGTCGCGGGGCTTCCTCGGGCGGAGCGGCTTCGGCTGGACCGGCCGTAGTACGGGCCGAGGGGAACGGGCCGTAGTACGGGCCGAGAAGAACGGGCTGGGAATCAGCCCCGCCTCAGGCCGAAGGCGACCAGGATCGACGCCGCCAGGACGATCGCCGCGTCGAGGAGCAGGACCGTGTGGACGCCGGAGAGCAGGTCGGTGGACGTGGTGGCGAGGACGCCCAGCAGTGGGATGCCGATGGTGAGGCCGACCTGCTGGGTCGAGGTCACCAGGCCCGTGGCCAGGCCCTGTTCGGCGTCGGGGACGCCCGAGGTGACGGTCAGGCCGTACGAGATGATCGCGCCGAGATGGCACATGCTGGCCAGTGAGACGGCCGCGGTGGCGAGCCACACCGAGCCGCCGCCCTCACCGACGCCGAGCAGCGCGCCGATGAACAGACCCTGACCGGCGAGCGAGCCGACCAGCGTGCGGCGGGCGCCGAAGCGGCCGATGACCTTCGGGGCGTACACACCGGCGACGGCCGACATGACGCCCTGGACGCCGAAGACGAGACCCGCCCGGAAGGCGGAGAGCCCCAGGGTCTCCTGGAGGTACAGGGTCAGGACGAAGACCACCGTCGACATCATCGAGAAGGTGACCAGGCCGCCCAGATTGCCCCACGCCACCGTGCGCCGGCCCAGCATGGGCAGGCTGACCAGCGGAGACGCGGTGCGCGACTCGACGTACACGAAGGCGGCGAGCAGCAGGACGCCGGCGATCAGCGTCGCGACGACGTCCGCGCCGCCGAAGCCGCGCTCGGCCGCCGTCGACAGGGCGTAGATCAGCGAGAGCAGACCGCCGGTGACGGTGACCGCACCCGGTACGTCCAGCCGCGGTCGGTCCGGTTCGGGGGAGCCGTCCGTGGCCCCGGCGTCGCGGGGGCCGGAGCCGGGCAGCAGGCCCGGGGCCAGCGGCAGCACGATCAGGGCGAAGAGCGAGAGCAGACCCATCGTGGAGCGCCAGGTCAGCAGGTCCGTCAGGACTCCACCGGCCACCATGCCGACGGTGAAGCCGAGCGACAGGAGCGTCCCGGAGATGCCGAGGGCGCGGTCGCGGGCGGGGCCCTCCGCGAAGGTCGTGGTCAGCAGGGACATGCCCGTCGGCACGATGGCCGCCGCGCCCAGGCCCTGCAGGGCCCGCCCGGCCAGGAACGACCCAGGGTCCCAGGCGAAGGTCGCCAGCAGCGAGGCCGCGCCGAAGACGGCGAGGCCGGTCAGGAACAGCCGGCGGCGGCCGTACAGATCGCCCATCCGGCCGAAGAGCAGCAGGAAGCCGCCGGAGGGCAGCGCGAACGCCGTGACGGCCCACTGGAGTCCGGCCTGGCTCATGCCCAGGTCCTCGCCGAGCACGGGCAGCGCCACATTCAGTACGGAGAAGTCGAGTGCCACCATGAACTGGGCCGCGCACAGCACGAAGAGGACCAGCTTGTCGCGTGTCGAGAGCCGGCTCCCGGCCGGGGTCGTCGGTGGGGGAGCGGAGGGGGTGAGGGTCGTGTCGGTCGCCATGGGCAAGAGCATCCAGCGGCCGGAATAACCGTGGGGAGCGGGAACTTATGCTGGTGGTGGCACCACCAGTCACCCGGAGGGGGATTCGTACCGTGGCCGAGGACGCGCTCAAGGCCCATCGGCTGCGCGAGCTGCGCGAGTTCCTGATGAGCCGGCGGGCCCGGGTCTCCCCGGCCGAGGCGGGACTCCCCGGCGGCGGTGCCCGGCGCCGCACACCCGGCCTGCGCCGCGAGGAGGTCGCCGTCCTCGCGGGCGTCGGCGCGTCCTGGTACCAGTGGCTGGAGCAGGGGCGGGACATCTCCGTCTCGCCGCAGGTGCTCGACGCGGTCGCCCGCGTACTGCGGCTCAGCAACGCCGAGCGCCGCCATCTGTACGTACTGGCCGGGCTGAACCCGCCCGCGCCCGAAGTCGCCCCCGAGGACCGGGACATGTGCGACGGACTGCGGCGGCTGATCGACACGTGGATGCCGTTTCCGGCGCACATCATGGACCCGTACTACAACTGCGTGATGTACAACGAAGCCGCCGGCATGACCCTGGGCATGCGTCCCGAGAACTCGCAGAACTGCCTCGTCGACTTCTTCACCGACCCGCTCTACCGGGGCCGGTCCCGGACCTGGGAGGTGAACGCCCGCACGGTCGTCGCGCAGTTCCGTGCCTCCTGCGCGGCCGCCCCCGAGGATGAGGGCTTCCAGGCGCTGTTGGCCCAACTCCACGAGGTCAGCGCCGAGTTCGGGGCGCTGTGGGACCGCCGGGACATCGAGCACGCGGGCCAGATCCGCAAGGAGCTCGACCATCCGCTGGTCGGTCTGCTGAGCCTGGAGTCCACCGCGATGAAGGTGCCGGCGCGGCCGGATCTCACCATCGTGCTGCACACGCCGCTGCCGGAGGCCAACACCGCCGCCAAGCTGGAGTGGCTGGCCTCGCCCGAGGGGCGGCGGGGGTCGATGTACCCGGTGGCCGGATAGTGGCGGACCGCTGACCGCCGTGGACCGCTGGTCGGCGTGGATCACTGGTGGCCGTGGACCGCTGACCGCTGTGGATCACTGGTGGCCGTGGACCGCTGCGCGGAGCCCGGCGGGTTCTTCGTATGCTCGGGGCATGACCGACAGCAGCGCGCTCGACCCCGAGGACCGCAAGATCGTCACCCTGGCCCGTTCCGTGCGGGCCCGTAACGGTGTGCCCGAGGGGGCGGCGGTACGGGATGAGACCGGACGTACGTATGCGGCCGGGACCGTTGCTCTCGACTCGCTGAAGCTGAGTGCGCTGCAGACCGCGGTGGCCATGGCGGTGGCGTCCGGGGCGACGTCCCTGGAGGCGGCGGCGGTGGTTTCCGAGTCGGGGACCGCGGCTGCGGCTGATCTTGCGGCGGTTCGGGATCTTGGGGGGCCCGCCACGCCGGTGCTCGTCGCGGGGCCCGACGGGACCTTGCGCGCCACCTTGACCGCGGGCTGAGGGGCCCTACGGGGTTTTCGCCCCCGCCGCCCCTGCCCGTCCCGTACCTGGGGGCTTCGCCCCCAGACCCCCGTGTCGCGCTGACGCGCTCGTCCTCAATCGCCGGACGGGCTGAAACTCAGCCGGAGAGGGCGAAACACGGCTGTTCCGCACGGCCAACTTCGGCCACTTTCGGGGACCCCGTGGCTATCTCTTGCAATCCCAGGCCGCTCGCGCATCAATGGAACCGGTAATTCCGACGGACCGTCAGATCGTCGCCGCACAGCGTGCCGCACCCACGCGTGGCACGGCCGCGCACACAACTCCCCCCGCCCGCACCGGCGTCCCGGTGCCGGTCCCGTATGCCCGGCCGACGGCCGGCGGCTGTCCCCCCCCCACATGGCAATTCCCGTACAAGGGAAGGTAATCCAATGACTCGCACCCGCTTGGGCATCGGCGCGGCGTTAGCTGCCGGCACCCTGGCCGTAACCGGCCTGGCGTTCGCGCCGACCGCCGCGGCCGTCACCCCGCAGTCGGCGACCATCAACGCGACCTGCAGCATCGGCGGCTCCGGAGCGGCCACGCTCACGGCCACCCAGACCGGCACCGCGGCCACCATCACCCTGACCTCGACCGAGATCACCGCCCCGCTCTCGGTGGGCCAGGACTCCATCGCCTCCACCCTGACGCTGATGAAGGCCGGCGGCGGGACCTCGGTCTTCACTGGCCAGAAGAACCCCGCGATCCCCGCGGGCGGCGGGGTCACCGTAGGGCCGCTGGACGGCACCGTCGCCGCCGGGGACAGCCTGGAGGCGTTCGGCGGCGACCTGAAGATGGTGGTCTTCGGGATCACCATCACCTGTACCGCGGGCGGGCCGCAGTCCCCGGGCCCCTTCGTGTTCGAGTAGAGCTCGGGGCAAGCCCGCAGCCCAGGGCCGGTGTCGCGCGTGCGCGGCACCGGTTCCTGCGGTGCGGCCGGACGGTGAGGTCCGGTTCCCCGCGGTGATGTCAGAGCGCGTCGGGCCCGCGCTCGCCCGTCCGCACCCGCACGACCGTCTCCACCGGTACTGCCCAGACCTTCCCGTCGCCGATCTTCCCTGTGTACGCGGCCCTGACGACCGCGTCGATCACGGCGTCCGCGTCGGTGTCCCCGACGACGACCTCGATGCGGACCTTCGGGACGAGGTCGACCCGGTACTCGGCGCCGCGGTACACCTCGGTGTGGCCGCGCTGACGGCCGTACCCGCTGGCCTCGGTGACGGTCAGCCCGTGCACGCCGAGTTCCTGGAGGGCGGTCTTGACCTCGTCGAGGCGGTACGGCTTGACGATGGCGGTGATGAGCTTCATGCCTGGGTCTTGACCTTCTGCGCGGTGGGGAGGGACGAGGAGACCGGGGCGCCATGGCCCAGGACCCCGTGATCGTAGGCGCTCTCGGCGTGCACCGTAAGGTCCAGACCCGTCTGCTCCTGCTCCTCATCCGCCCGGAAGCCCATGAGCCGGTCGAGCAGCTTCCCGAGGCCGTACGTGACGACGAAGGCGTACGCCCCCACGGCCACGACGGCGACCAGCTGCTTGCCGAGCTGGGCGAGTCCGCCGCCGTACAGGACGCCCTCGGCCCCGCCCGTCATCGCCTCCGTCGCGAAGACGCCGATGAGCAGCGTGCCGATGATGCCGCCGACCAGATGGACACCGACGACGTCCAGCGAGTCGTCGTAGTTCAGCTTGAACTTCCAGCCCACGGCGTACGAGCAGACGACACCGGCGGCGAGACCGACGACCAGCGCGCCGATCAGTGACACCGAGCCGCAGGACGGGGTGATGGCGACGAGGCCCGCGACCGCGCCGGACGCCGCGCCCAGGGTGGTGGGGTGGCCGCGCCGCTGCTCCACGAAGAGCCAGCCGAGCAGGCCGGTGCAGCCGGCGGTGAGGGTGTTGAGGAAGGCGGCGGCGGCGAGGCCGTTGGCGCCGAGGGCCGAGCCGGCGTTGAACCCGAACCAGCCGAACCACAGCAGGCCGGCGCCCAGCATCACCATCGGCAGGTTGTGCGGGCGCATGGCGTCCTTCTTGAAGCCGAGCCGCGGGCCGAGGACCAGGCACAGGGCGAGTCCTGAGGCACCCGAGGTGATCTCGACCGGCAGACCGCCGGCGAAGTCCAGTGCGCCCAGCCTGTCCAGGATCCAGCCGCCGGGACCCCACACCCAGTGGGCGACGGGAACGTATACGAGCAGCGCCCAGAGCGGCACGAAGACCAGCCATGCCCCGAACTTCGCGCGGTCCGCGATCGCGCCGCTGACCAGCGCGGCCGTGATGATCGCGAAGGTCAGCTGGAAGGTCGCGAAGAGCAGGGTGGGCACGGTGCCCTGGACGCTGTCCGGGCCGAGGCCCGCCATCCCGGCGTGCCGCAGGTCGCCGACGAGTCCGCCGAAGGCGTCGTCGCCGAACGCGAGGGAGTAGCCGGCGGCCAGCCAGACGACCGTGACCAGGGCGATCGACACGAAGCTCATCATCAGCATGTTGAGGACGCTCTTCGTGCGGACCATGCCGCCGTAGAAGAGGGCCAGGCCCGGGGTCATCAGCAGGACGAGCGCGGTGGCGGCGAGCAGCCAGGCGGTGTCGCCGGTGTCGATGCGAGCGGCGGCCAGGGTCACGGTCTCCACGGACGGATCTCCTCGGTGCGGGGGCGTCCGTCAGAGGGTCACCGGCCCGCGTTTCGGGCGGCGCACACCCGCGTTTCCGGCGTGTTTCGTGTTGCGGGGGCGTTTCCGGAAGCTCACCGCGGCGCTTCGGGGCGCACGGCGTGCACCGGGCCTCCGACGATCAGGGACAATGGGCGCCATGAGCGTTCGTACCCAGTCCTCCGAGCCGCCGGAATCTTCGGGGGCACCCCACCGCGCCGGCTTCGCCTGCTTCGTGGGCCGCCCCAACGCGGGCAAGTCCACCCTCACGAATGCTCTGGTCGGCCAGAAGGTGGCGATCACCGCGAACCAGCCGCAGACCACGCGGCACACGGTCCGGGGCATCGTGCACCGCCCCGACGCCCAGCTGATCCTGGTGGACACGCCTGGACTGCACAAGCCGCGCACCCTGCTCGGCGAGCGGCTCAACGACATCGTCCGCACCACCTGGGCCGAGGTCGACGTCATCGGCTTCTGCCTGCCCGCCAACGAGAAGCTGGGCCCCGGCGACCGCTTCATCGCGAAGGAGCTGGCGTCGATCAAGAAGACGCCGAAGATCGCGATCGTCACGAAGACCGACCTCGTGGACGGCAGGACGCTCGCCGAGCAGCTCATCGCGATCGACCAGCTCGGTACGGAGCTCGGCTTCGAGTGGGCCGAGATCGTGCCGGTGTCCGCGGTCGGCGACGAGCAGGTGGACCTGCTGGCCGACCTGATCGTCCCGCTGCTGCCGGAGGGGCCCGCGCTCTACCCCGAGGGCGACCTCACGGACGAGCCCGAGCAGGTGATGGTGGCCGAGCTGATCCGTGAGGCGGCCCTGGAGGGAGTGCGGGACGAACTGCCGCACTCCATCGCCGTCGTCGTCGAGGAGATGCTGCCGCGCGAGGACCGGCCCGCCGACAAGCCCCTGCTCGACATCCACGCCTTCGTCTACATCGAGCGGCCCAGCCAGAAGGGCATCATCATCGGGCCCAAGGGCAAGCGGCTGAAGGAGGTCGGCATCAAGTCCCGTAAGCAGATCGAGGCGCTGCTGGGTACGCCGGTCTTCCTCGACCTCCATGTGAAGGTCGCCAAGGACTGGCAGCGCGACCCCCGCCAGCTGCGCAAGCTGGGCTTCTGAGGTCCAGGTCCTGGGGGCCTCGGGCCTGACTCGGTGTCATGTCCCGCAGGCCCACCACCCGCAGGAACCGAAGCCGCTCCGGAACTACTCCGGGGGCTCCGCGATGAGCGCCGTGGCGACCCGCCGGAACCCGAGGCGGGCGTAGATGCGGGCCACGTCGTCGTCCCCGGCGGACAGGAACACCGTCCGGACACCGCGAGCGGTCGCGTCGGCCACCAGGGCGGCCGTGACGGCGAGGCCCAGACCGCGGCGACGGGCGGACGGCAGTGTGCCGACGCCCGCGATCTCGGTCACGTCGCCGACGGGCAGATGCATCCCGGAGCACAGCGCGCCGCCGTCCTCGACCGCCGCGGCCAGCACCGTGCGGCCCGCCCGGATGCGGTCGGCGGCGGCGGGCACATCGGCGGCGCGGGCGGCGGTCTCGGCGGTCAGTTCGGCGGGGCCGGCCTCGCCCAGCGCGGTGCCGGGTGCCGCGAAGGCCAGATGCGGCACCGCCAACGCGCTTGCCAGCAAAGGGTCGTCGGGGCCGAGCAGGCGGACGAGGGGATGCGGGCCGGGCAGCGGCGCGTCCTCGTCCCGGACCATCAGTGGATGCTCGTGCACCCGCAGTCCCGACGCCTCGACGGCTCCCCGCAGCCCGGGCGTCACCTCCGCCACCCACTCGAACGCCTCGGGCACCCCGAGCACCCGCTGCCGGGCCCTGACCCGGTCGACGTCCTCGGCGGTGGCCGCCGGGCCCGGCCGGCCCGGCGTGGGCCGCGCGTAGTACGGCCAGCCGGGCGTCTCGCGGACGAAGAGGGTGAGCGGGCCGAAGTCCTCGGCCCGGGCCGAGGCGCGCGGTACCGCGTCGTAGTAGCGCTCGAGCCGGTCGAGAGAGGTGCGCGCAGTGGTCATGGAGGCCATCCAAGACGAACGACCCGTTCACGGCACCCGAATTGAGCCCCGGTGGCCGTTGCGCCGTCGGCTCGGGCCACCCCCCTTCGGCTCGGCGAGGGCCGGCGCCGGGGGTGGTGCCGGTTCCGTCGTCATCCCCGGGCCCGCAGGGCCTCCCGCAGCCAGGCGTACGACGCCTTCGGTGTCCGTTCCAGCGTGTCGTAGTCGACGTGGACCAGCCCGAAGCGCCGGGCGTACCCCTCCGCCCACTCGAAGTTGTCCAGCAGCGACCACACGAAGTAGCCGCGTACGTCGACGCCGGCCTCCCACGCCCGGTGCAGCGCCCGGACATGGCCGTCGAGGAACGCGATCCGCTCCTGGTCGTCCAGGCCTTCGTAGGAGCAGCCGTTCTCGGTGATGACCACCGGCGGGAGCCGGTCGCCGTAGCGGTCGCGGAAGCCGGTGAGCAGCTCCGTCAGCGCCTCCGGTACGACGGGCCAGCCGAAGTTGGTGACCGGATAGCCCGTCAGTTCCCTCACGGAGAAGGGGAGTTCGGCCGGGAGCGTGAGACCGGAGAACTCGATCTCCGCGCCTTCGGGGGCGCCGACCTTCGTCGGCTGGTAGTAGTTGATCCCGTACCAGTCCAGCGGTTCCGCGATGACCTTCAGGTCCGACTCGACGTCACCCGGCAGGAGTTCGGCGATGCCGTCCGGGTAGCGGCCCAGCAGCAGCGGGTCCGCGAACAGGCGGTTGAGGAGGAGGTCGTAGAAGTCGGCGGCCGCCACGTCCTCGGGCCGCTCCGACGCCGTCCAGGTCGGGCCGTGCGAGTTGGCGATCCCGAGGTCCCTGACGCCGGCCGCGCGCAGCGCCCGTACGCCGAGGCCGTGCGCCAGCAGCTGGTGGTGGGCCACCGGCAGCGCGTCGAACAGCAGCTGCTTGCCCGGTGCGTGCGCACCGAGGGCGTGACCCAACAGGGTGTGTTCCGCGGGCTCGTTGAGCGTGATCCACTTCCGCACGCGGTCGCCGAGGCGCTCGGCGACGACCGCGGCGTACTCGGCGAAGCGCTCCGCCGTATCGCGGTTCAGCCAGTCCAGGTCCGCCGGCAGGTCCCAGTGGAAGAGGGTCGGCACGGGCTGTACGCCCGCCGTGCACAGCTCGTCGACGAGGCGGTCGTAGAAGTCCAGGCCGCCGGGGGAGTTCACCCGGGGCCAGGAGACGGAGAAGCGGTACGCGTCCACGCCGAGGCCGGCCAGGAGCGCCACGTCCTCCCGATAGCGGTGGTAGTGGTCGCAGGCCACCGCCGCCGTCGAGCCGTCCTTGATCCGACCGGGTTCGGCGGTGAAGGCGTCCCAGACCGAGGGGCCGCGCAGGTCGGCGGCCCCCTCGATCTGGTGGGCCGAGGTGGACACGCCCCAGAGGAAGCCGGGCGGGAACTGCGGGAGAGGGTTCGTCGCCATGCGCGCGATCATCCTTACCCGCAGTAACGGAAGTCAACGGGGCGGTGCGGACTGGCCGATACGGGGTCGCCGGGCACCGTCGCCCTTTACGCCCCCTCCTTCAACACCCGTGAAATCAGGCTCCGTTGCTCCTCCGTCAGTCTCGGGTCGGCCGCGTACACCGTCTTCCCGTCCACCGTGATCTCGTAGCTGAAGCCGTCCGGGACGCCGATGGGGGCGGCGCCCCGGCCGGCGGCGAGCGCCTGCTCGGCCAGGGCGTGCCACTCGTGGGCATCGGGGCGTCCCGAGGTGTTCACCTCGCCGTGACGTTCGATGCCCGCGAATCCACCCGTGCGCCGTACCTGAATACGCATGGGTCCTGTCTAGTGCGAGTCGGGGCCGGCGGCTAGGAGGTGGGGACTCCGACCTGTTCCCATGCCTTCAGGACGGCCTGCAGTTCCTCGCCGTCGTTGAAGCGGGTGCGTGCCGCGGCGATCGTGAGCCTGGCGAAGTCCGTGAACAGGGCCTGCTGGCCCAGTTCGCCGCCGGTCAGCACGTCGTACCAGATCTGGCCCGCCCGCTCCCAGGCATGACCGCCGAGGGCGGTGGCGGCCAGGTAGAAGGCGTGGTTGGGGATGCCCGAGTTGATGTGCACGCCGCCGTTGTCGCGGCCGGTGCGGACGAAGTCGTCCATGGTCGCCGGCTGCGGGTCCTTGCCGAGCACGTCGTCGTCGTACGCGGTGCCCGGCTCCTTCATGGAGCGCAGTGCCGTGCCGGTGACGCGCGGGGCGAGCAGGCCCGCGCCGATCAGCCAGTCGGCCTCGGCCGCGGTCTGGCCGAGCGTGTACTGCTTGATGAGCGAGCCGAAGACGTCGGACATCGACTCGTTGAGGGCGCCCGGCTGGCCGAAGTACGTGAGGTTCGCGGTGTACTGCGTGACGCCGTGGGTCAGTTCGTGTCCGATGACGTCGACCGGGATGGTGAAGTCGAGGAAGATCTCGCCGTCACCGTCGCCGAACACCATCTGCTCGCCGTTCCAGAAGGCGTTGTTGTAGTCCCGGTCGAAGTGCACGGTGGCGTTCAGCGGCAGGCCCTCGCCGTTGATCGAGTTGCGGGCGTACGCCTTCAGATAGAGCTCGAAGGTGGCACCGAGGCCGGCGTAGGCGCGGTTGACCGTGGCGTCCTTGCCGGGCTTGTCGCCCTCGCCGCGGACCTTCTTGCCCGGCAGCTCCTGATGGTGGCGGGCGTCGTACAGGGTGCGGTGCGGCTTGTCCTCGGCCGCGTCCCGGGGCGCGGCGACGGCGGGCGCGCCGAGCACCGTGGTCAGCCGGCGGTGGGTGCGCTCCAGGGCGTCGCGCTCCAGGGTGCGGCGCGCGGGACCGGCGAGCGCGGGGTCCTCGTGCCGGGCGAGTGTGTCGAGGACGTGGGGCGGGACGATGGTGCAGAAGACGGGCTCGAAGCCCCCGTTGGTGGTCATGCCCGGCACCCTTGCACTGAGTCATATGCCTGTCACTACCTGCAACCATGATTGGTGAAATGCGGCGATAAGGAACGTCGCGCTCCGCCCGAAAGTGGTATGGCGCACTTTTTATCCGGATTGTGCCGGCGGTCCCGCATACTGATACGGGTCCCGCGCATCCGGCGCGGCTCCGCTAGGCTGCGGAGCATCATGCGTTTCGGGCTGCTTCTCCTTAGCTGCCGCGGCGAGGGCCTGTAGTCGTAGGCCGACCCCCTCCCCGCGGAGTCTGGCGTTGCGCCGTCGGCCGTCCTTTCGGACACCTTCGAGGAGCCCTCGCATCATGCCGAACCGCCAGCAGCCCACCTCCCTGCCGATCCACCGGTACCGCCCGTACGACCAGGTCGACATCCCCGACCGCACGTGGCCGGACCAGCGGATCACCGCCGCTCCCCGCTGGCTCTCCACCGACCTGCGGGACGGCAACCAAGCGCTGATCGACCCCATGTCGCCCGCCCGCAAGCGCGAGATGTTCGACCTGCTGGTGAAGCTGGGCTACAAGGAGATCGAGGTCGGGTTCCCCGCCTCCGGCCAGACCGACTTCGATTTCGTCCGCTCGATCATCGAGGACGAGACGGCGATCCCCGACGACGTCACCATCTCCGTACTGACCCAGGCCCGCGAGGACCTGATCGAGCGCACGGTGGAGTCCCTGGTCGGTGCCAAGCGCGCCACGGTCCACCTGTACAACGCCACGGCCCCCGTCTTCCGCCGGGTCGTCTTCCGCGGCTCCAAGGACCAGATCAAGCAGATCGCCGTCGACGGCACCCGGCTGGTCATGGAGTACGCCGAGAAGCTGCTGGACGAGCGGACCGCCTTCGGCTACCAGTACAGCCCGGAGATCTTCACGGACACCGAGATCGACTTCGCCCTGGAGGTCTGCGAGGCGGTCATGGACGTCTGGCAGCCCGGCCCGGACCGCGAGATCATCCTCAACCTGCCTGCCACGGTGGAGCGTTCGACCCCGTCCACGCACGCGGACCGATTCGAGTGGATGAGCCGCAACCTGTCCCGCCGCGAGTACGTCTGCCTGTCCGTCCACCCGCACAACGACCGCGGTACGGCGGTGGCGGCCGCCGAGCTGGCGCTGATGGCCGGCGCCGACCGCATCGAGGGCTGTCTGTTCGGGCAGGGCGAGCGCACCGGCAACGTCGACCTGGTCACCCTGGGCATGAACCTGTTCAGCCAGGGCGTGGACCCGCAGATCGACTTCTCCCAGATCGACGAGATCCGCCGCACCGCCGAGTACTGCAACCAGATGGAGGTCCACCCGCGCCACCCGTACGTGGGCGACCTGGTCTACACCTCCTTCTCCGGCTCCCACCAGGACGCCATCAAGAAGGGCTTCGACGCGATGGAGGCCGACGCGGCCGCCGGCGGTGTCACGGTCGACGACATCGAGTGGGCCGTCCCGTACCTGCCGATCGACCCGAAGGACGTCGGCCGCTCGTACGAGGCCGTCATCCGCGTCAACTCGCAGTCCGGCAAGGGCGGTATCGCCTACGTCCTGAAGAACGACCACAAGCTGGACCTGCCGCGCCGGATGCAGATCGAGTTCTCGAAGATCATCCAGGCGAAGACGGACGCCGAGGGCGGCGAGGTCACCCCGAAGGACATCTGGGCGATCTTCCAGGACGAGTACCTGCCCAACCCCGGCAACGCCTGGGGCCGGGTCCAGGTCAAGACCGGGCAGACGACGACGGACCGCGACGGCATCGACTCGCTGACCGTCGAGGCGTCGGTGGACGGCCAGGACACGGTCCTGACCGGTACCGGCAACGGCCCGATCTCCGCGTTCTTCGACGCCCTGCAGTCCATCGGCATCGACGTACGGCTGCTGGACTACCAGGAGCACACGATGAGCGAGGGCGCGTCCGCGCAGGCCGCCTCGTACATCGAGTGCGCGATCGACGGCCAGGTTCTGTGGGGAATCGGTATCGACGCGAATACGACACGTGCCTCGCTGAAGGCCGTGGTCTCCGCGGTCAACCGCGCGGCTCGCTGACCAGCCTGACCGGCGCTTTTGTGGCCCCGTCCGCCTTTTGAGGCGGACGGGGCCACGTCGTTTACCGGCCAATCACCGGTGAAGGCTCCGTGAGGTCTCGCCCTGGGTACTGACTCCGCGTCGACAATGTGGCTAACATCACGCCAACGCGGCGATGTTGCCGTGGGGTTACGGAGGTGCGACGTGCTGCCAGAATGGGGACGGAACGACCGTAATGTCCGTGTTGGTCGTGTGTCCCGTGTTCTAGGCATCCGCACCGCGTGGACCACCGTCGGCGACGGCGAGTTCTTCTGCCCCGGCTGCGGGGGCGACCGCAACTACCAGCGCCTGACCGGCCGGCGCCGCTTCACGGTGCTCGGCGTCCCGGTCCTGTCGCGCGGCGACACCGGGCCCGTCGTCGAATGCGCCGCCTGCCGCCGCCACTTCGGCGCCGACGTTCTCGACCACCCGACCACGACCCGCTTCTCGGCGATGCTGCGCGACGCCGTGCACACGGTCGCGCTCGCGGTGCTCGCCGCGGGCGGCACCTGCGCCCGTGCCGCGCTGGAGACGGCCGCCGCGGCCGTCCGCGCCGCGGGCTTCGACGACTGCACGGAGGAACAGCTGGACGCCCTCGTCGAGGCCCTCGCCGCCGACACCGGCCGCATCTTCGGGGAGCCGTGCGGCGCCGGTCTCGCCATAGAGCTCCATGAGGCGCTGGACCCGCTGGCACCGCACCTCGCCCCGACGGGCCGCGAGGCGATCCTCCTGCAGGGCGCGCGGATCGCCCTGGCCGACGGGCCCTACACACCCGCCGAGCGGGACGTGCTCGCCACGGTGGGCGCGGCGCTGACGATCTGCACGGACGATGTGACGCGGCTGCTGGCGGCGGCGCGGACGCCTTCCTGAACCGGCGCGTCGCACGGGGTGTGCGCTGCTGCCGCGCGCACGCCGTCGGGTACGGATCCGCACCCCGGCACGCGCTGCCCGGTCCGCGTACTCCGGGGGAGCAGTCCGGATCCCCGTCACCCTCCGCAGTAGCCCCGAACTCGGATCCGGACCCGGGCGCCCACGGCTGGACGCGACCTCGGCGTCCGCGGTTGGACGCGACCCGGGCGTCCGCGGTTGTACGTGACCTTGGCGTCCGCGGTTGTACGCGACCTCGGGTCCGCGGTTGGACCGGCTCCCGGCGCCGCACCGTCGCCGGGCCGCTCGGGCCCGATGCGTCGGCGCGCGAGTCGGGGCCGCGGTGCGGGCGGCGTCAACAGCAGCCGTGGCGGCGCGACATGAGCCTCGCCGGGCCACTCGGGCCCCATTCGTCGGGGGCGCGAGTCGGGGCCGCGGTGCGGACGGCGTCAACAGCAGCCGTAGTGGCGCGACATGAGCCTCGCCGGGCTGGTCACCCCGGCGGTCGGGCCGGTGGCGCGGCAGACTCGCTTCCGGCGCCGGAGTGGTGCGCGGGAGGCGCGTCCTGGGGGTGGACCGTCCTCATCCCGGGCAGGTTCGCCTTGCGCACCGCCCTGCCGACGACCCATGCCGACGGAACCGGGCCGTGATGCCGGGAATCCGTGCTCACGGGCTGGTTGTCGCCCAGGACGACCACGTGACCGGCGGGCACCGGTGCACCCGGCTCCCCGCCCGGCACGTCCGCGGGCAGGGCATCGCCGGGCAGGGCCGCGATCCGTTTGATCGTCAGCCGGCCCACCATCGTGTGACCCTCGGGTGCCTGACCGGTCGGCGGCATGTCCACGATCACCACATCGCCGCGGCGCAGCCGCGTCGCCGCCACGCGCCGGCCCACCACCCAGTCGCCCGGCAGATAGGCCGGACTCATGCTCCGGCCGTGCACCAGCACCAGAACGACGGTCCGGCGGACCCAGGCCAGTGTCGTCCGAGCGGCGGCAAGGAACACCACGGCCAGCGCCACGGCAGCGAGGAGCCAGATCACCTTCCCGCCTCCACGGGCTGTCCCGGAACGTTCGCCAACGGGCCGGCAGTTTCGGACCGGTAGCCCTCGGCCTGCGCCGCGAACATCCCCGCGTACAGCCCTCCGTACGCGATCAGCTCGTCGTGCGTCCCCCGCTCGGCCACCTCGCCGCCGTCGACGACCAGCAGCTCGTCCGCCTCCCGTACCGATCCCAGCCGGTGCGAGATCAGCACGCTCGTGCGGCTTCCGCGGTACTCACGCAACTGGCGATGGATCCTGGCCTCGGTCTCGGCGTCCAGGCCGGAGCTGGGTTCGTCCAGGATCAGCAGGTCCTGGCGTCCGCGCAGATACGCCCGCGCGATGGCCAGCCGCTGCCACTGCCCGCCCGACAGCGTCACGCCCCGGTCGCTGTCACCGTCCTCCTCGTCGCCCTGGAAGAAGATCCGGGAGAGCAAGGTGTCGTACCCGCGCGGCAGTTCCCGGACGAAGGCGTCCGCGCCCGAGCGCTGCGCCGCCTCCGTCACCCGCTCGAGCGAGGCGTTCGGCAGATCGCCCAGCGCGATGTTCTCGTAGGCGCTGAGGTCGTACGTCATGTAGTCCTGGAACACCGCGCCGATCCGGCGTCGCAGCTCCGCCGGGTTCATGTCCCGCAGGTCCACGCCGTCCCACAGGACAGCGCCCCGCTCGGGGTCGTACATGCGGCAGAGCAGCTTCACGATCGTGCTCTTGCCCGCGCCGTTGCGTCCGACCAGTCCGAGGGAACGGCCGTGGCCGACACGGAAACTGACGCCCCGCAGCACCCACGGATGTTCGGGGGAGTAGCGGAACCACACATCCCGGAACTCGATGCCCGAGGACAGCACGGGGACCGGCGACGGCTTCTGCGGCACCGGAAGATCCGTCTCACCGTCGACGATGGACAAGTAGTGCCGGAACATGAGCAGTTGCTGATGGGACTTGGCGATGTCCCGCATGAGCCCGGATCCCGCGGACTGGACTCCGGCCACGGACGCGATCATCAGCGATACGTCCCCCAGGGAGATCCGCCCGTTCAGTGCCGCGAGCACCGCCCAGATGACAGCCGCACCCGCGCTGCTCGCGGTGATGAGACCTGCCAGTGTCTGAGCCGCCAGCTCCTGCCGGTCGAGCCTCGCCCTGACGGAGTTGGCCTTCAGCTTCTCGCGTGTCATCCGCGCGGAGAGCTGCTCGCCTGTGTCGAACAGCCTTATCTCCTTGGCCGCCTGAAGGTTCGTCAGCAATTCCCGGTAGAAGATCTCACGTCGTTCCGTCGGGCCGATCTGCCAGTAGGCACTCACCCTGCGCTTCGCGAGCCACATCTCCGACGCCAGCACCGGTATGACGGACACGACGACGACCGCCGGCAGCCACCAGGCGAGCAGCACCAGTGAGCCCAGGAATCCGCCGGCCATGGCCACCGCGCGCACCACGGACAGCACCGTGGCCACCAGCACGCCGGGAGTGGCGCCGCCGTGCTGCTGCGCGAGCCGCAGGCGGTCCACGAACGCCGGGTCCTCGAACCGGGCCAGTCCCACGAGCCGGCCGGTCGCCTCGTAGAGCTGCTGCTGTGCCAGCAGGCCCACGGCGCGCTCGAACTCCTTGTTGGCGTACATGAGCACCTGGGGCAGGCAGCCGGTGAACAGTCCCGCGGCGGCGAGACCCACCGCCAGGGCGACGACATGGCCGCGTTGCGCGCCGCCTGAATGGGTGAGGACGTCGAGAAGCGACTTGGTCAGCCAGGCGGCAGCCACGGGGGTCACGGCGCTCGCGAGGGTGAGCAGCGCGAGGACGCACGTCCCCCAGCGCGAGGCACGCCAGGTCAGCCTCAGGGCCTTGAGGACTCCCTGCGTCGTCGTCACGCGTCCACCAAGGACGACACGTTCCCGATCAGTGAACCCGCCGCCCTGACCACCTTGTCCGGGCCGATCACCGCGAGCGCCGGGTACACCCGTGCGGCCAGGGCCACGGACACCGGACCGTCCAGTTCCTCGATCACCACGGTGGCCACGGGCTCGGCGAGCACACGCTTCGCCTCGACCTGCTCGGGCGTCCCCACCAGCAGGGCGAGTGCCCGCTCGCGGGAGGTTCCGCGCGACTGCACGAACGAGACGAACTCCGGCAGCCGCTCGTCGCACTTGCCGCAGCCGTGCGCGAAGATGCCGACCACCGTGTGCCCGTCCGTCAGAAAGTCATCGGACAGGTGCTCGCCCTCGGTGGTGACGGTGGTGAACGTGCCCACCTGCTCGCCCACCGCCAGCATCACGTCGGGGGTGCCCGGGTTCAGATCCAGCCCGCTGTACCTGGTCCGCTCCTCGATCTCGCGCAGTCGCCGCAGGACCCCCACGGTGAGCGCGATGTTCAACACGCAGAGTGCCCCGAACAAGGCGGTCAGTGCGATGACGTACGGCATGGTTCTTACCCTTCTTGCCTGAGCGGCCGCAACAGCCGGGAGATGTCGTCGGTGAGCAGCGTCACGCCGGCGGCCGCGGCGCCGAACACGAGCGAAGTGGTCACGCCCGCGACTCCGCCGGCGTCCCCGCCCGCCGCCTGCGCTGAGAGCACGCCGGTCAGCGAACCGGCCAGCAGGAACGCGTTCCTCACCAGATGCGCGGGGCCCACGGGGGCCGAGGAGGCCGCGCCGAAGCAGCGGCAGGCGACCTGCTCACCGCGCCGCACGGTCGCAACGATCGCCACGGAGAAGGCGCCCAGCAGTCCGGTGGCGAGGACGAATCCGGCGAGGGACGTCATCGGCAGCGCCAGCAGGACGACGGTCACCGCCTCCGTGACGATCACCGCCACCGCTGTGGGCCCGGCGGGAAGACGGGGCGCCAACGCCCGTACCGAGTCGGTGAATTGGTGAAACGTGTGCCGGCCTTTGAGCTTGCCCGCCACGGAGAGCACGAACACAAGGGTGATGAAGGCGCGGCAGGAGATGAGAACATGGGCCATGGAGGGTTCACCTCTGGATGACGGCGTCGCGCCCCCCCAAACAAAGCGGGCGCACCCACCGAGGAATGACATAACAATTTGCAACACGGCGACCACTGGGCCCCAGTGGGGTATTACGTGAGCCCGCGAGCGGACGCAAAGTAGT